>CAZGAX010000010.1:0-49366 GCA_964523745.1 uncultured Halobacteriales archaeon | reverse complement strand
CCCCCCCCCCCCCCCCCCCCCCCCCCCGGGGGGCGGGCGAGTGGGGGAGCAGGGTGGAGCGGTAGCGGAACCGAGGTGCTTCCTGAACAGTTCGAATCCCAGGTCGGTTACAGGTACGCGGCGTCCCACCGGGTCGCTTTTCGCCTGTTCCCGCAGTTGTTACACTCGATGCGGCCCATCGAGTCCATCGCGTTGTCGATCGTCTCGCACTTGCCACAGAACCAGCCGTACCGGTCGCCGAAGTCCTCGTCGCTGAACGTCGGGTAGAACGGCCCATCGTTGCCACGTTCGGCGTCGCTGTAGTTTACGTACAGCGTCAGGCCCTCCGGGCCGGCGATCTCCTGAACGACCTTCTCGGTCGGCTCCTCGCCGATCGCCTTCTCGTAGACCAGTTCCTCGTACTCGTCGCCGGCCACCTCGACGGAGCGCGAGCCCGCGTCCTCGAAGTCGTTGTTTTCGTAGAACGTCGTCCCGTCCTCGTTGCCCGAGAGGACGAGACCGCGAAGGACCGAGGCTCCCCGGTTCTCGAAGCGGTCGTGCATCTCGCCGAGGAGCTGGACACCCATCTCGTGGCCCCGTTCGGCCGGGTCGACGTGGAGCCAGTGCAGTTCACCGACCGGGGGCTCTCCATCGACGATGGCTCCCTGGGCGAAGCCGACGACGTCGTCTGACTCCTCGGCCAGGAGCAACACGGTCGCTGACTCGCCCACGAGGTCGTTTACCGCGCTCTCGTCGTACCAGTCGTCGACCACTTCGTCGATGGTGTCGGGGTCGATGAAGTGGTCGTAGGACTCGTGGAGTGACTCTCGGGCGACCCGAGCGATACCGTCAGCGTCCGTGGCTTTGGCCTCGCGGATCTCCATACCTGCCCATTGGAGTCGACGCGTGTTAACCTCGGTGGCGGGACCTGCGGGGTAGTTTTATCGCCGGGGCTCCCGACACGTTCCGGCGATGTCAGACACGCCACGCGACGACTTCGATTACTCCGAGGCGGCGCGAATGCAACTCACGCCGGACGACCTGCACGAGGCCGAAGGCGGGCTGGCCGTCGACTGCCCCGAGTGTGGCTCGATCGCGACGATCCTGCAGATCGTCGAAGAGGGTCGCTGTAGCGCACGGCTCGAAGCGGAGGAAACGGAGGTACTGTCCCACGACGAGGAGATGCCCTGTACCGCCAGGCTCTCGCTGGAACTGGTCTGGGCGAGCGAGTGAACGTAGCGTGAGGCGGTCGGTCTAGACGGACGACCCCAGCCGGATCTCGTCGTCCGTTATCGTTTCGATGGCCTCCTCCTGGAGGGGATAGTCCGCTTCGCTGGCCTCGCTCCAGCCGAGCTTCGAGAGAACCGTCTCTGTGACGCCGGGGTCGGGCGCCACGTAGGCCGTCCCGCCTTCGACGGACACGATTCGGCCGACGGTTTCGTCGCCGACGACGACGGGCTTTCCCTGGTCGTCTTCCGTGATCGTCGTTCTGGAACCCATACGGCGACTGTTCGGCGGCGGCCAGGGTGGCGCTACTGCCTGCAAAGGCAGGTTTTTGACACACTCGCCCCGTCGCCCTCGATCGGTCCGCCTGTTTTTCTACCTGGCCGGCGAACGTCCGACCGATGGTCGACCTACAGGAGAGTATCCTGGCGGAGATGGACCACAGAGGGCGTTCGATGGTGCTGGGCGAACTGCTCGCCCTCGTCGAACGCTACCACCCGACTGACGGTCCGGGAGTACCCCGGGAGGTGATGGACGCCTACGTCGCGGAAATGGAATCCCGCGGCTTTGCCGACGCCGAAGGCCTCGAAGCAACCCTCCGCGACCGGCAGACCGACGACGCCGGGTGGGCCGGTGAAGACGCCGTTTACGAACTCGACGACGACCGTCTGAGCACGATGCCCCCACGCTGGCACGAGAAACTCGGCGGCTCCGACGACCTGCGGCAGTACGTCGAGGTGATGGGGGCGGACCAGGCCGAGGCCGACGTGCCGACGGCTCGAGGTGGGGCGGGAACCGGCGTGACGAAACAGCACCTGGTCAAGGCAGCGACGATCCTCGGGGACTACGACCGGGACTCAGTCCGTCACGAACTCGCCGACCTGCGGGAACAGGGTGAACTGGTCGAGGACGCCGACCAACACCCACAGGCCCGAATCTACACCGCCGAGTGAGGTGCAGGGTCACTCGGCCTCGTCACCGTACCCGCTACTGGCCTCGTCACCGACCTCGCTACCGGGCTCCCCACCGACTTCGCCACCGGGTTCGTCGCCAGGGTCGCTCTCCTCGATCGGTTCGAGCGGCCGTTCGTCGTTGTACTCTGCCGGGCCGCCGGTTTCGCCGGTGAGTTCGTTCAGGACTGCCTCGCGGGCTTCGGTCGGCGATTCGAACTGTTCGTCGACGATCCGGTCGAACACCGACCCGAGCGACTCCGTCTCGTTCGGGAGGTCCATCGGCTGGTCGGCGTACTCGACGGCGAGCTGTTCGCTGGAGACGGGGTAGGTCGACTCGCCGAGGACCTCGTCGAGCCGGGCCGACATCTCCTCGACGCTCTCGGCCCGGTCCCGCTGTCGCTCCCGTGCCTGCCGCTGCACTCTGCTCGGATCGGGGTCTGACTGGTCGTCGGGCGACATGGGTCGTGGTAGGCTCGCCAGCGGGAAATGTCTGGTCCGGGACCGGCGCCGTACTGTGGATCGCCGCCCCCGAATCGCTACTCGGCCTGGCGTTCGCGATAGCCCCTGAGGTGTTCTCGCGCCTCCACGAGGTGCCGGCGAGACTCTCCCTCGACCCCGTCGGCGAGGTCGTCGATCTGCACTTCCATCTCGCGCACTCTGTCGAGGTGGTCACGCGCGTCGACGTCCAGGTCGTCCAGCGCTTCTCGTAGCGACTCTATCTTGTCCCTGGTGCCGCCGTCTGCGTCCTCGGTGGCGTCGGCCAGGAGGTCCCTGACGCGCCGGAAGGCGTCGGTCACGGGCGAACTGACGACCCTCCAGGGCAAGAGTCTCCTGCCGGCGAGGGCCGGCGAATTCCCCGGCCGGCGTCCGCACTCGTCGCAAGACGGAGGAACGACCGCGCCGAGAAACGATCATGGCCGACGACGAGCCCGAACCGGACGACGACACGCCCGAACCGGACGACCAGGCGACTGAAACGGACGGCGGGGGAGCCGAACCGGGATCCGAGAGCGGCGGACCGGCAGGCGACACGCCGGTCGACGTCGCGATGCACTTCTATCGGGGCGAACTCGACCGCGTGACGACCTGGCGCCAGCGCCTCGACCGGACTACCGACTGGGTTGTCGTCGTGCTCGCGGCGGTCCTCACCTGGTCGTTTTCCAGCCCGTCGAACCCACACTACGTGCTCCTCATCGGGATGGTGGTCGCCGTGGTCTTTCTCGTCATCGAAGCCCAGCGCTACCAGAAGTACGACGTCTGGCGCGAGCGGGTCCGTAACGTGGAGGCCAACTACCTCGCCGGCCAGTTCGACGGCGGGCCTGCCTCCGCAGACGGGTGGCGAGACGCACTCGGCGACGACCTGCGGGAACCGACGTTCGACCTGAACTTCGTCGCCGCACTGGCCCATCGGCTTCGCAACGTCTACCTCCCGCTGTTGACCTTGCTGGCGATCGCCTGGGGGGCCCGCGTCAGTTTGTTCGTCGGCAGAGAGCCCTGGCAGGAGACGGCCAGCATCGGCGACGTCTCCGGCCCGATCGTCGTGGCGGGCGTCGGCGTCGTCTACGTCGGCGCCCTCGCGCTGACCCTCCTGGGCGAACGGGTGACCCGCCGGGAGTTCACCGACTGACCGTCGGTGCTATCACGACGGCAGTCGACTTATCCGCGTTCCGACCGACGATCCTCTCACGATGGCACCCCTGTCGTACTCTCTGGCGACACCGACCGCTCGGGGGTGGAATCGATGACGGAGGAGTTCGAAGCCACCTTCGCGGACGTCCTCGACGGCGTCCCCGAGGCCCACATGGACCACGAGCAGTTCGTCCCCGGCCACGGGCCGTTCGACGCGGCGGTCGTCCTGGTCGGCGAGGCACCGGGCGCACGGGAAGTCGAGCAGGGTCTCCCGTTCGTCGGACCGGCCGGCAGACGCCTCGATTCGGTCCTCGACTCGCTCGACGTGGACAGAGAGGGCCTGTACGTGACGAACCTGGTGAAGGTCCGCCCGCCGGAGAACCGCGACCCGACTTCGGCGGAGATCGACGCCTGGCGGCCGGTGCTCGACGCCGAACTCCACCGGATCGACCCGGCCGTCGTCGTCACGCTCGGCGCGGTTGCCAGTCGCGAACTGCTCGGGGACGACCGTTCGCTCGGCGAGATGCGCGGCGACCCCGTCGAACGAGACGGATTCGCCGTCGTGCCGACATACCACCCGGCCGCGACGCTGTACGACGAGTCCACCCGGCCAAAACTGGCGGCCGACCTCGAGATGGCGTTCGATCTGGCGTCGGAGTCGTAGTCAGAGGTTACTGCGGAGGTAGACTGCTTCCGGGGCGACCACGTCGATAGCGGGTGCGTGGAGAGTGTGGGGCGGCGTATCGAAGGCCCAGCCGAGCGCCAGCGACACCGTCGCGGGTACGTCTTCGACCGGGGAGACGATCGCGCCGGCGTCGGTTACCCGTTCGATAGTGCCCAGTCGGTCGCCGTTCGAATCGATGACGGACTTGCCGGCGTCCGCCGCGGAGAGTGACGTATCCATGACAGGCGCACTACGAGTAGCACCCCCTTGTCGGTCCGGCTTGCGTGTCCGGGGCGAAATCCGGCGTGGACCGTCGCCGCGCGCCGACTTCGTCCGGTCCGCTCCGTCCGCCCGGCGGTCTCCCTTAATCCGACGCCTGCTCGTCCCCGTCGACCCGGAGGGCGTTGAGGACCAGTTGCTTGTGTCCGCGCCGCAGTCGCTCGGACAGCGCCTGGTGGGAGACGTCCATCGCGTCGGAGAGTTCTTCGAGCGTCGTCCCCCGCGGCACCTCGTAGTAGTCCGACCGCAGTGCCTCCGTCAGGGCGTCGTGTTGCTTGCGAGTCAGGCTGAACAGGCCACGGGACGTCGAGTCGGAGAGTTCCTGAACGCTCCTGACGGAGAGCTTGATGCCGTACTCCTCACAGAAGTCGTAGGTCGACGAGACGGAGTCGTGTTCCGGGAAGAGGACCCGGACGTGCCACCGGTCGTTCTTTCCGCAAAGCCAGAGGATCGAGGCGTTTTCCTCGACGAGCATGTAGATGACGATGCGGATGTGGGCCCGCCACTCCATCTTGTAGAGGTACTCGTCGTCGAGGACGGTCAGCGCCTCGACGTTCTCGACGGACGGGTCGTCGGCCAGTGCCCGGTCGATTTCCTCGAAGTCGGCTCCTGACGCCCAGATGTACGGCATCAGGCGGTCCGTTCCGTGGGCGATCACCGGAAGCACCTCGAACTCGGCTGAGGACACCGTCTCGAGGGCCTCGTGGAGCGCGAACTGCTCGGCCGGGATCGTGGCGTCGACGATCGTACTCATTCGGTCGGTCGTACATCGGGATTCCTGACCATAAGTAGAAGTCAAATACCCCACCGCCGTCCGGCGGCGATCCCGGTAACGTGGCCGTACGAACGGGCCGGATCGACCACCCACAGAATAACCTCACAATAAGAAATCGGCCGGCGCCTGCCGGGCCCCGGCCGGGAACGAGTCCTCGACTGTCGCCCGCTCCCGGTAGGCACCATCTGGGCCACGCTGACCGGGGGTCACCTGGACATAAACAACTGAATTTAGGTATAGAAAGACATTTGATATCAACCGTTGGCCAGGTACTGTCACCAAAACGTCTGGAACGCCCGGTTTAAATACAGTCCGGCCAGAAGACCGTTGAATGTTTATTAATGATCGCGCGATATTTAAATTCGAACGCGGATCGGCCGGTCACCGGATGAACACTATCAAGACTCCACCGGTTTTTGAACTGATAATTGATAAATAAGATGAATGAGTATTTCGTGTACCAATTCGAAACCAGATATAAATGTGAGGGGAAGGGGGAGGGGCGGGGTGGTGACCGTGATCCGATCGTTTCCAGCCAGGTTGGGGCGGTGAGCGATGGCGATAGTCGTGGTGGGTGAGTACTGATGGCGGGAGTAGTGGTGACACTCGTAGCGGTTCCAGGGTCCGGTCCACCCGGTCGTGGATGGTCGTAGAACATGCTGGTAGGAAACGCATACGGAGTCGTACGTAACCGGCTAAAAACGTTATTGGGCGACGGAGCAGTTCTACGTCTGGCAGCGCGCTCGGGTCGTGACGTCTCGACACACCGGCTCCAAAGGTGTCTCCGGGAGTTCGTTCCCGACCCGACCTGTGGCGGCTGCCAGACGCGTGCCCCGACAGCGCTCGACGTTCGCCCACGGCTGCTCCGGGCCGGTGGGCGTGACTGTCGGTCACCCACTGCCCGATGCAAGCGCTTTCCCGGCCTGTCTGCCCGGTCCGGCCGGGACACCGCTCCACGCTTGCACGCTCGGGCCACCTGCGTGCATCCACCCCCTGTTCCCCACTTTTTATCGCGGTTCGCTGGAAGCGAGAACCCTGCCCTCGGCGCGTCTACCGTCCGAATTCGGGAATAAGACGGTCTATACCCGTCCGCCAAGTTGTTCATAACAAAGAGTAAACTGGGTGAGGTGGGTGACGAGCGCCACTGTGCAGGACAGTGGAGTGAATACCACCATGACGACAGTCGAAACGGGGACGGAGTGTTACATCGCCGACACCGCCCAGGTCGGCGTCGGAGGGGACGAGGCGAAGACAGTACTCGGGGACGACGCGACGGTCAGAGCCGGGTCGATCATCTACGGCGACGTCGAGGTCGGCGACGACTTCTCGACCGGCCACCACGCCGTCGTCCGTGAGGCGTCTCGCCTCGGTGACGACGTGCTCGTCGGCACGCAAGCAGTCGTCGACGGCCAGGTCGAAATCGGCTCGCACGTCAGTCTCCAGACCGGCGCCTACGTCCCACAGGAGACACTGATTGGCGACGAAGTGTTCCTCGGTCCGCACGCGGTCATCACCAACGACTCGTACCCGATCCGGGCCACGAGCGGCCTGGAGGAGACGGTCCTCGAGGACCACGTGTCCCTCGGTGCCAACGCCACCGTGCTCCCCGGCGTCACCGTCGGGGAGGGGTCGTTCGTGGCCGCCGGGGCCGTCGTGACCGAGGACGTGCCGCCCGAGACACTCGCGGTCGGGACCCCCGCCCGTCACCGGCCGCTCCCCGACGAACTCAGCGGAGGAAACTTGATCGCATGACACTCAACAAGGACGAAACCAGACACATTCCGATCGCAGAGCCCGAGGTCGGAGCCCGCGAGAAAGACGCCGTCGAGGAGGTCCTCGACTCGGGCCA
Organism: uncultured Halobacteriales archaeon; assembly: GCA_964523745.1. GTDB lineage: Archaea > Halobacteriota > Halobacteria > Halobacteriales > Haloarculaceae > CAZGAX01. The sequence goes on along the minus strand of CAZGAX010000010.1, from coordinate 42,014 downwards.
CCTCGCCCACGGCGACGTGGTTCGGCAGTTCGAGGCCGAGTTCGCGGACTACTGCGGGGCCGACCACGCCGTCGGGACCGCCAACGGAACTGCCGCCCTCCACGCAGCACTCGCCGGCCTCGGCATCGGCGAGGGCGACACCGTGCTAACGACGCCCTTCACGTTCGTCGCCACGGCCAACGCCGTCCGGTTCACCGGCGCCGAGCCGGTCTTCGCGGACATCGACCCGGAGACGTACAACCTCGACCCGGACGCCGTCGAGGCGAAGATAGGCGAACTCGACGGCGACGTCGACGCCATCCTCGCCGTCCACCTGTACGGCCTCCCGGCGGCGATGGACCGCCTGACGGAAATCGCCGAGGCCTACGACGTGCCGCTGGTCGAAGACGCCGCCCAGGCCCACGGTGCCGAACACGACGGCCGTCCCGTCGGTGCCATCGGCGACGTGGGTTGTTTCTCCTTTTACCCGACGAAGAACATGACTACCGGCGAGGGAGGAATGGTCGTCACGGACCGACCGGGGCTGGCCGAACGCGTCCGGACGTTCATCGACCACGGCCGGGCCGGCACCTACCAGCACGTTACCGTCGGACACAACTTCCGGATGTCGAACGTGGCGGCGGCGCTGGGTCGCGTCCAGCTCGACCGCCTCCCCGACTACGTCGACGCCCGACGGTCCAACGCTGCACGACTCACCGAGGGCCTGGCCGACTCGTCGCTGACGACGCCCGTCGAGCCGGAGGGCACCCGCCACGCCTACAACCAGTACACCGTCCGGACCGACGAGCGAGAGGCCCTCGCGGACCACCTCTCTGAGTTCGGCATCGACACCAGCGTCTACTACCCGACGCCGGTCCACCGACAGCCCGCCTACCAGGACGTCGAGTGTACGACGCCAGTGGCCGAACGGGCCGCCGGCGAGGTGATATCGCTCCCGGTCCACCCGCAACTCGACCCCGAGGACCTGGACACCATCGCGACCGCAATCGAGTACTTCGATACGTATGGCGAGTGAGCACACGACGAACGACCGCCAGTCGAACGGACCCGTCCAGGCCGGCGTCGTCGGCGTCGGTACCATGGGACGCCATCACGCTCGCGTCTACGACGAACTCCAGGGCGTCGAACTCGCGGCGGTCGCCGACGCCGACGACGAGCAGGCGGCGTCGGTCGCCCAGGATTACGGCGCGACTGCCCTCCCGGCGATGGACCTGTTCGACCGGGTCGACGTCGCCTCCATCGCCGTCCCGACCCGGTTTCACCACGAGATGGCCACGGCCGCTATCGACCGGGGCGTCCACGTCCTCGTCGAGAAGCCGTTCGTGAAAGACCTCTCCGAGGGCCGGGACCTGATCGAGCGAGCCCGGGGGGCCGACGTCGTCCTCCAGGTGGGACACGTAGAGCGGTTCAATCCGGCGGTCCAGGCCCTGTCGGACATCGTCACCGACCTCGACGTCATCGCCGTCGACGCCCGGCGCCTCGGCCCGCCGGTCGACCGGGACACGACCGACAGCGCCGTGCTCGACCTGATGATCCACGACATCGACGTCGTGCGGTCGCTGGTCGGCGAGCCGGTGGCCCGCGTCGCCGCTGCCGGCGCCAGCGACGGCCAGTACATCACGGCCAACCTCCGGTTCGACGACGGCGTCGTCGGCACGCTGACGGCCAGTCGGGTCACCCAGCAGAAGATCCGCGACCTGTCGATCACGGCCCGGTCCTGTCGCGTCCACGTCGATTATGCGGACCAGTCGGTCTCGATCCACCGCAAGTCCGTCCCCGAGTACGTCGAGAACGACGGCGACGTCCGGTTCCGACACGAGAGCCTGATCGAACAGCCGACAGTCGACAACGGCGAGCCGCTGAAGGCCGAACTCCGGTCGTTCGTCGAGGCCGCCGTCGAGGGCCACGAGCCGGTCGTCAGCGGCGAAGACGGACTGCGGGCGCTGGAACTGGCCCGCGAGATTGACGCACTGGCGACCGAACGGGAGCCGGCCGCCAAACGCGGGGTCTCCTCGCTCTAACATGGCGGACGTAACGGTCGACGGAGTGACGGCCGCAGACGGCCGTCTGCAGTGCGAGATCTCGCACTCGACGAGACTGGCGCGGTTTTTCGCGAAAGACACGTTCGTCGCCGAGTACGACGTCGACCTCTCGGGGGTCCCGGAGAGCGTGCTCGTCGTTCCGGTACTGGCCCACGTCTGTCCCGTCGCGTGGGCTGCCGGGGCCGACGTTGGAGTGAATCGGGTCGACGCCAGGTTCGTCGACGCCCTCGAGGACGTCCAGACGACGCTCTGTGAGATGTATCCCGAGTTCATGCAGGGCGGCGACCTCGAGTACGGCGAGGCCGTCAGCGAGCCGCCGACCCACGACACCGACGGCCACGGGCTGCTCTTTTCCGGCGGCGCGGACTCGACGGCGAGCTACGTCCGGCATCGCGACGAGGACCCGATGCTTATCAGCGTCCACGGGTGGGTCGTCGGCGTCGACGAGGAGGACCGCTGGGGCGAGACCCGCGACCACATCGAAGCGTTCGGCGCCGAACGGGGGCTGGAAACCCGCTACGTCCGGTCGAACATGCTCCAGTTCCTGGACACGCCGATGTTGCACGCACACTACAAGCGGTTTCTGGACGGTAGCTGGTACAGCTCCGTCGGCCACGGGCTCGGCCTGCTCGGGCTCTGTGCCCCGCTGGCCTACCGGGAGGGGCTGGGAACGCTGTACGTCGCGGCGACTCACACCGACGACTTCGACGTGCCCTGGGGGTCACACCCCAGTATCGACAACCACGTGGCATGGACGGGCACCGAGGGCGAACACGACGGCTACGAACTCTCGCGCCAGGAGAAGCTCGAACTGATAGCCGACTACATCCGCACGGAGTCGCCGGACCTGGTCCTCCGGACCTGTACCCAGGACGAAGGTGGCGGCAACTGCTGTCACTGCGAGAAGTGCTACCGGACGGCTATCGGGCTCTACCTGGCCGGCGTCGACCCGAACGAACACGGCTACGAACTCCGGCCGGAGACCTACGAGCGGATCCGGGCGGGCTTCGAGAACGGCGAGTGGCTGCTCGGCGAGGACGAGCGGTTCATGTGGGAGGACATCCAGCGCCACGTCGACCTCGACCGGGAGTTCGAGTCGCCGGAAGCCCGCGCCTTCTTCGAGTGGCTCGCCTCGGTCGACGTCGCCGAACTGATGAACCGGGGGCGGCCGCCACTGCGCCACCGCCTGGTGCGGGCAGCCGCCAGAAACACGCCGTATCCGGTGTATGCGTCGTTATATCCTGTGTACGACCACCTAAAGCACAGCTTCCGGCGGGTGTCCTGATCCGACGGCTGGCGCGGCGGTCCCGACCGCAACGGGTCGAAGAGCGTCCCCAACGGGGCCGAAGGCACTTCGTAACAATGTGTTCGTGGCGGGTTCGTGCCGGTAGCAATGGAGAGCGAGGAAGCGACTGCCGGGCGGGGCGTCGTCGTCCCCGCACTGTGGGCAGCGAGTAGCGTTGCAGTGCTCCGGTCACTCGGCGGCCGGGGGGTTCCGACGATCGCGGTCTCCGAACACGAGACGCCGCCAGGATTCAGCTCGAAGTACACCGACGAGACGCAGGCCGTTCCGGACCCGTCTACCGACCTCGAGCGGTACGCCCTGGCGCTGCGAAATCTGGCGATGCGCGACGACGTCTCGACTATCGTCCCGGTGCGCGAACCGGACGTCTACGTTCTCGCGAGGGACAGGGATCAGTTCGCCGAACACGTCGGGACGCCCTGGCCCGACCTCGACACCTTGCAGTCGGTCCAGGACCGGGCCCGACTGTTCGAGGCGGCCGACCGGGCAGACGTCGACTATCCGGCGACCGAGACGCTCGACGACTGGGAGGACTGGGACGACGAGGCCATCGTCAAGCCTCGCTACACCTTCCACGCTGCCGAATACGACGACCGGTTCGACGTGAGCCACAGCCACCACAACTCCACCGAGTACGTCCCGCCCGGCGAGCAACCCGACCGGGAGGAACTGGTCGCCGAGATGGGCCACGTCCCGCTCGTCCAGGAGTACGTTCCCGACACCGACGAGTACGCGTTCTTCGCCCTGTACGACGAGGGCGAGGCGGTGGCGACCTTCCAGCACCGCCAGCGGCGCGGCTACAAGTACGTCGGCGGGCCGAGTTCGTTCCGCGAGTCCGTCTCCATTCCCGAGCTCGACGCGGCCGGCCGACGCCTGCTGGACGAACTCGACTGGCACGGCCTTGCGATGGTGGAGTTCCTCCGGGACCCCGAGACGGGCGAGTTCGAGCTGATGGAAGTCAATCCCCGGTTCTGGACATCGCTACCCTTCACCGTCCAGGCGGGCGTCGACTTTCCGTACTACTACTGGCTGCTGGCCAACGACCGCGCCGGCGAGATAGCGTCGTCCTACGACGTGGGGGTCGCCGGCCACCTCATCCGTGGCGAGTTGCTGTACCTCCACAGCATCCTCTTCGAGGACTACCCGCTGGTCGAGCGACCCTCGCTCGCGTCCGCCGTGGCGGAGATCGGCTACTCGGTGGCGCGCCACCCCCGGTTCGACTACCTCTCGCTGGACGACCCTCGGCCGTTCGTCAGGGACTTTCGGAACGTCTTCGGCCAGCTGATCCGCCGGCGGGGCGCTCCGGTAATCAAGCGCCAGTAGCCCTCGAAGGCCACAGTAGACTCCACCTAACAATGGTGATAGGACGACAAGGGATCACCTATGAGCCGGGAGCGTGAGCCGATGACCCGTGACCCTGGGGCCCAGCCCGGGGCCGACAGCAACGCGGCCGGCCGGTACACCGTCCGTCAGTTCCGGCCGGCCGACCGGTCCGGGGTGCTGGACGTCCTCGAGTCGGCGGGCGGCGACCTGTCCCCCTCGACGTGGTTCTCGTGGGCCGTCGTGGAGAACCCGTTCGTCGACCACGTGCCGCTGGCCGTCGCTACCTGCAGGGGACGGGTCGTCGCCGTCAGGGCAGCCACCGCGATTCCGCTCCTGGCCGGTGAAGCGACGGTTCTCGCACTCCAGCCACGGCCTCTCGTTGCCAGGCCCGGCCACCGCGACGCCGGACTCTCGGCCCGGACGGCCACTCACCTGGCAGACCTGGGCGGCACGCGCGGGACGGCGCTCCTGTTCGACTTCGGAAACGGCGGGACCCGCGACGACGACCCGGAGGGCGAGTGGGACGTCGTCGACACGGTTCCCCGGTACTACCGCCTCCAGCGACCCGGGTCGATGTTCTCGACGGCGTCGCCGGTCCTGGAAACGCTGGCAACACTGGCCGCTCCGGTGGTCCGGTCGGGACTCGTTGCAGCCGACCGGCTTGCCAATCCGAGCGACGAGTACGACGTGACGTGTCACGAGACCCTCCCGGTCGACGCGCTCGTCTCGCTGTACCGACGAGAGATCCCCGATGGCCTCCACGCCGTCCGAAACCGGGAATACCTGGAGTGGCGGTACCGGTACCCCGGAGAATCGTACCGGACGTACACCGCATCTCGGGACGACACGCCCGAGGCTGCGGTCGTCGTGGGTCGGCGGGAGACCGACGGTCGCGACGTCGCTACGCTGACGGACGTCTATCCGGTGACCGGCAACGAGAGGCGGGTTCCGGCGCTGGCTGCGCTGCTCGCTCGCGTCGTCAGGGACGTCGCCGACGCAGACGTCGTGACGGTCCAGGGGAACGCACTCCCATCCTCGCTGCTGGCACGGTTCGGCTTCGTCTCTGCCGGCGCTCCGTTCCTCCCGGCCGACGTGGGCAGTCCGACGGTTCGGACGCGGCGCTGTTGCCGACGCGCCCGGCCGTCGACTTCGGTCGTCGGCCGCGAGCCCACGGACCGCTACAGCTGGTCGTTGTCCGGAACAGAACAGCTCCCTCGATAGCCTGGCCCCCGGTTTCGCGACCGGTCAGTCCGTGTCCTCTCGACCGGTCAGTCCGAGTTTCCTCGTCTGGGGACCCCGGCGTCGGTGCTCCTGGTACTCGCCGCGTCGTCCTCCGCGCCGACGGCCTTCAGGTAGACCCGTTCGAGGCGTGCTGCCGTCCGTTCCGTGCTGAGTTCGGCTATCGACGACCGACCGTTCGAGCGACAGTCGGTCCGGAGGACCGAGACCAGCGCGTCGACCAGCGACTCCCGCGACTGGCAGGTCGCCGAGGGAGAGACGCCGGCCAGCCGGAAGGCCACGTCGCCGACGTCCCGGGAGACGACCGGGACGTTACACGCCAGGGCCTCCTTGACGACGTTGGGCGACCCTTCGGTGTGAGAGGTCACCAGCAGGGCGTCGGCGGCGTTCAGGTAGGCGACCATCTCCTCGTGGGCCACGTCGTCGACGGTGCGGAGGTCGACGGACTCGTCGAAGCGTTCGTCGGCAGCGGCGACGACCTCCTCGGCCAGCGGGTAGTTTTTCACCTCGCGGTCGGGGTCGTACGGAAAGAGCACGTGCCGGCCGTCCGCGGGCCAGCCGACCGTCTTCCTGGCCGTATCTCGGTCCAGCGGCCGGAACGTCTCGAAGTCCACGCCGTGGGGGATGATGTGACACTCGCGGTCGAGGCGAGCCGCCATCGACGGCGTCATGACGACCACCTCGTCGCAGGCTTTGGCGAAGGTGCGACAGGCCAGGCCGAAGCGGCCGTGCAGGTCCGACCCCCACAGCGAGAGAACGACCGGCAGGCGGACCTGAGCCAGCGCCGCCGGCGCGGTCAGGCCGTAGTTCGCGTGGACCAGGTCGTAGTCCGTCGAGGACTCCCGGAGCGTCGATAGGGCGAGGCGGACGTAGTCCGACAGAGACCGTCCGTCTCCCGGCGAGTACTGGCCCGTCGGAGCGAGAACGTCACAGGTGACGCCACGCGCTTCCAGTGACGCGACCTGCTGCTGGAAGAACGGCGCCGACGGGTTCGTAACGAGACAGAGCACGCGCATCTGCTGGTAGGCCGTCGGAACAGCGACGCGTAGTTATTCGCGTCCTACGGTGTCGGTGTGTCCCCGCTCGTCGCCTGGCTACAGGGTGTAGGCTAGAGGTCACTGGCTACAGGTCGCCGGTCCCGCCGAGTTCGCCGGGGATGGGCGAGGACCGCGTCCCATCGGGCTGGCCGGTGCCCGCAGCGCAGATAGCATCCGCCGCGTACCTGGCGACGTCGACTTTCGACGCGACCAGCGTGTCGCGTCGCTGTCGCCAGACGCTCCGGGCCGCCGGGTTCGGGACCAGCTCTCGCACCCGTCGGATGGCGTCGGCCTCCCGCGAGTACCGGTCGAGCAGTCCCCTGGCTTCCAGCTCCTCGAGGTGTGCCGAGTCGGGTCCCCCGCCGGGGTTGAGCCGGACGGCGGGCGTGCCGAGCAGTGCTGCCTCGGTCGCTCGAGTCGCGTCAGTCCCGACGTAGAGGTCGGCAAACGCCAGCACGTCGTGCAGTGCGGGGTCGGCCGCGTCGAGACGTGACGAGACGAGTTCCCTGTCGACGCGCCCCTCGCCGAGGGCGTGGACGGTCCCGTAGGTCGAGAGGTACGAGGCGAGCGTGGTTCGGCCCTCGGCCGAGAAGCCGTCGACCTCGTCGGACTCCCCGACCTCCAGCAGGAAAAACGGGGCGTTGGGGTCGATGTCTACGTTCCGGACGCTGGCCGGGTCCGGGTCGAACCGGCGCGGATGGAGGTACGCCAGTTCGTGGTAGCCGTCGTACCGCCAGTGGATGGACCCGAAGGTTCCGTCGAACGCCGACGGAGTGTGGATTTCGTCGGCAAAGCGCCTCACGAGCCGCGGGTCGGGGGCCGTCTCGGCGTCGGCAAACACGACGCTCCGTGCGCCCAGCAGCGACGAGAGGTGTGCGGCTGTGACGCCCCCGATACCGGTGAGGACGTCCGGGTTCCGACCGCGGAGCCTGGCCGCCAGTCGCGCCTCGAAGAACGCCTGGGTCCACAGCCTCGACGGTGGCGTCCGGCCCACGGGTGCGAGCACCTCGTAGTCGATCCCGTTGGCGTCGAGAAACCTCGTGAGACCGTCGTCGTCCCGGACGAACACCGACACGTCGTGTCCGCGCTCGGCGACCGCCGCGACCACCGGCTGGTAGAAGTGCGCGTCCGTCGGCCGGCACAGGGTGACGACCACGTGCATTTTCAGCCCGGTGCAATCGAACCCCCTTTGTTATTCGAGCCTTTCGCGGCCGGTCCGGCCGAGTCGAGGAGTCGGGCCGGATTCGGGCGAGTCGGGCCGGGCACGGGCGAGTCGGCCGCCGCACTTCCGCCCGGTCGACGAGAACAAACGGGTCGTCGACGGGAGCACGCTGGCGTCCGGATCGCCGTAGTACGGGCATAACAATACGTTCCAGTCCGGTACCGAGGCGCGCATGGGAACGATCGTGTTTTCCGTCGACGCGGAACTGGGCTGGGGGTTCCACGACGAGGCAGACCCCCCGACCCACCGCGTCGAACGGTCTCGCTGGGGGTGGAGACAGTTGCTCTCGCTGTTCGAGGAGTTCGACGTGCCGGCAACGTGGGCCGTCGTCGGGCACCTCATGTTGGAGGACTGTGACGGCCACCACTGGGACCACCCGGCCGGCCCGGCCTGGTTCGCGAGAGAGCGAACGACCTGGGCCTCCCGCCCGGACCTCCGGTTCGGTGACGGCCTGGTCGACCGCGTCCGGTCTGCGGACGTCGACCACGAAATCGGGTGTCACACGTTCTCGCACGTGGAATTCGGTGACGAGCGAACCTCGCCCGACGTGGCACGGGCCGAACTCGAACGGTGCGAAGAGCTGGCAGCCGACTGGGACCTGTCGCTGAAGTCGTTCGTCTTCCCGCGAAACAAGGTGGGCTACCGCGACCTGCTGGCCGAGTACGGCTACGAGTCCTACCGGGGGTGGCCCCAGACGGCCGCCGGCAAGGGTGCCGCCCGGAAACTGGCGGAGGCAACCGTCGCGGAGAACGAACCGCGACTCGTCACGCCCACTGTCGACGAGTACGGGCTGGTGAACGTCCCGCCTTCGCTGTTCATGTTCGGTTTCGAGGGCCTGGCCCGCCGGATGACCGCGCCGGTGTTCGGCGACCCCATTGTCGCCGAGGCTCGTCGTGGCATCGACGAGGCGATCCGTCAGGACGGCGTCTACCACCTCTGGCTCCACCCGAACAACCTGACCAGCGTGCACGACGTCGGTCGGCTGCGGCGCGTCCTCGGCTACCTCGACACCCACCGCCACGAGGTGTCCATCGCGACGATGGGTGCCGTCGCCGAGCGGACGCTGGCCGACCAGCCACGGCCGGTTGCGAGGTGACACCCGTGGTCGACGTCGCCGTCCCCGACTCCCTCCGGGACCGGACCGTCCTCGTGACCGGCGGAGCCGGTTTCATCGGCAGCCACCTCGCCGCCACGCTCGACGGCGAGTGCGAGGTCCGGGTCCTCGACCACCTCTCGACGGGCGACCCGTCGAACGTGCCCGAGGGCGTCGAACTGTTCGAGGCAGACGTTCGGAACGACGAGGCCGTCGTGAGGGCGACGGCCGACGCCGACGTGGTCTTTCACCTCGCCGGGCTGGTGAGCGTCGAGCGCTCGACGGAGGTCCCCGCACGGAGCCACGACGTCAACGTCGGGGGCACGATGGCGGTCCTCGAGGCGGCGCGGCGGGAGGACGCCCGCGTCGTCGCAGCCTCCAGTGCGGCCGTCTACGGCCAGCCCGAAACCGTGCCGGTGCCGGAGACGGCCTCGCTCCGCCCTGCCAACCCCTACGGCGTGGACAAACTCGCGCTGGACCACTACACCCGGCTGTACGCCGACCTCTACGACCTGCCGACGGTCGCGCTGCGGTATTTCAACGTCTACGGACCGGGCCAGCCGCCCGGCGACTACGCCGGCGTCATCACCGCCTTCCTGGAACGGGCACGGGCCGGCGACCCGCTGACCGTCCACGGCGACGGCACGCAGACCAGGGACTTCGTGCACGTCGCAGACGTCGTCCGTGCGAACCTGCTCGCGGCGACGACCGACGAGGTGGGCCGGGCGTACAACGTCGGAACCGGCACGGAAGTGTCGGTCCAGGAACTGGCCGAGACCGTCCGGGAGGTGACCGGGGCCGCCGTGGACGTCGTTCACACGGAGCCACGACCGGGCGACGTACAGCGAAGCTGTGCGGACCTCGAGCGGACTCGGACGGCACTCTCCTACGAGCCGCGCGTCGGCCTGGCCGACGGCCTCTCGACGCTCGTCGACGGTCACAGGTGACGGTCGGTACCCCTTACTCGGCGCCTGAATCGCCACATTTCCGGGCCAAACACCGGTACGAGCTTTGTAACAAACTACGTCGGTAGGCAAGTGAGCGCTGCCGTTTGCCGCCTGGGCGAACGGGGTCGAAGCATGTACGCAGGTAAGACAATTGGGGTGGTCGTTCCGGCATACAACGAGGAGTCACACGTGGGCGAGGTGGTCCGCACGCTGCCGTCCATCGTCGACCGGGCGTACGTCGTCGACGACGGGTCGACGGACGACACGTGGGTGGCGATCCGCGAGGCGGCGGCGGCCGTCAACGAACGGGCCAGTACGGCCGTCACCGACGGCGGCACTGACCCTGCTCGGCGCGTCGTGCCGATCCGCCACGACGAAAACCGTGGCGTCGGCGGCGCGATCAAGACCGGCTATCAGCACTCTCTCGACGACGGACTGGACGTCGTCGCTGTCATGGGGGGTGACGGCCAGATGGACCCCGACCTTCTCCAGTGCGTCGTCGCACCCGTCGCCGAGGGTCGTGCGGACTACGCCAAGGGCAACCGCCTCGCGCGACCGGAGTACCGCGAGGCGATGCCGCGGTTCAGGTACGTCGGCAACGTCGTCCTGACGTACCTCACGCGGATCGCCTCGGGCTACTGGTCGATCGGTGACCCCCAGAACGGCTACACCGCCATCTCGGCGGGTGCCCTCGAGGCCATCGACCTCGAGAACATGTACGAGTTCTACGGCTACTGCAACGACCTGCTGGTCAAACTCCACGTGGCCGGCCAGCGGGTCGTCGACGTGCCGATGCCGGCCACCTACGCCGACGAAACCAGCCACATCAGCTACAGTTCCTACGTGCCCCGCGTCTCCGGCATGTTGTTCCGGAACTTCGTGGGCCGCCTCGTCGCCGAGCGGAGCGCGACCCGGTACCCGGTGGCGAGCAGCTACGCCGCCGCCCTCCTGCTGGGCGTCGTCTCGCTCGGACTGGTCCTCGCTGGCGCCGCGACCGGCGTCCCGTCACTCTCGAGTGCTGTCGGCGTCGGCCTGTTCGGCGTCGGTGCACTCTTCCTCGGGATCGCCTGTGACCGCAAGGCCGACGCAGAACTCGGGGCGCGACTCCCGACGTAACCGCCGTCCCCGAGAGTGGATGGTCCAAATATGCCGATAAGGCCATCCTACTCCTCGTCTTCGACGGGCTCTCAGACCGGAACTGCCGCGGACGGCGTCGTCCGTCGTCGGCGTGTCGGACGGTCGGCCATCGGCCTGCCACCCTGCCGCACGTACCTGGTAACGAAGCCGCACGAAAGTAAGACTATACTAGTAGCTCAGTCTGTCTTGCTGGACAAAACCGTTATCTGAGTAGGATAGAGTTACCAATCGAACGTGGGCGACGGTACGCACCGGTCCGACGCCCCGAGGTCGTAACATGACTGACGATATAGACGTCGACGGCTCGACCGATCGGCGACCGGACGGACAGGACAGCCAGCTCGACAACCCGGCGACGTACGACGCCGGGCCCCCGGACGGGGCACCAACCCCGAATCCGGTGACGCGAGCCGAGTGGGAACAGCTCCCGGCGGACCCGGACCCGGAACGGAACCTCGGCTACGAACTCGTCGACTGGGAGGAGTTCACGGCGCTGGACGGCACCGACCAGGTGATGTTCCTGCCCAGCGACGAGGACGTCCTCAGGGAGGACGCCTTCGTGGTCGCCGAACGGGAGGCCGTCTGTGACCTCGAGGACCGGTGTTAGGTGCTCACTCGACGGTGACGCTCTTTGCGAGGTTGCGCGGCTTGTCGATGGGTCTGTCGAGCAGAGTGGCCGTGTGATAGGAGACCAGCTGGAGCTGGACGTTCCCCAGGACGCCGGCCAGTTCCGGATGGGTCTCCGGTACTGACAGTACCTCGTCGGCGACGGTACCGACGCCTGCCGTTCCGTCAGTGACGGCCACGACCGGTGCACCCCGGGCCTGGATCTCTTCGACCGTGCCGCGCATCTTTTCCGCGTGCTGTCCCGTGACGATGGCGAAGACGGGCGTCTCCGGCGTCACCAGCGCCAGCGGCCCGTGTTTCAGTTCGCCGGCGGCAAACCCCTCGGCGTGCTCGTAGGAGATCTCCTTGAGCTTCAGCGCGCCTTCGAGGGCGACCGACCGGGCGACGCCGCGGCCGACGAAGAAGTACGACTGGCTGTCACGGAACCGCTCGGCGACTTGCCTGGCCCGGGACGACTCCAGCACCGAGGCCAGCTGGTCGGGGAGGTCCGGCAGGGCCGAAACCACGCCGGGGTCTTCGCTGGCGTCCCCTGCGAGGTGCTGGGCGAGCAACACGAGCGTCGCGACCTGCGAGGAGAACGTCTTCGTCGCGGCGACGCCGATCTCGGGACCGGCGCGGATGAAGACCGCGTCGTCACACTCCCGGGCCGCGGTCGACCCGATGACGTTCGTGACGGCCAGCGTCCGACAGCCGCGCTCGCTTGCCAGTCGGAGCGCCTCCAGCGTGTCGGCCGTTTCGCCGCTCTGGGTCACGCCGACGACGAGCGCGTCCTCGCCGAGCGGCGGCGGACTCGACGCGAACTCGCTTGCCAGCGAAACGGACGCCGGCACGTCCCTGTCCGCGAACAACTGGGCGCCGTACAGCGCGGCGTGGTACGACGTGCCACAGGCGACGAAGTGGATCCCGTCGATGTCGGCTGCCGACCCGTCCGGGCCGTCCAGCGCCACCGCGTCGTCTGCGACCCGGCCCTTCAGCGTCCGGCGGAGCGCTTCGGGCTGCTCTTCTATCTCCTTGAGCATGTAGTGGTCGTATCCGCCCTTTTCGGCGTCTTCGGGCGTCCAGTCGACGGTCCGGACCGGCCGGTCAACGCGGTAACCCTCGCCGTCGGTGATGGCGTACTCGTGGCGGGTCAGACGGACGACGTCGCCGTCCTCGAGGTAAACGACGTCGTCGGTGTACTCGAGGAAGGCCGGGACGTCGCTGGCGAGGAAGTGCGCGCCGTCACCGATGCCGAGGACGAGCGGCGACCCCCGGCGGGTGGCGAAGATGGCGTCGTGGTGTTCGACGACCATCGCGATGGCGTAGCTCCCGCTGAGTTCGCCTGCCGCCCGCCGGAATGCCGCCCCTGGCGTGTAGCCGGCGTCGAGGAACTCCTCGACGAGGTGTGGGACGACTTCGGTGTCCGTCTCGCTGGTGAACTCGTGTCCGCGACTCTTTAGCATCTCGCGGAGTTCGTCGTGGTTGTCGATGATGCCGTTGTGGACGACGGCGACGTTGCCCCCGCAGTCGGTGTGCGGGTGGGCGTTCTCGTCGGTCGGCGCGCCGTGGGTACTCCACCGCGTGTGCCCGATGCCGAAGTCGCCGCTCGGCAGCCGGGGGCCGAGACGGTCGACCAGTCGGTCGACTTCGCCTTCGCGTTTGACGACCTCGACGCCGTCACCGTTCGCGTAGGCGAGGCCGGCGGAGTCGTACCCCCGGTATTCGAGGTTCTGGAGGCCGGTCAGGAGGTCGTCGACGGCGTTGCGGGTCCCGATACAGCCGGTGATTCCACACATCAGTCTGTCACCTCCGGATCCGGCTCACGTCCCGGGTGGAGGGCACCCGGCCGGTGAGGTGATGCGTGCGGAGGGCGGGGCAGTCGGCGGACGGCCTTCGGCAGACGCATACGGCAGCAGTTTCCGCTTTTCTACCTTTGTTATAGATAAACTGAGCGGTAGGCAGGGAGTCACTGACCGTTCTAGGGAGGATCTTCGACGGTCGCGAAAACGCGGCGCTTTCCGGCAGTTTCGACCCGATTCAGGCGTCGGCACGCGACGGTTCCGGCTGGGTCTCGGCGTGGCTCAGCGCGTCGACGAAGTCGGTTACGTCGTAGGCACGGCCGTCGATACGACAGGGGAACACCGCCTGGAGTTCGTCGTCGACGGAAGCTGCCAGGCACGTCGTCGGCGGCACGAGGACGGTGTACTCTTCGCCCGTGATAGAACAGTCCACGCGGCGCTCGTCGAAGGCAAGCGGCGTCGCGTTCTCGCCGCCCCACTCGCGGAGCTCCTGTACGCTGTCGAGCGTGTCACTGCCCACGGCGGTCTCCCGGCAGGTGTCACAGAGGCAGAGTTCCTCGCCGAGGATGGTCACGTCGAACTCGTCTACGCGGTCGGACGCATCGAGTTCTTCGAGACGTTCGACCAGGCTGGCACGCCGCCTGTGGGTTCCGGGAACGGGTGCCAGTGACCGCACGAACAGTTCGATTCGATGTGTTTCTCTCGATGCCAGGTCCGACCGATACCTCTCCCACCAGGGTTCTGATACGATTGTCTCTCCGGTCATGTGTTGGGCAACTGGTTGAACGTTCGCACTGGGCGTTCGGTCTCACCCTCACGGTGGGCCTGTATAAGAGGGTCATATCGTTCAGCGTCGGCGCCGGAGCCGTAATCAGAGGCTATTCACGGCGCAGTCCCCACCCATCGATGGTAGACCTCACCCTCACGGACTGAAACGGCAGGTTTCGTCCTCCTCGATGGCGTGGCTCGATCGGCCACAGTCCGCCGTCGACGAAACTGTTCCGACGGTCGCTCCCGGAGTGCAACTGTTTTCGCGGGATGGTACGGGGCGTTTACCAGCCGAGGGTGTGACGGTGGGGCTGTCGCGGCGACGGGGGAAGGGTGATTGTGGCCCGGCTAGAACTCCGGGGTATGGAAACGCTGGAAGCGGCCTTCGACCACGACCGCGCGCTGGTCTACGGCGTCGGTGGTGGCGGCGACGTCGTTTCGACGATTCCGACGGCACGGCTACTCGAACGACACGGCGTCGACGTGTTGCTGGGCGGGCTCTCCTGGGAGCGGGTCGTTCTCGACCCGACGCCGGGTCCCCGCGCACTCTCCGAAATCGAGAACGTCGACCGGGTCAGCGACGCCGTGGGGCTCGCAGGCCCACAGACCCAGACGGCCGACGGCGTCAGGTTCGCGGAGACGGAAGTCGCCGCTCTGACCGACGACCCGGTTGCTCTCGTCGACGTCTCCGGCGGCGTTCGGGGCGTTACGGACGGGCTGGAATCTGCGTGCGACGAACTGAACGTCGACCTCGTCGTGGGCGTCGACGCTGGCGGTGACGCGCTCGCCACGGGAAGCGAGCCGGGGATCCGAAGCCCCATCGCCGACGCCGTCGCCGTCGCAGCGCTGGACGAACTCGACGTGCCGTCGCTGCTCGGCGTGTTCGGCTGGGGAAGCGACGGCGAACTCACGACCGAGGAACTCGACGCTGCCCTAGACGGCGTCGCAGAGCGAGGCGGACTGCTCGGTGCCTGGGGACTGACGCCCGCCGTCGGCGACGAACTGGACGACGTCCTGGCAGCCGTCGAGACTGAGGCCAGCCGCCTCCCGGTCGAAGCCAGTCGCGGCGGTCTCGGCCAGCACTCGATTCGCGGCGGTCAGCGCAGCCTCCGGCTCACTGCAGCGAGCACCGTCACCTTCTACCTCGACCCGAGCGCGGTGGCTGCCGGGTCGGACCTCGTGTCCCTCGTCCACGAGACGTCCTCCGTCGAGGCCGCCCATCGCGCCCTCCAGGATGCCGGCTACGCCACTGAAATCGGGTACGAACGAGAAGCCCTCGACCAGTGACTCAGCGCCCCTCGTCGGCGTCACGCTCGGGTTCGTACGGTTTCGCTACGTCGTAGCGGGGGGCTCCGACGCCGAGGACGCGGACCGGCGCCGGCGCGTCGTCGGGGTTGTACGCCCGGTGTGGACTGTCCGGCTCGGCGACGAACACCTGGTCGGGTTCGACGTCGTAGGTTCCTTCCGGGGTCTCTACGGCGAGTGACCCCGAGAGGACGTAGAACAACTCCTCGCGCTGTTCGTGGTAGTGGTACGTCCGTGGCAGTTGCTCGCCGGGGTCGAGTTCGTAGACGGCGGCCGCCAGCGTGTTCAGGTCGGCCGTTTCGGTGATCGACCGCCTGTCACAGGGGTGGTCCGGCGTCGGTTCGACGGCCGCCGGGTCGACCACGTGGTAGCCCATGCAAACCGGATCGGGCGGTGGCCGTGAATAGTTCACGGCCGGTGCTTGCCTCCCCCTGTTCGTCGTCGAGATCCCCGATTCGACCTAGCCGGTGTGTAACTAATGGCACGGTGATGGAACGACGGTGCGTATGGCGACCGAAACAGAGGAGCGCCAGATGATCGAGGCAGCGGAAGAGACCGGCATGGACCCGGCGGTGATCGGTGCAGCGGCGTCCGTCGCGCTGTCCTGGTACTACTTCTTCGTCCAGGGCGACCGCGAGAAGGGGATATTCGTCGGTCTGTGGCCGCCAACGATCTTCGCGTTCGTGAGTTACTTCAAGCAGACCCGGATGGCCCGGCGGATGGAAACGGCGATGGGCACCCGTGGTGGCATCAGCGAGTCCGTCCAGCGGATGATCGAGCGTCGCTGACGCACCGGCTCACGACCTCCGGCCTTCACTCACGATTTCTGTTCGGCCCCCCTGTCCACCCAAACCGGGGAGACCCGAACGCCGACCGCACGAACTACCCGGACACCGACCCGAATGTCGAGACTGGCCGAGCGAGCGACTCCATGCGTCTGGTAGAGCTATCGGTCCCGAACGACCAACGCGAGGCCGTCCTGGACGTACTCGACGACCGGGGGCTGGGGTACACCGTCACCGACGAGACGGGCAGACACCCCGAGCGGTCCCTTCTACACGTCATCGTCCCCGCAGACGCCGTCGAGGCGGTCCTGTCCGACCTCCGCGAGGTCGGCGTCGACGACTCCTACTACGTCGTCTCCGTCGATGCCGAGTTCGCCGTCTTCGAAGGCATCGACGAGGTCCAGGAGCGCTGGAGTCGGTCCCCCAACCGCATCGCCTCGCAGGCGCTCCGCGCCAAGGCCAAGGACCTCAGACTGAACGTCAGGTCCTACCTGTGGATGATGTTCCTCAGCACGGTCGTCGCGACGGGCGGTCTCCTCCTGGGCTCGCCGGCCATCGTCGTCGGGTCGATGGTCATCGCGCCACTCGTCCAGCCCAGCCTGACCGCCGCCGTGGGTGGCGTCCGAAACGACCGCGACATGCTGATCACGAGCATCCACTTGCAACTGCTCGGACTCGCGGTCGCCATCGGTGGCGCCCTGGTGGTCAGCCTCGGCATCCGGTGGCTCGACCTCGTCCCGCCGACGCTCGCTCTCCAGGCGGTCGAACCCATCGTCGGTCGCATCTCGCCGAACATCCTCACCGTCTTCGTCGGCCTCGCGGCGGGAGCAGCCGCCGCGTTCGGCCTGGCGACGAAAGGCCAGGTTTCCCTCGTCGGCGTGATGATCGCCGCTGCCCTCCTTCCGACGGCCGCTACGGTCGGCATCGCCCTGGCCTGGCTCCGACCGATCGCTGCCCTCGGCGCCCTGCTCTTGCTCTCGCTCGCCCTGTTGACTGTCAATCTCGGCGGGGTTGGCATGCTGTGGTACCTGGGCTACCGCCCCGACCAGGTCGACGAGAGCATCCTCACGATCGACACGCTCCGTCAGGGTGCCCTCGTCGTGGGGACCATCCTGTTCGTCCTCGTCGCCACCGGGGCCGTCTCCCTGGCGTTCGCCAACCAGGCCGGTTTCGAACGCTCGGTCAACAGCGCGATTTCGGACGTCGACCGGCGATACCCGGGCCTCTCCGCCGGCGAGGTCAGCGTCGAGTACTCGACGGCGGTGCTTCCGAGCGATCCCACGAACGTAACCGTAACGTTCGTCCGGACGACGAATCGGTCCTATCCGGGACTCGCGACGGAAATCGAGCGCTCCATCGCCAACCGGACCGGGCACGACGTTCGCGTTCTCGTTCGCTTCGTGGATTATCGGCTGTCGGAGGCAGTTTCCAGATCGACTTCGAAGACACATCTCGGCCTCCCCCGCTGGAAACCGGTACGCAGCGAATCGCCTACGCACGCTCCATGAATACGTATGTAGAACCCGAGTCGATGCCCTGGTCATCGTCTCCAGGTGCACCAACGACGGCCGTCTCGTCGTCCACCGCGACCGAGGAGCCGAATGAATCACCCAACTGTCCGTCGTCGGCGAGCAGTTTCGCGGCCTGCTTCCAGCGCCCGGTCATCCGGCTGAAGACGTAGGCCGATCCCCGATTGTCGTCGTCCCCCGGTGCCCCAACGAACGCCGTCTCGTCGTCCACCGCAACCGACGAACCGAGTGAATCACCCTGCTGTCCATCGTCGGCGAGCAGTTTTGTGGCCTGCCTCCAGTGCTCGTCCTGGCGGCAGAAGACGTACGCCGAACCGGATAAGAAGCCGTTGTCACCGTCACCGGGTGCACCAATGACGGCCCTGTTACAGTTCAACGCCACCGCATTGCCGAATCGATCGCCCTCCATTCCATCGTCGGCGAGCAGTTTCGAGGTCTGACGCCACTGCGTTCCTTTGCGGCGGAAGATGAATGCCGAGCCAGATAAGAAGCCGTTGTCGTCGTCGCCGGGTGCACCAATGACAGCTATTTTGCCGCTCACCGCGACCGAGATGCCGAAGGAGTCCTCCCTTCCATTGTCGGCGGGAAGCAGTTGCGCGGTCTGGCGCCACCGGGTTCCCTTGCGACGGAAGACGTACGCCGAGCCCGGTTCCGATACGAAGCCGGGGTCAGTAAACACCTCCGTCGGCATCGTGCCAACGACGGCCGTATCGCCGTCCAGCGAGACGGAGTGACCGAATCGATCGCCCTCCACTCCATCGTCGGCGACCAGTTTCGCGGTCTGGCGCCACTGGCTTCCCTTGCGGCGGAAGACGAACGCCGAGCCCGTGCCGGTGGTGTTGCCAGTACCGAGGGGCGCCCCCACTATGGCAGTCTTCCCGTCGATGTCTACGGAGTAGCCGAACTCGTGTGACACCTGCTCAGTATCGGCGCGCAATTTCGCGACCGGACGCCACTGCCCATCCTGGCGGCTGAAGACGTAGGCCGAGCCCGACTGTTGGGTCAGGGCCTCGTCCAGGTAGGCTCCGACGATGGCCGTGTCGCCGTCCACGGCGACCGACCAGCCGAATCGGTCGTTCTCCGCCCCATCGTCGGCGAAGAGTTTCTGGATCTGAGTCCAGAGGCTTTCTTTTTGCTGGTCTGACTTACAGCCGTCGCCGTCTTCCATTCCACCGGCGCGTCCGCGGCGACCGAGCGAGGTCAGCCATGGGATACCCAGGCCAAGTACTCCCCCGGTCCGCAGAAGTGAGCGGCGTGAGGGGGCGTGTCCAGAGCTATTTGTCGCCTGTGGTGTATCGGGCCCCTCGTCGTGGGTGTTAAACTCCGAGTCGATCTCCTCATTGATGCTGTTCTTGTCCACCATTACACCTGGAATCTGGATAGGTGACTGTATTGTTACGAGCGAGTTGATAAATTTGCACAGAAACCCTATTCAACAATATCAGAAGTAGGATACTTTATCTATCGTCCAGTAGAAACTTCGTATCGACCATTTAGAGCAACAGTGTGCTAGCAGTGTCTTTGTTCCAGACATATCCTCTGCATTCAGCAGCCGTATGTGTCAACAGTGGGGGAGGGGGTTTTAACAGAGCCGCAGGAACTGGTGTATCAACCAATAATAACGAGTGAAGGGTTCGAAACAGCGAGAAGGCGTCGGGGAAGGAGTGCTCCGAGGGGGATGTTGAACCAGAGGAAGACGGTCCGGGCGTGTGGCCTCGCTCCGCTCGGCCATTCCGGGCATGCGACTTCCAGGGTTCAAATCCCCTCTGTGCGCGCTTCGCTCCCTCGTAAAACTCGGTCGCTGTAGTGCTCCGACGGGGATTTGAACCAGAATCAGACGGTCCGGGCTGCTCGCTTCGCTGCGCTGCCGGGCTACGTCTGATAGGGCTCAAATCCCCGCGAGTCGCATTCGCTGCTCACGTTCGTTCGCAGCAGAATGCTCCGACGGGGATTTGAACCCCGGTCATTGCCTCGAGAGGGCAATATGATTGGCCGGACTACACTATCGGAGCGGTCCGGGTACGCATTCCCGAGTTACCGGGAGTACCCTTTAACCATTGCGCTTTCCCGGCCTCGTGCGGTGGTGTACCACTACTCTTCCTCGAACGGCGACCCGGCGGCGTCGGGCTCTTGCCCGGCGAGGCTGATGATGTTCTCCCGACCGACGCGGAGTTTGCTTATCTCCCCGTCGTCTTCCATGTCCGAGAGCAGCATGCTCACCTTCGACTTCGACCAGTCGGTCTCCTCGACGATGTTGACCTGTTTCATCCGGCCGCCGTTCTCCTCGAGGAGGTTGACGACGCGGTCCTCGTCGGAGAGGATTTCGGGCTCGCCGGCCTGTTCGGGGCTGCTAGTGCCGCCGTGGGCGGGGCCGGTAGCGTCAGTCGACTCGGCCGTCGCCACCGCGCCGTCGTTTCCGAACCGGCTGCGCTTGCCGGGCGGGAGATAGCCGGTGTACCAGGCCAGGCCGCCGCCGAGTCCGATCAAGACCAGGATGCCGACGATGAGGAACTGTCCCAGCCTCCCCGAGGTCGGCGTCTCGGCGGCAGTCGAAGTGACCGACCCCGAACCGCTCGGCCCGAAGACGGCGTAGGGGCGATTGTCGTTGAACTGCATCTCGCCTTCCCAGGTCACCGTGTCGCTGGCCGAGAGGTTACCCTGGACGGCCGTCGAATCGGGCTCCGGTGCGACTTCGACGAAGTGCAACGTGGGCCCGGTCCGGAATCGCAGACGCTGGCCATCGGCGATGTACATCCCGCCCTCGAATATGTCACCGACGACCACCTGGCCGTCCTCCACCTGGGCGAAGGCTTCCCAGGTAAACGAGAATTCCACGACGCCGCGACTCTCCGAAATGGGGTCGACGTAGGCAGCCCGGGCGAAGTTCGAAGCGGTCATGTTGCGACCCGAGATGTCTTCGCCGGCAGCGACGAGTCGCCTGGCGCGTGTTTCGAAGTCCGAGAAGGCAGAGGTATTGCCCTGCTCGAACCGCGCGGCGAAGTCCTTGAACTGCTCGACTTCCGTCTCGTTTTCCAGCACGCGACTGTGACGGATCGTCCACCGGGCCGAGGCGTTGTCGAACACTTCGATTTCGAATACCGTGCTGTCGAACCCCTCTGGCGTCGTCTGCGGTGGCTGGGGCCCCGTCCGGTCGCCGTCGCTCGCTGCACTGCCGAGTCCCGGTCCCCAGAGGCCAACTATCAGGAGGACCACGAGCATACCCACGGCCAGCCGGCGAACCATCTACCGTATAGTGACCCGAGGCCGGGATAAAAACACTGTGCTTGCCCAGACTAGACGGGATAAACAGTGCGCAATGATGGCCAAACGTACATTCTTGCCGAATTTTATATCCTACTGTTTCCTCACAGCACCAGCCACAGTGCCCGAAGCTAACGACGGGAGTACCGGCCTGTCGGCCCTCGAATCCGCAGAGCCCGAGCCCGGGCCCTAGCCCTTGCCGTCGGGCAACGCCTCGGCGAGGGCTTCTGCCGGGTGCTGTGGAGTGGGGTCGACCGGCCCCTCTCCAAGTTGGGTCCGGCAGGAGGCGCCCGGTGCGACGACGCGGTCGCCGGGGCTTTCGCTCACCTGGTCGTAGAGGATGCTGCCGATAGCCTGGCTCATCGAGTAGTGCTCGGCCTCGTAGCCGAAGCTTCCGGCCATGCCACAGCAGCCTGAATCGAGTGGATCCACGGCGTAGCCGGCTCGGCGGAGCGCTGCGACGGCGTGGTGGTCCCGGCCGGCCGCTGTCTGGTGGCAGTGGCCGTGGTACGTAAGTGTCACGTTGGGAGTTTCGAAGTCGACGTCGTCGACGAGTCCGTTCAGATCAAGGTACTCACAGAGACCGTAGCTGTGCTCGGCGACCGACTGGACGGCGTCGCGCGTCGAGAGGTCCAGGGCGTCTTGCTGGAACATGACGGCGTCCGATGGCTCGAGCGTGACGACGTCCCACCCGTCTTCGACCGCCGGTGCGAGCGTTTCGGCGTTGTCCTCGACGCGCTCTCTGGCCAGGTCGAGAAACCCCTTCGAGAAGGCCGCCCGACCGCTCGGGCCGACGCCGTCTGGTACCTGGACGTGGACGTTTGCCGCTTCGAGGACGGCGACTGCGGCCCGGGCCGCCTCGGGCGTGCTGTAGTTAGTGTAGGTGTCGGGAAACAGCAGGACGCGAGCCTCGGCGTCGGCTGCCGGAACTGCGGGACCTCGGGCATCGAACCACGATTCGAACGACTGGCTGGCGAAGTGTGGGACGTCCCGCTCCCGGGCGACACCGAGGAGTTTCTCGGCGAGCACGTCGCTTCCCGGGAGGGCAGCCAGCCAGTTCGAGACGGGAGCGAGTCGGCTACCGAGGGCGGTCACCCGGTCGACGTTGGCGAAGATGCGGTCACGGAGGCCGGCCCCGTCTCGCTGGTGGTCGAGGTGGGCGAGTTCGGCCTTGAGTTTGGCCATGTCGACGCCGCTGGGACAGTCGCGCTTGCAGCCCTTGCAGCCGATACAGAGGTCCATCACCTCCGTCGAGAACTCCTCGCTCGTCGGATCGTCCGGCAAGTCGCCGCTCATGGCCTGTCGGAGCATGTTCGCCCGGCCTCGGGTGCTAGTGATCTCCTCGTCGGCCGCCCGGAACGTGGGACACATCACGCTTCCCGTAGTCTCCTGGGGGCCGCGACAGCCGCCACAGCCGTGACAGAGTTCGACCATCCCCTGCATGCCGTTGGCGTTGTCCCACTCCAGGGTCGGCTCGAACCCGAGGTCGAAGTCGTACTCGGGGTCGAACCGGAGGTGCTCGGTCAGGTCCACGTCACCACAGACCGTGCCGGGATTCAGGAGCCAGTCCGGGTCGAACGCCGTCTTCAGGTCCCGAAACAGTTCCCACACGTCGTCGCCGTACAGCTTCCGGTTCCACTGCGTCCTCGCTCTTCCGTCGCCGTGCTCGCCGGAGACGCTGCCCTCGTACTCGACGACGAGGTCGGTGACGGCGTCGGCCAGCGATTCCATTCGTTCGACCCCCTCGACCGACTTCGAGTCGATGAGCGGCCGGATGTGGAGACAGCCCGGTCCGGCGTGGGCGTAGAAGCTGGCGAACGTGTCGTGGTCGGCGAGGACGTCCTGGAACTCCGCGACGTATTCGGGGAGGTTCTCGGGCGGGACCGCCGTGTCCTCGATCAAGCTGATGTGTTTGGCGTCGGTGGTCCGCGAGAGCAGTATCGGCAGGCCGCTCTTGCGCAACTTCCAGAACCGTTCGCGGTCGCCCTTCTCGTGGGCCTCCGAGGCTGCGATGGCACGCTGGGGGTCGTCCGTGATAGCACTGGCTCCCTCGTTTGGAACGGCCCTCGCCGTGGTCTTGGGAATGCGGTCTGCGAACAGGTCAGCGACCCGCTGGCGCCCGTCTTTGTCGGAGTCGGCGTAGAATTCGACGAGAAGCACTGCGCCGGTGTCCGGCGTGAGCGTGGCCTCGACGAGCGCGCCGAACTCTTCCGTCTCCCGCGCGAGGTCCAGCAGCACGTCGTCGAGCACTTCGACGGCCGCCGGGTCGTGTTCCAGGATTGGTGCGACGTCTTCCAGTGCCTCCAGCAGTCCTTCGTACTCCAGGAGGGCGACGGCTTTCGTCGCGGGTACCGGTTCCAGCCCCACTGTGGCCTCGGTGACGACGGCCAGCGTTCCTTCGCTGCCGGCCAGGAGTCTGGCGAGGTTGACGCTGCCCGACTCGGCTTCGCTGACGAGACGGTCGAGATTGTAGCCCGAAACGTTGCGTTTGAGGTCGGGGAAGGCCGACTGGACCGTCTCGGTCTCCTCGTCGACGACCCGGGCGACTTCGGCGTAGATTCGTTCCTCGAGGTCGCCGTCGGGGTCGGCGCCGTCACGGAGTTCCTCAAGCGTCACTTCTCCGAACTCCGTGACGGTCCCGTCGGCCAGCACGACCTCGCAGGACTCGACGTAGGCGTCGGTCTTGCCGTACTGCAGCGAGTGTGCTCCCGTCGAATTGTTGCCGATGGCGCCGCCGAGGGCGCTCTTGTCGCCCCACGCCGGGTCCGGCGCGAACTTCAGGTCGTACTCGGCCAGGGCGGCGTCCAGGTCACCCAGCAGGACGCCCGGTTGCGCCGTCGCGGTACGGTCTTCCGGATCGACGGCCAGCAGGTCGTTCATGTACCGGGTAAAGTCGAGGACGACCGCCTCGTTGACGGCCTGGCCGCCGAGGCTCGTTCCGCCGCCACGAGGCAGGACCGGTATCTCCCGCTCGGCGCAGTAGGAGACGACCGACGTTACGTCGTCGGTCGATCGCGGAAAGACGACGCCGACCGGCGTCATCTCGTAGGCACTGGCGTCGGTAGCGTAGAGCTGTCTGGAGTACTCGTCGAACCGCACGTCGCCTGCGACCCGCTCCCGGAGGGCTGCCACCAGGTCCGGCCGCTCGATGGCGCCCCCGACGTAATCGTACTCGGACCGGGGGTCGAGCGCCGGGTCGGCCGGCGAGTCGACGTCACCGACGTCGTCACGCGTTCCCATGGGGAGGGGTTACGAACGAGGGTGGATATATGCCACGCTCCGCCGGCACTTACTCTCGTATCTCCTCGACCGGGGCCTCCGGGGCGTTCCGCTTGACGCTCTCGATACCTTGCCTGGCCTTCTGTCGTGAGGCGTACCCCTCGCCGCTGTCGGCGATGACGTTCCCGTTGTCGTGGACCAGCCGCCAGCGAAACTCGTCCGCGCCGTCCACGTACAGTTCGAATGTGGCGTCGGTCATGTGTCTCGCTACCAAGACGCAGGCCAACGGCAAGAAGTTGCGGGTCGAGACGGGCCGAGCGCGGTCTCAGGGTGCGAGCCGATTCTTCCGGTTCTTCATGTTCGCTTCGTAGTAGTCGAAGGTGATGGGGCACCAGTCGGCCGCGATGTCGAGAATGTCTTCAGTCATTTGACGTATTTCCCACTGGGCGTCCGCCGCTGCTCGCATATCTGCTATGTGCATAAGCATCCGAGCGTTGACAGACATGACGATGTTGACCTTCGTCCCGATAGGGAGGACGAACCGGGCGTCTTCCGGAGGCATGCCGAGGTCGAGCAGTTCCTGGTAGGACTCGACGGCGTTCTCGATGGTGTCCTTGAACAGTTCCTCGCGGCGCTCGGCAGTTTCCTCGTCGACGGCGCCGGTGGACTGGTTGCGGCCGACCCAGTTCGGGTCTGTCGCGGAGGGCGGGATGACGACCATCTCTCCTTCCCGGACGTCGGCGGGGTCGACGTCGTCGAAAGCGACGTAGCGCATCGATTGTACGTCGAAGGAGGCGTGGCGGTGGCGAGTGATCTGGGCCATGCACGACCGGCTGACTCCTTCGATCGCGAAGGTTGCCTGGGCGTGTTCGAACGGGCCGAAGTGACCGTGTTCGAGGAGGTGGTGGATCATCGTCTCCTGTTTTTCCTCGAGCGTGTCGCCGTCGACGCCGGCCATCACCTCGTCGAAGGGCGTGTCACCGACGAAGTCGGCCATGTAGTCGTTGCGGGCACCCTGGCAGATCAGCCGCTCGGGGTCGTCTGTGGCCTCGAGTAGCGTGACGTCCATACAGGTCGGGCCAACCCGGAGGTAGATAATTCCTGCCCCTGCCGGACCGCTCGCCGGGGCCGACTCAGAGTTCGACCCAGTCGGAGGGGTCGGGCTGGACGCCCATGACCCGGGCCTCCCTGGTGCCGCCCTCTTCGCGTATCTGGATCATGCCGTCGAAAGCCTGTTTGACGACCTGGAGCGTCTGGGCGTCGTGGGCGCTGGAGTCGATGGTGAACGCGCCGAGGAACTCGGCGGCGTCGAGCCGGGAGGAAACGACGTGGCAGAACTTGAAGACGGTCTGCTTGTCGGTGTAGGTCAGCATCGTCGAGAGGGACACGAGAGCGAGCCGTCCCTGATCGACGCCGTCCTCGTCGAGCCGGTCGAAACAGTTCGTGATCCCGATGCCGATGCCCGTCAGGTCGCCCGGCGAACCGACGTGGTGGACGTACGCGCCGTCCGGTGCGGTCTCCTCGGCGCGGTTCCCGTCGGCCCGGCAATCGATGGCGCCGAGGAGGGAGGGGTCGGCGTCGGAAGCACGGCGTTCGACGTCTTCGACCACGGCATTGGCGTCGTCGCCGGTCGTGACGGCGACGGCTCCCTGGCCGTCGCGGGCCCCGTCGGCGAGCACTTCCATCACGAGGTCCTGCTTGCCGGTCATGGCAGGGCCGGAGACGAGGATACTGGTCCCGGCGTCCACGGCGTCCAGGGCCTCGACGTCGAGGACCGCAGAGAGGTCGTAGGTCATCCGTTTAGTGTTCGTCGACATCGTCCAGCCCACGGATAGTTGCGATGAAATCGTCGTCGTCCTCGACGCCACCGAGCGTGTCGGACAGTCGGCCGCGCAGCGACCCGATCTCGTCTTTGAGTTCCTGGTACTCCTCGTTGCTGGCCAGTTCCGCACGGCTCTTGGTCGCCTCAAGCGTCGCCTGCGTTTCCACCAGCGCGTAGTAGTCCTGCAAGAGACTGTCGTACTCGGAGCGCTCCAGGAGGTTTTCGACGGTGTCGTGGAGTTCGTCGCTCTTGATCGGCTTCGAGAGGTAGGCGTCGAACCCCATCTCCAGGATGTCGAAGTCAGGTTCGACGGCCGTCACCATCGCGACCCGGCATTCCAGGTCGCCGTCGCGGATGCGTTCCAGGACTTCGTCGCCCGACAGCCCCGGCATCATCCGGTCCAGCAACACGACGTCCACGTCGGCGTCGAGTTTTGCCAGCCCCTCGTCCCCGTTTTCGGCCAGGCGAACCTCGTAGTCATCGTCCAGCCAGAGTCGGTACGTCTCTGCCACGTCGGGTTCGTCCTCGACGATCAACACGACCGGTGTCTCCGAGTCTGACATCTGCGCTCTGATCCCGGCTTTGTTTTTCATGGTACATAGCCCTGTGGGTGAGAGTAACCTACATCCGGCGCTGCCCCGCCTCGGGTCGCCTCGTGACCGACACCGACAAGCGACCACCCGCTCTATCGCCTGGCATGATCCGAAATCTCGCGGCCGGGCAGTCTGGCTTTACCAGTAACGCTTTTCTCGTGGACGGCGACCGGACGGTGATCGTCGACACCGGTGCCAACTTCGACGTCGTCAGCGCGATCCGCGACGAAGTCGAGGACCTCGATGCGGTCATCCTCACCCACACGCATCCCGACCACGTCGGCAACGTAGACGACGTGAAGACGGCGTTCGGCGTCGAAACGTGGGGGTTCGACACCGACCAGCCGCCGGTCGACAACGAAATCGACGACGGCGAGCGGGTCCTGATGGGCGACCACGAGTACGTCGCAGTCCACACGCCGGGCCACAAGAACGACCACCTCTGTTTCTACGCCCCGGAGACCGGCGTGCTGTTCGCGGGCGACCTCGTCTTTGCCAACGGCGGCTTCGGACGGACGGACCTCGAGGAGGGCAACCGGGCACGCCTCGTCGAAAGCATCGAGACGCTGCTGGAGACGGTCGACTCGGTGTCCGAACTCCACACCGGCCACGGCCCGAGCGTCACCGCCAATCCCAAACACGACGTAGAACTGGCCCTCCAGGCCGCCCGGATGGGACACTGAGCGGTTCGGTCTCGCCGGACTATCCGGCCAGGGCCAGCAGTGCGTCGTATGCCTCAGCGTAGGTGTCAGCGACGGCATTCGGGTCGTTGCGACGGTCGTCGCCGAGGGGATCGAGTGGCAAGGAGTCCTCGGGGTCGAGCAGGTCGACGACGGCGTCGACGCGTTCTTCCAGTTGGCCGTCGCGGGGGCCGCCCGGCGCCACTTCACAGGCTTTCGCCCAGCGCTCGCCGTCGTAGGTCCGGACGCGGCCGGCCTCGACGACGGCCACCGCGTCGGGGTCCAGGTCCCGTAGCGGCCGTGCGATGTCGCTGTAGGACTCGACCACGGGGTTATCGGCAGCCCTGATTTTCGTTGCGACACCTTCGAGGGCCGGCAGGTGAAGCCGCTCCATCGCGTCGTTGAGTTCGGCGAGCGAACTGACGACGAGAGCGTCCTCGACGGGAAGCGCCTCTCGAATCCTGTCGGGCACGTCGACGGTCCCGTTCACGACAAGCCCCTCGCCGGCCCGGTCCAGGACGAATTCTCTGTCGTCCTGGCCCAGCAGTCCGGCATCCGGACCGGGTGAGGGACGCCAGAGGCGGTGGACCGGATTGATGGCTTCAGGCGGCCGGTCGCCGGGGCTGGCACTGACGAGTCTCTTCGCATCTTTGCCGTAGAGGCGGCCGTCGGCGACGGCCGCTCGGACGTCGTCGTGGTCGAACCAGTAGTCGTTGCCGGCGCGGGGCTTGAAGCCGACCGACCCGGTGTAGGCGACGAGACCGGTGGCGAACGTGGTCTTCCCGGCGTCGACGCGCTGGCTGCCGGCCACCAGAGTGGTCATTCCTGGACGCCGTAGTGGCCGGGTTCGTCGTCTGCCGCCGGTTCGGCAAAGACGAACGATTCCGCGTTGGTGATCATCCACGGGATGGCCCAGTCGAGCAGGACGTTTTCGGTCTCGAGGTCGAGTTCCGTCCCGGCGTCGAGTCCCTGGAGCAGCCGTGCGATCTCGTAGATGGTGTACATCTGGTCGGCGTCGAGGACCTCCGATGGGTCGCGAAACTCTAGCGGGCGGAGGTCCTCGAACTCGGACTTGGGAACGGGCATGGCCCGGACTAGCGAGTCTCCGTCGGTAAGGGCTCCGGTTCGAGGCGACGGCACGTTATCCGTGGCTGGCGTCTGGTTTCGAAGAAAAAAGCGAAGGTTTCGAACCGCGTCGCGACGACTCGGCTACTACTTACTCGAAGTGATCTACTGACTTCTGGTACTGCTCTGCGGCCTTGTCCCAGTTGACGACCTCGAAGAACGCGTCGACGAAGCTCCCACGGTCCGGGCCGTAGTCGTAGTAGTAGGAGTGCTCCCAGACGTCCAGCGCGAGAACCGGATGGGAGCCCCAGAGGGCGCCGTCGTCGTGCTTGTTGACGGCGACGTTGCGGAGTTGCTTGGCCACGGGGTCGTAGACCAGCAGGGCCCAGCCGCCGGCGGCGGACGCCGCGGCGCGGAACTCCTCTTCCCAGCCCTCGTAGGAGCCGAAGTCCTCCTCGATCCGGTCTCGCAGGTCGCCCTCGGGTTCGCCGCCGCCGTCGGGCGACATGTTCTCCCAGAACAGCGTGTGGAGGTAGTGGCCACAGCCGTTGTGGGTGACGTTCCGGAGCGCCCCGCCGGTCGAGGCGTGGTCGCCGCTCTCGCGGTTCTCCGCGAGGGTCTTCTCGGCGGACTCCAGGCCGTTGACGTAGCCCTGGTGGTGGGTGTCGTGGTGCCACGTCAGCACCTGCTCGGAGATGTGTGGCTCGAGGGCGTCGTAGTCGTACGGAAGCGGTGGCAGTTCGGGGTTAGAGTGCTCTGGCATGGTGTTACTCCTCCGTGGGGATTTGTCGCCCGGATGTCTGTTAAAGGTTGAGGACCCGGAATCCCGGAACGGCTAAATTCGATACGGTTGGCCGGGTGACGTGTTCGTCTCTCGTCACCCGTCGTCGCCTCGTGCCCGGTGAAACCTGACCAGCGTTGGCTCTCTCTGTGGCGTAGTCGACCGGTTTCTCGCGAAAGTCCGTAGCTGGGGGAAGGGTAACGCCGGGGCTTTATCTCCCGGCGCCGGTAGTAACGGCCCATGAGCGACTCCGTTAGCTACGACCGGCACGACGATAGGGTGGTACTCACCCTGCAAGCCCCCGAACAGCGCAACGCCCTCTCGAAAGACGTGGCGACGGCCCTCCGGGACGGCGTCGAGCGGGCCGTCGAGGCAGACGTCCGGTGTCTCGTCCTTCAGGGGAGCGGCGGCACGTTCTGTGCCGGCGGCAACGTTCAGGGAATGATCGAGGCGGTCGCCAGCGACGCACCACCCGAGGCGCGGTTCGAGAAGGTGGGTGAGGCTGTCACCGGGGCAGTCCGTGCGGTGTACGAGTGTCCCGTGCCGACGGTTACGAAAGTCGACGGGCCGGCGTTCGGTGCGGGTGCCACGCTCGCCGTCGCCGGCGACGTCACCGTCGCGAGCGACCGAGCGAAGATCGGATTTGGCTTTCGGCAGGTGGGCCTGTCCGTCGACTCGGCTACCTCGTACATCCTCCCGCGACTCGTCGGCGAGGGCGCCGCGCTGGACCTGGTCATGACCGGCGAACTCGTGGAGGCCGAACGCGCCGAATCGCTCGGCCTCTTCTCCAGGGTCGTCCCGACCGACGAGTTCGAGCAACGAGCCCAGTCGCTCGTCGACCGCATCGCGACCGGTCCGACCCAGGCTCTTCGGGAGTCGAAGCAGCTGGTCAAGTCCGGTCTCGACCGCTCGCTCGACGAAGCGATGGCTGCCGAAGCCGAGGCGATGAAACGTTCGCTCGCCACCGATGACCACGCGGAGGGAGCACGAGCCTTCGCCGAACGGCGGGACCCGGAATTCGACGGGGAGTAGCCGCAGGGGGGGGGGGAACGCAGGTCGGCAATCTTCCGGTCCGACGCGACAGGTTTCGGACGCGATAGAACCGCTGTGGCCGGTAGACGCCCTCGTTAGACTGGACGTGGACGGTTCGGTCCCGGGGTAAACAGCCTACAAACGCTAACATTTTTCCCCGACTGCCACGATTCGCCCCGTACCGATGGACGACGCGCCCCGCTGGGAGTTCCGGGAACGGGACATCTGCATCCTCAAGGAACTCTCCCGTGACCCCCAGCTCTCCTCTCGCAAACTCGCCGACAGACTCGAGGAACACTACGACATCGACGTCTCTCACGTTACTGTCAGCGAATCCGTCAGGGAGATGCGCGAGGCAGGCGTGTTCCGCGACGCCATCCTCATCAACGAGGAGTACTTCCACTTCTCGCTGTTCGAGTTCAAGTTCAACCCCGAGAACTTCGCCGACGAGTGGCACGACGCCATGACCTACATCCGCGAGGACGAACACACCCTGTTCTACAGCCTCTCGACGGGCGAGTACCAGTGGAAGACGCTGATGATGTTCACGAGCCACGAGGAGGAGTCGCGGTGGGTCCACGACTTCTACACCGAACACGGCTCGGTCGTCGACAACGTCCGCAACCACATCCTCAACAACGTCCTGAAGTTCCGGACCGACCCCGAGCTACTGGACAGTCTCGAGACGGAGAAATAGCGGCGGAAGATCCCGCAAAATCGGGGGAACGGTCCCCACTACAGTTTGCTCTCGGCGTCTTCGGCCAGTTCCTTCATCCGCTTGCCGACGCGTCCGGCGTCCGAGAACTCGTCTTCGCTCATGGCGTTTGCCAGGGCGTTCCCGAGGACGAACACGGCGTGTTTGTGCTCGCTCTTGGACATGTGGACGTCGTCGGGCGTGACGTCCAGCTCCTCGTAGGGGTCGAACAGCGAGGAGTCGACGTCCTCCAGGCTCCGGAAGTACTCCATGATGAGTACCATCTGCTCGTGCAGTTCGAGTAGCTCGTCTTTGTGCATGTTGGGTCCGTAGAACGGGTATCCGTTTAACTATTGTTTGTGAGTCTGTACCAGAAGACACCCGGTGGTGGGGACCGTGGCGGCAGTCACGAAATCGGTCAGAAGACGTACTCGTCGTCGTGGCCCATCATGCCGTCGTCTTCGAAACCGGGTTCCTCGTCTTCGTCGGTCGGTCCGCTCGTCTTGTACGCTTTCAGCCCGGTCGACAGGAGGTCCTCTATCGCCTCCTCGCGGTTGAGAAACTCGCCCTGCTCGACGAGCTGCGCGATCTGCATTTCGAGATGCTCCGGGATGGTGATCTCTACCTTGGGCATCGCAACGTTCAGGCGTTCGACTGAGGGGTATTTAAGCCTGACGGGGGTCGTTGCACGGAACCCCAACTATACCTACCGATTAGTTAAGTCAACTTTCGGCAGAGGTAGCTGGGATTTTTATCTCAGGCACATTTCTCGTCGATCGAATATCCACTTCGCCGAAAACACGCGCTGGCCGTATAGTTAGGCTCAAAGGCCAGGCGGTCCAATCGACTGGACATGGAGCAAAGGCAGGGAAGGGAGGGGTCGGTACGGGTGGCCACGGGGTCGGTGGCCGTCGCCGGTTGTGCCATCTCTCGGCCGACGGCAGGGGCCGTACTACGGGCACTGGACCGGCCTCGCGTCGTCTGGTCGAGTGGCGATCTGACGGTCGTTGGCGGCGGAGCCGCCGACGTCGTCACGGCCGACGGTCCGGATCGTTTCGAAGCCGTCCGGAACCGTGGTGCCGACCTCCTCGACGGCGTCGAGCCCGTCGATTCACTCCCGGCAGCTGCCAGACCCCGCCTCTTCGGGGGGTTTGCCTTTCACGACGCTCACGGAGATGACGTCGACGAGCCCTGGAACGGGTTTCCAGGCGCACAGTTCGTCCTCCCGGCCGTTCAGGTGACTATCACCCCAGACGGTGCGTGGTTGACGACCGCTGACTCCGGGGAAGAGGCAGCCGGAGCGGCGCGGACGAGCCTCGACCGGTGGCGAGAACGGATCGCTGCCCTGCCGGAACTCCGCCGGGCCGACCCGCCGGGCATCAGCGCCGAGCGGCCGACGCCCGACCGGGAGGGCTGGCGAGCCCAGGTCGAATCTGCCCTCGGCCAGGTCCGTGGCGGCGACCTTCGAAAAGTCGTCCTCGCCCAGTCCCTCGACGTCGAACTCGCGGCCGACCTGGCCGTCCCGGACGTGCTGCGGCGCCTCGGGGAGACGTACCCGGACTGTACGCTGTTCTGCGTCGAACCCGTCGGCGCCGGCCGATTCTTCGGCGCCACCCCGGAGCGCCTCGTCGCCGTCGAAGGCCGAGACGTCTGGACGGACATCCTCGCCGGGTCGACCGGCCGCGGGGACACCGTCGACGAGGACGAGTGGCTCGCCCAGGACCTCCGGACCAGCGAGAAGGACATCCACGAACACGAGGTGGTCCTCGACGCCGTTCGCGACCAGCTTGCTCCGCTCACCCTCGACTTCGAAACGGGGCCTCGGAGGGTTCGCAAGCTCGCTACCGTCCAGCACCTCCAGACGCCTGTCAGTGCCCGGCTCGACGGTGACCGGCACGTCCTCGAACTCGTCGAGGCGCTGCACCCGACGCCGGCCGTCGGCGGAATGCCACAGGACCCTGCACTCCGGACGATCAGGGAGACGGAGGGCTTCGACCGTGGCTGGTACGCCGCGCCCGTCGGGTGGTTCGACGCCGACGGGGACGGCGAGTTCGCGGTCGCCATCCGGTCGGCAGTTGCTCACGGAGAAACCGCGACGCTGTTCGCCGGTGCCGGCATCGTCGGCGACAGTAACCCGGACAGCGAGTGGGACGAACTCCAGTTGAAGTATCGCCCGGTCCTGGACGAACTGGCATGACGGCACCAAACCGGAACGCTCTCTGGGGCGACACTATCGTCGACGAACTCGTGAAGGCGGGCGTCTCGGCCGTCTGCGTCGCTCCGGGGAGCCGGTCGACGCCGCTGACCTACGCCGTCGCCGAGCACCCCCAGATCGAAGTGTTCTCCCACCTCGACGAACGTTCTGCTGCCTTCTTTGCCCTGGGACGGGCCAGGCGTACCGGTGAGGTGACCCCGATCGTCTGCACCTCCGGCACGGCCGCCGCGAACTTCCACCCGGCAGTTATCGAGGCCGACGCCGGCCGCGTTCC
This sequence comes from uncultured Halobacteriales archaeon, assembly GCA_964523745.1. Lineage (GTDB taxonomy): Archaea > Halobacteriota > Halobacteria > Halobacteriales > Haloarculaceae > CAZGAX01. Next base: position 8,243 of record CAZGAX010000010.1, on the reverse strand, counting down.
GCTGCTGGTCCTGACTGCCGACCGACCGCCGGAGCTCTGGGACAGCGGGGCTAACCAGACCATCGACCAGCGGGACCTCTACGGCGATGCCGTCCGCTGGCACAGCACCCTCCCGGAACCCGCGGCCGAACCCCGCAAACTTCGTTCGCTCCGGGTGTCGGTCGACCGGGCCGTCGGCGAGGCGACCGGGAATCCGCCGGGACCGGTCCACCTGAACGTTCCGTTTCGGAAACCGCTCGAACCCAGCGAGGTGCCCGGAGACGTCCCGGACGACCTGGCCGACGAAGCTCCACTCGCCGTCGAGGGTCGAGACGGCCCGTTCGTCGAGACGACCGCCGGCGTTCCCGAACTCGACGAAGCGGCCGTCGAGTCCGTTGCGACTGCTATCGACGAGGCCGACCGGGGACTCGTCGTCTGCGGCCCGGCCGACGACGCGACGCCCGGACCGGACGCCCTCGCAACCCTCGCCGAGGCGACGGAGTTCCCCATCCTCGCAGATCCGCTCTCTGGCCATCGGTTCGGCTCGCACGTCCCGGACCTCCCGGTCTGTGGCGGGTACGACTCATACCTCCAGGGTGTGGACTGGCCCGACCCCGACGTGGTGCTCCGCTTCGGGGCCTCGCCCACCTCGAAAGCCCTCCGGCACTACCTCAGGGACGCCGACGCCCGCCAGTACCTCGTCGACCCGGCCGGGGAGTGGCGCGAAGCGGAGTTTACCGCCACGAACCTCGTGACGGCGGATCCGACGCGACTGGCGACCGCCCTGGCCGGCCGCATCGACTCGCCCGGAATGGCAGCCTGGCGGAACCGATTCGTCGAGGCCGAGGGCGCCTACTGGGACCAGGTCGGTGACGCAGTGGGCGACGAGTGGTTCGAGGGCGGCGTGCTCTACGAGGTGGCGACCCGCTGTCCCGACCCCACCACCCTCGTCGTTTCCAACAGTATGCCGGTCCGTGACCTCGACCGATTCGGCCGGCCCCGGGCAGCCGCCATTACGACCGTCGGCAACCGTGGTGCAAGCGGCATCGACGGCGTCACCTCGACGGCGCTCGGCGCCGGCAGCGCCACCGACGACCCGCTCGTCCTGGTCACCGGGGACCTGGCCTACTACCACGACACGAACGGCCTCCTTGCACTGGAGCGCTGCGGCGTCGACGCCACTATCGTCCTCGTAAACAACGACGGCGGCGGCATCTTCCACAAACTCCCCATCGAGGAGTTTGACCCACCCTTCACCGAGCACTGGAAGACGCCCCACGGGCTGGACTTCGAACCGACCGGCGACCTCTACGACCTGGAGTTCATCCGCACGCCGGACCGGGAGACCTTCGTCGATGCCTTCGAAGGATCCGTGGGCAGTGAGGGGACGCAGGTCGTCGAGGCCTCCTTCGATTCCGCCGAGAGCCACCGGTATCGGGAGGCTCTCCAACGGGTCTGTGAGGCACTCGGGGACCTCGGAGGCGACGAGCGGACTGGCCGCTGACCGTGGAGGCGACGCTTTTGGGGCAAGCGACCGAACGGTCGACATGTCTGGTGACAACCGCCAGAACACCGGCGTTCCCGAGGTGACCGGCGAGGACGCGCCGGTCCACCTCGGTGTGCTCGTCGCGCCGTCCCCAAGGGGTGACGCGGCGGCTCTCGTGGACTTTGCCGACGCCGTCGCGGACCGCTCCGCCCGCGTCCTCTCCGCCGAATCCGGTCGCGAGTGGCGCGTCCACCGAGAAGAGCCCCAGCACCTTCGTGACGCGGGTGACCGGCGACCGTCGGACTTTCTCGACGAAGCCGGCGACCGGATAGTCCGGGCGCCGTACGACATCCTGGTGGTCGTGACGGACGTTCGTCTGCGGGGCCGGCGCCACCGGTTCGTCCCTGGCGTCGCCTCGGACGCCGCCCGCGTCGCCGTCCTCTCGACCCACCGGCTCCGGTCCGCACCGAGAGACGAACCGGTCAGGCGCCCCGACGCGCCGGTCGTCGTGGGCAACGGTGCGGCGCTGCTGACCCACCTCCTCGGCCACGTCGCGGGACTGTCCCACGCCAGGACGGGAGTGATGGCGCCGTTCGACTTCGACCCGGACCGGACGGACGTTCCGGACTTCGGATCGGCCCAACGTCCCCGCCTGGCGGCCGGCGCCCGACGTCTCGTCACCGGCGAGCCACGCCCCGAGGGAGCCCTGGCTCGGGTCCGGTACTACGGTTCGGTAGCGGTGTCGAACTGGCGGCGAATAGGACGCACACTCCTCCGGAACCGAGCGCCGCTCCTCTCGCTGTCGCTGCCGACGCTCACCTCCGCAGCCGTCATTCCCACGCTCATCCTCGTGTTCAGCGCCGAGACCTGGGACGTGGGCGTCCACCTCACGAACGTGACGGCTATCGCCTTCTTTTTCGGGAGCATAGTCGCTGCCTCGGCGTACCTCGTCGTCGCACACGGCCTCCTGTTTCCTCGGGAGCCCGGCGTGACGGCACCCCGTCAGCTTGCGGTCGTCAACCTCGTCGTCGCCGGAACGATGGTCGCGGCCGTCGCCGGCCTGTTCGCGTTCGTCGCCACGCTGATGCTCCTGATCGAACTGGTGATCTTCCCGCAGGACCTCATCACGACCTGGCCCAGCCTCGAAGACCCCGTCGTCCGCCTGGCAGACCTCGTCCGGACGGCCGGGTTCATCAGCGCGCTCGGGGTGCTCACCGGCGCCCTGGCTGGCGGCCTGGAGAGTCGGACGATCATCCACCACCTCGCGCTGTTTCGCGACAGGCCCTGACCGGTACTCGAAAGTGACCGGCTAGCGTGACCGGACTCCCGCGTCTTCGGTTGAGGATACCGTCCGGGGCCATCGAGTGCGGTCACAGTCGGAGGTCGAATCCGGTCAGGACTGACAGACTCAGCGGGAATACCGTCCTGTCGATGGCGACGGGAGTTGCACCGAACCGAACACGGCGAAGCCGACTGCGGATTTGCGGTAGCACACCACTATCTCACCGACGAGACAGAGTTCGACTGACTCCAGAATGGTCGTACTGAGTCTTTGCCGTGGAGACCGATCTAACTCGACACTGAGCGATCAGCTGACAGTACCAAACAGACGCCGCGATTCAGGGGCGAATGCCGAGCAATCCGCCGCCATCGAAGCCGAGGACGAACGTGTCCGCGACCGTTGCAACGCGTTCGATGTCCTTCGGTGACTGCCAGGCCCAGATGCTGTCACCCGTCTCGGCATCGACGACGGACACCGTGCCATCGTCAGTCACGTAGCCGTACTGGCCGTCGACGACACCCACGGGGTGTGGGTAGTCGGCGTCGGTCTCGACTCGCCAGCGTTCGGTACCGCTCGACCGGTCCAGGGCGAACAGGGCCTGTTGACTCCCAGCGTATAGTGTATCCCTCGTCGTGATAGCGTCCCAGACGTGGCCGCCCTCGTCGTACGTCCAGCGTTCGCTGCCCGACCGGTCGAGTGCTGCGATCCGGTCCCCGCCGACGAAGAGCGTCTCGCTGACGGGGAGCCAGGACGAAATGGTCACGTCCCGTCCGTAGGTCCACCGCTCGGTGCCGTCGGCGACGTCCAGGGCGTGAACCGTTCGGTCGCCAGCGAGTACCAGGTCGCCGAACACGGCCGGACTCTGGTTGCCGATTTCCTCGTATTCGTACCGCCAGCGTGATTCGCCGTCGTCGGCCAGGAACGCTTCGACCGCACCGGTGTCGCCGACGAGAACGGTGTGTCCCGTCACGACTCCAGCCATCACGTCGCCGGTTTCGACGTTCCACCGGACGGTCCCGTCACGTCTATCGATGGCGTACAGGGTCTCGCCAGAGTCGCTCAATGCGTCGTCGTGCGTGCCGACGAACACTGAACGGTCGTCGATGCCAACTGGCGAGAAGAATTTGTACGATTTGTGGGGAGCCCAGACCCACGACGTAGACCCGTCAGCGGCGTCGAGGGCGTGCAACCGGTAGTTCTGGCCGTGCAGGAGATCTCTCGTGAGATCCCCCGAGATGGCATAGACTTCGCCGTCTCGCACGCCGGCGATGGTGCCGTTCCGCTGGCCGGTTTTCGTCCGCCATTGGACGGTTCCGTCCGGCGACACCGCGAGGGCTGCACTCTCCCGTTTGTCGCTGTCGAGCCCACTCGTCCCGACGTACAACACGCCGTCGGACGCGACGACGCGACGCGGCGATACTGCAGTCTCGACGCGCCATTCGGCACGGTCGGGGAGACTCGAATTTGTCTCGGTCGGCGTACCTGTCCCCGGTGTTGTGGTGTCAGTGTCCGTAACAGTTGGTTGGGGGGATCCGCTTCCGTCGCCGGTGGTGTCGCTACAGCCGGCCAGGCCGACAGCGACGAGTCCGAGAGACTGGAGGACGCGTCGTCTTCGGAGTTTCATACCTGCGGCGTCGACCCATCGGCCTAAATCTCTTGTAGTAACTCAAAATCGCACTTCACTCACGGAGGGCCGAGGCACCCCCGACGGCGCTCGACCGCCACGAGGAATCTTTTTGCGCCACCCCTCCCCAGCCCACCTATGGTCTCGGACATCTTCGACGCCGAGCGCTGGGAACCGGTCTCGGGCTTCGACTTCGCCGACGTCACCTACCACCGGGCGGTCGACGTCCCGGCCGTCCGCATCGCGTTCGACCGGCCGGAACTCCGGAACGCTTTCCGTCCCGAGACGGTCGACGAACTGTACACCGCGCTGGACCACGCCCGCCGCCAGACCGACGTTGGCTGTGTTCTCCTTACGGGGAACGGCCCGTCCCCGAAGGACGGCGGCTGGGCCTTCTGTTCGGGCGGCGACCAGTCCATCCGTGGCGAGTCTGGGTATGAATACAGCGAGACCGAGCGGAGCGAGGTCTCGGAACGAGCGAGCGGCGAAGCCGCGAGCCGCGAGGAAGATGAGGAGGAGGCCGCCCAGGCCGGCGTCGGCCGCCTCCACATCCTCGAAGTCCAGCGGCTCATCCGGTTCATGCCCAAGCCCGTCGTCTGCGTCGTCCCGGGCTGGGCCGTCGGCGGCGGCCACAGCCTCCACGTCGTCTGTGACCTCACCATCGCCAGCGAGGAGGAAGCGGTCTTCAAACAGACCGACGCCGACGTGGCCAGCTTCGACGCCGGCTTCGGCTCGGCCTACCTGGCTCGCCAGGTCGGCCAGAAGAACGCCCGCGAGATTTTCTTCCTCGGGCGGAATTACGACGCCGAAGAAGCTGCGGAGATGGGTATGGTCAACGAAGTAGTGGCCCACGAGGACCTCGAAGACGTGGCGCTGGAGTGGGCCGACGAGATGACGAAGAAGTCACCGACGGCCATCCGCATGCTGAAGTTCGGGATGAACGCCATCGACGACGGCATGGTCGGCCAGCAGGTGTTCGCCGGCGAGGCCACCCGGCTGGGGTACATGACAGACGAGGCTGCCGAGGGCCGGGACGCGTTCAACGAGAATCGCCAGCCGAACTTCCGGCAGTTCCCCTGGCACTACTGAGCTACTGGCCGGGAGTGAACGTCTTGGTGCCCGTCACGTCGTGTATCTCGATGCTCGATTCGGAGCGTGACGCCACGACCCGGTCGTAGACCTGGGCCTGGTTGAAATCCTCGCGGTCGCATTCGGTATTGTAACAGCCCCTGGATTCGACGAACGGCCCGGCCCAGCGTTCGCTACAGACGCCGACGAGGTACCGGATTCCGTCGTAGTACTGTCGCAACTCCTGGTCGAGAGACTCGGAGACGGTTGGCTGCTTCGTGTCGTCGATATCGTCGGCCCAGCGGTCGGCGAGGAGGTACACGATGTCTCCAGTCGTCTGGTCGGGAGCGAAGGCGACCCGAATCACGCTGTCTCGACTCCCGTCGTCCTCCAGGCCTACGACCCCCTTGAACTGTACGTAGCCGGTCGCCGAACTGGAGAGACAGCCGGCGAAACCGATAGGGACGTTTGCTACTATACTGAGGAGGACCTTCCGTCGAGGCGGCATGGGTCGCGTATCGAACTCGAACGACGAAAAGATGGGGCCGGAATCGTAGCCGCCCCGGTTTTGCTTGCGACAGCCGAATAGCTTCGTGTGGCCCTTCTCGAGGTCGTGGCTTTCGGCGTCGCCGCGTCGAGCGCCCTCGTCGTCGGAGCGGTCCTCGCCGGCGTCTCCGTCGAAATACTGCGCGACGCCTACGAAGAGGGTGGTTCGGTCATCGGGATGGCGACGGCCGTCGGTTTCGTCGTCACCTTCCTCCTCCACTGACAGGTGCTCCCGTCTCACCCGTTTTCGGCGCCTGGACCGCAATCCCCATGACCGACCCGGCGCAATCTGCGGATATGTCTACCGCCGTCCGGGACAACGTTCCCGCCCTCACGGGGCTGCTCTCCATCGTCTCGATCGGTCTGGTCGTGGGTGCAGTCCGGGGCTACCTTCCGATGGGTGCGCTCCCTCACGTCGAGCCGCTGCTCGGTATCGTCCCCCACCTCAACGCGGTCATCAGCGTAGTCGCCATCGGGACTATCGTCGGTGGCGTCAGGTCGATCCGTCGAGGCGACGTCAGTCGCCATCGGACCCTGATGCTCGCCAGCCTGGCGCTCTTTGGGACGTTCCTCGTGCTCTACCTCTACCGGGTGGGCGTCGAGGGGCCGACCCACTTCGGTGGCCCCGAGGCAGTGTACACCTACCTGTACATCCCGGTACTGGTCGTCCACATGGGCCTGGCGGTCGTCTGCATCCCCCTGCTGTACTACGTCCTGCTGCTGGCCGTCTCCAGGCCGGTGGGGCAGATTCCGGCCACCCGCCATCCGACCGTCGGCAAAGTGGCGGCGGGGCTCTGGATCACGTCGTTTGCTCTCGGGACCGTCGTCTACGTGCTGCTGTACTGGGTCTACTGACGGCGTCGTAGGGTGGCGGCCGGGACTCGACCTCAGTCGTCGGCTTTGGCGGGCGTCTCGCCGACGTCCGGTCGGGAGACGTCCCGGTCGGTCGCCTCGCCCTCGATGTCGTACGGGTATTCCCCGGTGACGCAGCCGAGACAGAGGTCGGCGCGGGATTCGCCGATGGCCTCGGTGATGGCGTCGATGGAGAGGTACGAGAGGCTATCGGCGGCGATCTCCTCGCGGATCTCCTCGACGGACTTGTCCGGGGCAATTAGCTCCTCGCGTGTCGCCATGTCGATACCCATGTAGCAGGGGGCGACGATAGCCGGCGAGCCGATCCGGACGTGAATCTCCTCGGCACCGGCGTCGCGAAGGAGGTCGATGAGCTGTGTGGAGGTGGTGCCGCGGACGATGGAGTCGTCGATGAGCGTGACCGACCGGCCCTCGATCGTCGACTTGATGGGGTTGAGCTTGAGGCGGACGGCGCGCTCCCGTTCGTCCTGGGTCGGCATGATGAACGTCCGGCCCACGTACCTGTTTTTCATCAGCCCTTCCGCGAACTCCGTTTCGGCGCCGTCCTCGTTCGCGGCCTCGGCGTAGCCCGAGGCAAAGGCCCTGCCGGAGTCGGGGACCGGCATCACGACGTCCGTCTCGATGCCCGATTCCTCCCATATCTTCCGGCCGAGTTCCCGGCGGACCTCGTAGACGAGCCGTTCGTCGATGACCGAGTCCGGCCGGGCGAAGTAGACGTGTTCGAAGAAACAGTGAGCCGTGTTCTCGCGTTCGACCAGCTGGTAGGAGTCGAAGCCGGTCCCGTCCTGGTGGAGGACCACGAGTTCGCCGGGACGGACGTCCCGGACGATTTCGCCGTCGAGCGTGTCGATGGCCGCGGACTCCGAGGCGATAGCGTAGCCGTCGTCGAGTTCCCCGATGACGAGCGGGCGGTTGCCCTCTGGGTCCCGGACTCCCATGACGGTCTCGTCGTGCATGATAGTGAGGGAGTACGAGCCGTGGATGCGGGACATCGTCCGCTTGACCGCCCTGACGAGGTCCGCCTCGAGGAGGTTCCTCGCGAGGTCGTGGGCGATGACCTCGGTGTCGCCGTCGGACGTGAAAGCGTGGCCGAGGCCGCCGAGTTCGTCCCGGAGTTCGTCGGCGTTGACGAGGTTGCCGTTGTGGCTCAGGCCGAGCGACCCGCTCTTGAACGAGACGGCAAACGGCTGGGCACAGCTCTTCTCGACGCTGCCGGCCGTGGGATAGCGAACGTGACCGATGCCGTTCTCGCCGTTGAGCGATTCGAGGTCGCCCGGACCGAAGGCGTCGCCCACGAGGCCCATCTCGACGTGTTCGTGCTGCTGGAAGCCGTCGTGGGTGACGATTCCTGCGGATTCCTGGCCGCGATGCTGGAGGGCGTAGAG
>CAZGAX010000009.1:0-50059 GCA_964523745.1 uncultured Halobacteriales archaeon | reverse complement strand
CGAACGCCAGTCGGTGGGGGCGGTGGACACCCCGACCACCGGCCACGGTCCGCGACAGACCGGCCTGCAGGCCGGTCGCCACGCTGGCCGTCGAGGGTGTCGATCGTCATTGGTCACCCTCCGGAAGCACTGCGTAGTCCTCGTCCCGGTGGGTGGCGTACTCGGGAGTCTCCCGGGTGGGGGTGAATTCCCCCGGGGCAGCCGTTCGCTTGGCGATGGTGGCGACGCGGACGACGAACGACAGCAGTACGGCGAAGGGAACCGTCACGGCGGCGACGGAGACGCTGAGTAGCGCGTCCAGCAGGACCGGGTGGCCGCCGAAGGGCTGGCCGTGGGCGAAGGCCGTGATCACCACCAGCGAGACGACGAAGGCGCCGGTCCCGGTGTAGCCGACGAGTCGCGAGAGGTAGGACAGTTCCTCCGTGAGGTAAAGCGCCTTGAAGTACTGCCGGAGGACGTCGAGCGTGACGAACGTCTCCTCCAGGTCGGCCAGGCTCTCCCGGGCCTCGGCAGACAGTTCGTCGGCGAAGGTCAGCCGCAGCTTTCGGGCGTCGTTGACGTTTCGCGAGTAGCTGTCGCCCATCATCGGCGGTAACACCTCGATGAGGCGCTGGTGGCTGCCGTCGAGGCGGCGTCGGACCGTGCCGGTCTGGTCACGGAGGACGGTGACGAACTCCTCGACGGCGGCCCGGACCTCGGGGTCGGCGTCCGCGATGGTCTCCTCGAGGTCGTCGACGCGGTCGGCGACGACGTCGAGCGCCATCGAGAGGAAGGGGGCTGGTTCGGTCGGACTGACCGAGCGCGACGGGTGGCGGTCCTCTATCTCCTTGCGGAAGGCGTCGACGTCCTCTATCTCTTCGCGGACCTGGCCCGGCGTGCCGAACACCCGGGAGACCGTCAGCTGGTTGACGGCGATGACGATGGGGACGAACGAGAACAGCCCCGAGATGACGCCGCCGAACACCGTGCCGACGAACGTGCCGCTGGCCACGCCGATGGTGCCGGCCAGGCTCAACAGGAACGTGGTGAGGCCGACCCCGCCGACGACCAGCCAGACGATCGTCCAGCGGTCGCCCTCGAGGAGGAACCAGCGCCGCAGTCGGGCCCGGCGTTTCCGGCTCGTCAGTTGGGCGGCGGCAACGACGACGCCGGCGACGGCGACCCGCAACAGCGTCCAGAAAAACCGGAGTGCCAGCACGACGCCGTTCCCCACGGCGGCGACGAACGCGGCCCCCAGGTCGTCGCTGTGTTCGTCGGACGAGTGGTCTGTGTCTGTCATAGGAATGGGAGGCTGAGTTCGGTGCCGGAGACGTGTGCCAGGGTGGCGGCCAGGATGGCGAGGACGGCCACGAGGACGACGACCCGGACGAGCATCGTCCGCCGGGCCTTGCGGAGTTCCGTGAGACTCTCTGGGTGGTAGCCGAGGTACCAGAGGCTGAGTATCGCGGCCAGCGTCATCGAGACGAGGTTCACCAGGACGACCGTGATCGCCCCGAGGACGATCACGGGCTGGACCCAGGCGACGGCGACGCCGGCGACGCCGATCGGCGGCATGACCGCGGCGGCGATCATCACCCCGACGAGGTCGATGGTGCCGCCCGTCGAGAGGCTCAGTGCCCCGGCGAAGCCGGCGCCGAAGGCGACGACGACCAGCAGGAGGTTCGGTGCGGAGTGACTACTGATGCGGACCAGCTGGCTGATCTGGAAGTCCGGCGAGACGAGCGAACTGACCCGGACGAGCGAGGCGAACGCGACCGCACTGCCGAAGCCGACGCCGCTACCGGTCAGCTGGTACTTGACGCTCGTGAAAAATAGCGGGTCGTCGTCGACGATGGTGCCGACCGACGCCGCCATGATGGGGCCGATAAGCGGGGCGATCACCATCGAACCGACGAGGATCCCGATCGAGTTCAGGAGCACGCCGGCCGTCGCGACGACCGCGCTGATGGCCGTCAGCAACGTGTAGATGCTGAGGTCGGGCATGAGACTCCCGGCCTGTCCCCGGAGTTCGCTCCGGGAGATGCCCTGGTAGCCCAGGCCCGTGACCTCGTGGTAGAGGGTCTCGCGGTCCTCGAACCGGTCAGAGACGACGACCTCGGGGTCCATGACGACCGTGTACACGTCGTCTTCGATCCCGAGCGACTCGAACCGGCCCTGGACGTGTTCGACCGTCTCGGCAGGCAACGGGAACTGGACGACGGCGCTGTCGTCGACGCCGTCGGTGCGGTCGGAGACGACGTAGTCCAGGTCGAACGTCTCGAGGACGTCGACGACCTGCTCGTACGTCTCGGTCGTGAGGACGAGCACCTTGACCAGCCGCATGTCCTCTTCGACGACGAACGCCTCGTCGACGCCCCCGTCGCCGTCGTTCCCCGCCACGTCCTCGCGTTCGAACCGCCTGTCACCGCCAGTCGCTCTCGGAGAGTCGTTCGTGTCGTGGTCTTCCATTCGTATTCGTGGTCGCGCCGGCGACGGGTCTCGCAGCTATCACGGTCTCGACACGGGCACGCCACCGGCCGGGTGGCCGGTCCCGGCTCAGGCCTGGAGGAAGTCCTCGGACGCCGGGAGCGTGGCCTCGTCGAACGCCGTCCGGTACAGCGTCGCCATGATCTCCCGGAGTTCGGTCAGTCGCTCGACCGGCCGGTCCGTACACTCGATGCCACACCAGGCCCGGAGCACGTCGTCGCTGCCCGACCCGTACTGCAGTTTGCTGTGACAGCGCGGACACCACAACTCGGCGTAGCCGTCCATCCACTCGACGTCGTAGCCCGTCCTGTCGAGTCGACGCTTCAGCGCGTACCAGACGTGGACGTCCCACTCCTGGCGGCCGTCGGCGCTCGCCTTCAGGCGTTTCAGTGCCAGCGACGCCGACCGGTACAGGTCGTCGTCGCCCGCCGCGTGCCGGCCGTGACACCGCTGGAAGTACGACAACAAGGCGGTGCGAGACGACCGCACGGCACCGTTCGTTAGTTCACCGACCGTTCCTGTCCCGAGAGCGGCGTCGTCGGCCTGCACGACGCGCCGCGGCTGCCCGTCTTCGTCGTAGTGTGTCTCTCGGGAGAGCGACGCCCCGGTCTTCGGACAGAACGCGTCTTTCCCGATCATGGGTGGATAGCTGTCGCTTTCGAGGTCGGGGGTCATCCGCACACATCCCAAGGTGCGTCACCCGGACCGAGTACAGTGTCCATTTTTCGCCTGAGAGTAAAAGGACATTAGACAGTGAGGTAACTGGGAATAATTAAGCAAATTAATACTTCTAGAAATATATACAAACGCTCATTCAAATACCTATATTTAATAAAACAAGAATTTCGGCCAGCGTCGCGAGGTTTCAGCAGCCCCCGAGCAGTCGGTCGAGAGAAGCGAGCGTCTGGCGGGATTCGTGGCACTCACACGTCCCGTGCCCGACTTCGCATCGGGTCCCGTCGGCGACGCCCTCACCAGCGACGGGGAGAACGAGGAGCGATTCAGCCGCGAATTCCTCGAGGAGTTCGGCCGGCACGGTCTCGTCTGGGTTCTCGGCCAGGTGTTCGACGAGGCTGGCGCCGCAGCCCTCGCGTTCCCGCAGCAGCGAGACCAGTTCCTCGCGGTCGAGTCGGCTCACGAGTTCGGTCAGGAGCAGGTCACAGACGTCGACGGGGTCGGCGGGTTCGCCCGGCGACTCCGGGGGTGCTCCCGGGTCCGACGCCCTGGGCCGTTCGACGACGGTTCCGGACTTGCCGACGGCGACGTCGGGGTGGGCCAGCGCCAGGTCGACGACTTCGTTACCGGCCGGGAGCGACTCCGACCGCCAGCGGTCCCTGCCCTCGACGGGCCGGCGATAGGCGGTGTTGCCGGTCGCGAGGACGGCAACGTGACCTTCGAAGACGTCCACGGCCCGGAGCGCAGACCCGGGAACCTCGATGGCCACCCACTCGGCCCGCTGGGGGTCCCGGCGATAGAGCGTCCCGCTGCCGCTGGCGACGTAAACGCGCCCCTCGGGGCCGACAGTGACGTCCCGCAGGCTGGCCTGGGCCGCCTCGATGCCGACGGCGGTCCAGCCGTCGACCGCCGCCTGGAAGACGTGGCCGCCGGTATCGACGGCGTAGCCCACGCCGTCCGCCGAGTAGGCCAGCGCGGTGATGGCCGCGCCGGACCCCGGCGTCACCGGCGTCCCGTACGTCGGTTCGAGGCCGTCGACGTCGAACGGCAGTACCGTGCCCGAGCCGTTCGCGACGACGAGCGACTCGGCGCCGCGGGACCCGGTGACGGCGATGGCCTTCCAGGAGGCCGAGACGTCTTTCGCGTAGGAGTAGTCGTACAGTCGGCCCCGTTCGAGGTCGTACATCCCGATAGCCCCGGAGGCGCCGGCGAACCAGACCCGGGTGCCGTCGTCGGTCACGTCGACGGCCCGGAGCGTCCGGTTTTTCCCGGCCGGTCCCTGGTCGACAACCATCTCCCAGCCGCCGGACCGCTCGGCGGCGACGGTGCCGCTCCCGCCGACGGCGAACGGTCCCTCGGCGGTCTGGGTGACCGCGAAGAGGTCGACCGCGAAGGGCGTCGTGACGGACTTCCAGGCTCGTTCCGTGGAGGACTCGTGAGTCATGATTGCAGTCCTCGTACTGCCACGGCCGGGATAAGGCGGCGTGACTGTGCCACAGGCGGGACTACCGGGGTGACTCTTGGCCCGACCGGTCCAGTTCGGAGTATGTGGGAGTTCACCGACGGCGCCTCGCCGTCGCCCTGGCGACGCGTCGAGTCACCCGTCTCCGTCTCCCTGCAGGACGTCGCAGTGTCGGCGAACGGGCCCTGTGCGGTGGGAAACACCGGTACGGTGGTGGCCCGGGCCGCCGACGGAACCTGGGGCACGATCGTCGAAAACGGACCGAGTGCTCGCGGCGAAGCCCTGCACGCCGTCGACGTGACGGCCGACGGCGAGCGGGTCTGGTTCTGCGGCGCGAACGGCGCGCTGGGTTGTTACGAAGTCGCGGCCGGCTCTCGTTTCGACCGGTCGGAGCCCCAGGGCGTAACGGATAGCTTCGGGACGCTCGCCGTCGCCGGGTCTCGGGGCGCCGAAAAACTCCTCCTCGCTGACGGCAGCGGCCACGTCTTCGCCGCGACGGTCTCCGGGTCGAGTCTCGACTGGGAGGGGACGTATCGGCCAGCCGGAGACACCGCCGTTACCGCCCTCGATGCCACGCCAGCGGGCGTCGGCTACGCCACGGACCCCAACGCGAACGTCTACCGAACCACGAAGGCCGAGGGATTCACGCGGCTCGGCGTCGACGATGCCCAGAACAGCTTCTACGCCATCGCTGCGACGTCGAACCACGTCTTCGTCGGCGGCGGCAACGGTCGCGTCTACCGGCTGGCGACCGACGGCGGGTCATGGACGCCCGCCGACCTGGGTAACTTTACCGTCCAGGCGCTCGCCACGGCCGATAGCCAGACGATCGCCGCCGGCACCGCTGGCACCCTCTGTACACGGCGAGGCGGCTGGAAACGCGACGACTGGTCGGGCTCGAAGACCGTCAACGGCGTCGCGCCCGGTGACGTCGCCGTCGCCGTTGGAAACGACGGCCTGATCCTGGAACGCTCGGGCTGAGGCGCCGACTTGGCGAGAAACTGGTGGGCCTCACCGGCCACAGCGGTGCCGGATGGACCTACGGAACGGGACGAATCCCGGGCTCAGTTGCTCGTCGTCCCGTCGGTGTCGCTCGTCGTACCGGTGGCGCCGTCGCTGGTGCTCGTGGACCCGTCGGTGGTGGCCGTCGAATCGTCGGCGGTCGACCCATCCGACGACGTCGAGCCGTCGGTGGAACCGCCGTCAGTGGTAGAGTCGCCCGCCGCCGACTCGCCGGGAGCGTTCTCGTCGGCGTCGAAGTACTCGCCCCGGGCGTCGAACTGGTCCTGGTCGGGGCTGAGCCCGGCCTGGCGGGGCTCTTTCCGGGGCCGTTCGAGTATCGTCCCGGAGTTGCCGACGACGATGTCCGGGTAGCCCAGCGTCACGTCGTACAGCTGGACGCCGACCGGGGAGGAGAGTTTCTGCCAGCGCGTAGAGCCGTCCCGCTCGTAGATGGTGCCGCCCGCCCCGATGACGACCATCTGGTCGCCGTGGACGTCGAAGGCCCGGAGGGACTTCTCGGCGACGCCGATGGGCGTCCAGGAGTGGTACGAGTCGTCGTACCGGTAGATCCGCCCGTCGCCGGCGGCGACGTAGACCCGCCCTTCGCGCCCGGCGAAGATGTCGTAGAACTTCACCTGGGCGTTGACGATGCCGATGTCCTCCCAGCCCTCGGTGGCGGTCGTCCGGAAGGCGTTGCCGCTGGTGTCGACGGCGTAGCCGACGCCGTCGGGGGCTGCCGCCAGTGCGGCGACGTTCGACCCCTTCGAGGCGGGCTTCTGGAGCCGATTCCAGTCCTCGTCGAAGCCGTCGATGGTGAACGGGAGGACTTCGCCGGAGCCGTTGGCCACGAGCACCTTCTCGGAGCCGGCCGGTCCGGAGACGGCCAGGCCCTCCCAGGTACTGGTCATCTCGTTGGGGTTCGAGTAGTCGTACTTCTTGCGCGTCGTGACGTCGTAACAGCCCAGCGCGCCGCTGGAGCCCGCGAACCAGATGCGCTTGCCGTCGTCGGTCACGTCCATGCCCCGGAGCTGGTTGTCCCGAGTCCGCGGCCCGTCGTCGAGAACTATCTCCCAGCCGTCGCCCCGGTCGGCCAGCAGCGTCCCGCCGTCGCCGATGGCGTACGGCCCTTCGACGGTGTTGACCACCGCGAAGAGGGTCTGCTGGAACGGGCTTTCGACCGAGCGCCACTCCGGTTCGTTCGCGTCGGGACCGAGTTCCCACATTGCACCCCTCGTAGTCCGGACCGCCCCAAGTACGACCCCAGTCGTGTCGCTCGATAGTCTATCCAGTGGCACTGTGTGGCGGGCACGACGACCGAAATCGGTAGCCGCTGCCACTGCCCTTAGGTGCCAGCAGGCCCAACCGCGTCCATGGAGGCTCCCCGCCAGTTGCGAACGGCTGCCGACGAACAGGAGGACATCACGATCGCCCGACGGCAGTACGACGACGAGGAAGAGATCGTCTTCGACTTCGGCCCCGCTATCGACGCCGAGGTCGACGTCGTCGGCGACACGGCCATCGTCGTGGCCGGCGACGACCAGTTCGAGTTCGACGTCCCCGAGGAGGCGACCGACATCACGACCAACGACGGCATCCTGACCATCCGGGGGAGACGGTCGGACGACTCCTCGTAACTACGGCCGTCACAGACTACGTCCTGGCGGACTGAAAGGGCGAACCGCTGTCGCGTCGAGCGAAGCGAGTGGCGTCGTTCCGGCGGCCCTATCCGAACGAAGTGAGGATATCCGCCGGAACGACCGCGACAGCGGTGAGGGCTTTCGAGAAAGTGCGGAGGAGACACTGCTCGCGGTTCCCTTCAGTCGCCGCTCGCAAAAACGAGATTCGACCGAAGGGAGAGTCTCGCAAGGTCCGGGTGCGAGAATCGAACCGGAGGAAGACGTTCCGGGTCGTTCGCTGTCTCGCGGCTTCGCCGCTCGACATACCGAGATGCTCCCTCCGGTCGCATCTCGCACCACTCGCTTCCCGGGCTGCGTCTTCCAGGGTTCGATCTCGCCTTCCGGCCTTGCCACTCCTCACTTCGTTCGTCGTGACAAGGTCCGGGTGCGAGAATCGAACCCGCGTCTCAGCCTCCACAAGGCTGAAGGATAGTCCACTACCCTAACCCGGACACGCAAGCAACGATTCCTATTTCGCTGGGGCGGAAATACGTTACGAATCGACCGGCCACCACGTGAGACAGTAGCTATCTGCCCATCGAGACCCTTTTCCTCCCTCCACCCCCAACCCCACCACAGTGGCCGTCACCGACCGCATCTACATCAGGAACCACCGCCAGGTCGCCGCCCAGCTAGAGCGCAACATCCCCAAAGGAGCGTTCGCTGGCGCCACCCTGGACTTCCTGTTCACCGGCGAGGGCCTGGCCAAACTCGACGACGCCACGCGGGACCGAGTCGAGGACTTCGCCTCGGACTTTCTGGACTGTGCCTGCGAGGGCAACCCCCACTGTGGCTGCGCCGAGGAGAAGTTCGTGGACTACTTGCTGGACCTGCGGGCCGGCGGGCTGAACCCCGACGCCATCGTCGACGTGATGGGCGACGACTACCACCTGACGGCCTATCCCGGGGATATCAGGAATTTCCTCGACGACGCCATCCGGACGCTGGAGGCTGCCGAGGCGCTGGCCGACGTCGACGGCCAGCCCGAGAGTGCCGAGGAGGTTCGGCAGCTCCGGCAGTCGCTGGTTCGGTGAGGGGTTCGTACTTCCGACACCGCACCGTGGGGAAAGCCCTCGGCCCGCTGGCGGTCGCTGAGCGGGATATCTTCGCTCACTTCGTTCGCTCGATAGAGCCCGCTCAGCGACTGAAGTGGACGCCACCGGGCCTCGCCCTTTCATCCGCCAGGCCCGAACCGCAACCGCACCGCGCCACGACCCTCCCCAGCCGATTCCCTCGCTCCCGTTGGTCGCTCGGTCGTCCCTCGCGGATGGCTCAGCCCCTCGCTGGCGCTCGGGAGCTGAGCCAGCGCGCCACAGCCCGTGGACCAACCGCACCCTGGTGGACTGAAAGGGCGAATCTCGCTGGCGTCGAAGAGGAGTCGCTGAGGCGGCACTATCCGAGCAGAGCGAGGATATCCGCCTCAGCGACCGCCAGCGAGGTGAGGGCTTTCACCGACGGTTCGGTTGCGGAGCTGTCGACGATGGCACGATCCCATAGCCAGCCAGGTGAGGGCTTTCGAGACTACAGGGCGACACAGAAACGAGAAATCGAGGGAGCAGACCCGATAGCTGAAACGATTACTGCGTCTCTTCGAAGTTCCCGAGTCGGTAGGCCGGTTCCTCGTCTTCGCCGTCGAGGTCTTCGAGCTGGACGACGTCGTCCTCGTCGTGGTTCTCGACCTCCTGGCGGAGCTGCGTGACGTAGCGCTTGTGCTCCTCGAGCTGTTCGCGAAGGTGCTCGGCCTCGAGTTCGAGGCGTTCGTGTTCGCGGACGAAGCTCTTGGGTACCTCGACTTTCGGCGGGAAGCTCGTGTCGGAGGAGGACTCGCTGACTTCGTGTTCGGCCACGACCTCGACCTGGCCGTCGTGGGCGACCAGCATGTCCACGTAGTCCCGGAAGACCGCCGACAGCGAGATGTCGCGCTCCTCCGCGATGTCGCGCAGGGTCTCGAACTTCTCCTGGCTCACGCGAAAGGAGATCGTCTTGTTCTTGTTCCCCATCGGTAACCCTCATCTACGGCAGACGCCCACTTAATCGTTCGTCAGACGCACGGCTGTCGGGCGAGGGGTTGGTTCCTCACAGATCTGCGACTTCCGAAAAATCCAAGGTGTCTGCGATATGTTTCGTCCGCGAGCGTCGGGTGCGCTAGGTGTGCCCGGACCGGAGGCGCATGATCGCTATCAGAATGGCGCCGATGGCGATGGCGACTGCTCCGTAGATCATGACCGTCCCGAGTTCTGAGAGACTGATGGGAGCTCCCTCCATCGGAAGCAGCCCGTCGATGTAGATGAAGAACGCACCGCCGATGGCGAGGGCGGCCAGCGTGATCCAGGGTCCGAGCTCTCGATTCATTGGTGACCTCCGAAGCTGTTTTCGGCGTCGCGCATCTTCTTGAAGTCCCAGTCTCGACCTAGATCGAGCCGCGCATCGTCGGCTTTTCCTACAAGCCAGTCCCGATCGCAGCCGGACTCACACGTGGAGATGCCGTTTTTCGTCTCCCAGACCCGGGGGCGGAATCGCATTTCGCCTTGGTGGCCGTCAGCAATTCCCAGCACGAGGTCTAGGAACCGCTCCTGCATGAGGCCTGTCGTTACGGCGTTCGACGAGACCATGCTGATTGCTCGGTCGTCGTCCTCGAGCGCCTCTTCGACGTTGTACTGCCCAGCCTGGCTCATGTCGTCTCGTTCCATCGCCTCGTCCGCGCTATCTTCGGTGTAGAAGCCCTGACACCGGAGACAGGCGTGATTCGGCCCAGCAATAGTCGCCTGGTGGCTTCCGTAGGAGCCGATCTTCCCGTCGTCGATGCGGAGGTCGGTCCCACCATTGACGACTGGAATCAGATGGGCGTGTGCGATTTCGTCTAGGACGCGCGTAGCGGCGTCGTGGTCGGCCGCGTTGAATAGCACGTCGCAGTCCAGAAGGTCTGGCAGCGCTGCGAGCCCGGGCTCGTCTTCGTAGGCCGAGGCCCGGCGCTCTGAGACCTCAAATTCCGGCGCCGTCCCGCTCGTGTTCGCGATTCGCTTGGCGACGTCTATCTTCAGCCGGTGAACGTCGGCATCGACACGGGTTGCCCCCTGGGCTCGGTTGAGGTTGGCATGATCGATCCGGTCGAAGTCGATCAAGACCAGTTCTCCGATACCCAGCCGGGCCAGGTGTTCCGTGAGGATAGAGCCGCCGCCACCGAGGCCGACGATGCCGACGCGCAGGGCCGCAAGGGTCTCTTGGCCTGCCTGCCCCCAGAGATCCGAACTGCTATCGTGCGCCTCTAGATCTGCCGCACCGACTGCTCCGGCGGGACCCGTTGCGTCGGCGTTCGTCGCCAGCTTCGTGAGACGCTGGCCGACGACGCGAACAGCGGTCGCGTATCGGGGCGTCCCGTTTGCGGCACTATAAGCTGGCTGGTCGGCCTCGTCTACTGTGTCCGGCGTGTCGAATTCGT
This sequence comes from uncultured Halobacteriales archaeon, assembly GCA_964523745.1. GTDB lineage: Archaea > Halobacteriota > Halobacteria > Halobacteriales > Haloarculaceae > CAZGAX01. The sequence continues at coordinate 39,339 of CAZGAX010000009.1, read as the reverse complement.
AGCTACACACCAGCCAGTCTCGCTCATCTTCGGTTACGATGCCGATGCCGAATGGCGCATCATCGCCCAGTTTCCGGGCCTCCCGGAACAGCTCTTCGCGAGCGACGTCGGTGTCCTGTTCGGAGAGCCGATCGCCTCCTGAGTAGTGGGTATGCAGGAACAGCAGACCTACACTGTCGGCACCACGAACCACTTGGCGGGCCTCGCGTTTGTACTCGGATTCGAAGGCGACACCGCCCTTTAGGTTGACGTGCTCATCCTCTGGCGTGAGAACCTCGTCGACGACGTAGGTGACCCGGCGACCGCCTGTCGACTGGCGGATCGTGCAGATCACCCCTCGCTCTTCGTAGTCGATGAACCGCTCGTCCTCGAACAGCACACGCTCGACCTCGGCGCGATCCGCCTCGGTTATCGCCAGCTGGAACTCGTCGGCCGTTGCTGGCGTCGCGTTGAGTTCATCCTCGATCACTCCCATGGGTGATTGAGACACCCCCGGACGTGCATCGGGACCTTCTGCATGTGTTCGGGCTCCTCGATGGTGAGGTCCGACATATTTCGGCTCCAGTAGAGCGTTCGATCGGCGTCTATCTCTGACCGCAGTGGGTCACCTTGGTCCCGATTGACCTGCGTGTTGTCAGGCTGACGACCGTCGACCTTCAGCACGTCGCTCGTCACGAAGCCGTAATGGTGGTTCTTCGCGTCCGGAAAGCGTTTGTGGAGGCGCTTGTAGACGCGAGTCCTGTCTTGGTCATAGTCTGGTTTCAGCGGCGCCAGGGAGAAGTCGCCGAGGTCGACGAAGATGTAGTTACCCCCATCATCGGCGACGACCTCAACCACCTCCCCGTGCGCGTCATGAAGGACCTGCAGCCCTTCGCGGAAATCATCTGGCACCGCGACGTCGACGTCAGCGAGAGCCATCAGATGTAGTCCTCCGGCTCCACGTCCACCTGGAAGTGACTCCGGTGTTCTTCTGTGAGGTCGACGTCCTCGTCCGGGTCGAACGTCTCGACGATGTCCTCGGTGGCGCCGCGCGTGGCCTCGAGGCGCATACCGTCCTGGACGTTCTCCTCGGCAACCAGGATGAGTTCTTGGGCCGAGACGATCTCGTCGTCGAACGTGGCCTTGATACCGTCGACGTGCACGACGTTCTTGCGTGCGTCACCAGCATCTTCCGGTTGGTTGTTGGTCTGTTCCTCCGTCGAATCGTCGGTAGTACCGTTCGTCATGGTTGTGGAGGGGATTCTGGGCTCCCGCGGGCCTCTGATATCGATCTACGAAGTAGCTCGGCATCACCTGAGGCAATGCCTTCTCCGAGACTGAGATTTCGCTCAGCCCGCAGTGCGCCACTGTTCGATCGGGAACGCGCCCAGCTCCACCTACACCCCAGGAGGGTGGCCATTGGATCGGTGAGGGATGGGCTTACGTTCCGGTTAGTTTTTGATGCCCGAGGTTACAAAAGTGTTTTGGGTGATTCAAGACCCCTCTAATAGCAGAACTATGAAACAGATAGACGGTCCCCAAATGCTTCTATAGCCCTTGTAGGGCTGTTTAGATTCCACTTCCACTCTGGTATTCGGTGTTTTATTTATATGCGACACGGCCTTATCTCGATACCTTCGAAGGCAGATAGACTTATATAGTTGATTAAGAACCCTCCACCTTTGTAGGCAAATAATGTAGCAGGTAAGGGGGAGGGATTTTAAGTACAACTCAAAGATATCTCTTGAAGCAATTAGAACAGGAACGGTCGGAAGAACAGACCTTCCCACCGATCCAATGGCAGGTAGTCCTAGTAATTCATCCTAGAAAAACCCACCGGAAGGTTCATCCTTTACAGTTTGTCAATCACAATGGATTGATCAAGTATTTCTTTTGAAAAGTCAGTGCTGTAGCTTTATATATTTCAGTCCGCCGCGGCTTCTGCCTCGGTGCCCTCGCCCTCGAGGCTCTCCAGGGCGTCGACCACGGCGCGGCGGTAGTTCTCGACGGGCAGGTCGTACTCCTCCTCGGCCATCGAGACGTACTCGTCCGTGGCGGGGGCGTCGGGGTCTGCCGTCGCCTCCTGGAAGTGCTCGATGCGGTCGAGGGTGCGCTCTGCCGTGTCGACGACCCAGCGGTCCCGGGTCGCTTCGTCGACCTGCGTGATGGATTCGGGGCGGACGGAGACGTTCACGTCACCCTCGTCGGTCTCGTAGGTCCGGGGCTTGCCGACGACGGCGACGTAGGCCGGGGGCTCGAGCTCCCGGAGCATCGCGGCGGCGTCGGGCTGGTACTGGCCGGCGTAGGTGAAGAACGTGTCACCGTTCGGGTCGACGACCCGGCCCTGCCAGTACTCGGCGTCCTCGCCGACGTCTTCGGTTTCCGTGAGCGTGCCGACGGTGAAGATGCGGTTGGCCCGCTGGCCCGTCGGCAGGAGCACGTAGACCGGGGCACGCTCGTCGTCGCTTTCCTTGAACGTGTAGGTGGCGTCGTTGAACTCGCTGGCGAGGACGCGCCGGGCGACCTCGCGGGTGGGTGCACTGGACATCTAGATCGACCTCGCTCTGATGAGGACTCCCTCGGGATCGGCTGGCGAACTCAGCACCTCGGTCTCGTCGGCCAGGAGGTACCGGCCGAAGGTCGGACCGGTCACCTCGTAGTACCGACCGAGCGTGGCGTCGCGCATCTCGTCCGCGACGACCTCCGTATCGAGGGCGTCCATCGCCATCTCCTGGGCCTCGTCGAGCGTGATGCCCGTCAGGTCCTCGGTGGCCTCCTGGTCGAAGATGACCTCGGTCACCTCCTCGCCGTCGTCGAGCACGCCCTTGATCCGAAGGTCGAACTCGCCCTCGACCTCGCCGTGCTCGGAACAGCGGCCGTTCTGGAGGACGCGAGTGCAGTCCTCCTCGGGACAGCGCTTGATCAGGCCGGAGCCTGACTGGATGTCGACCAGGGCACCCTCGGCGGTGGTGGCCTGCTCGCCGACCTCGATGTCCTCGTCGCGCTCCTCGATGCCGGTCGTCCGGTTGAGCTTCACCGAGTACCGGCCCTGGTACTCGTCGGTGACGACGTTCCGGAAGTGGTAGACCTCGCCCTTTTCCAGGTCCTGGAGGTCGGACTTGGCCCACTTCGTGAACTTGATCGTCCCGGTCTCGTCGCCGAGCAGGCCGACCTGGGCAACGGAATCGCTCCGGGGCTCCCAGAGTTCGACGACCTTTGCCGTGATGTCGACCCACTGCTCTGCCTGGTCGACGTCGGCGGCCTGGACGGTCTCGTTGCCGCCCCCGCCGCCACCGGCGAGTTGGTCGCGCTCCATGCCGGCCTCGTCGAGGTACGTGTTGGTGACGCTCCGCCGCGCTTCGTCGACGGGCACCTGGTACTCCTCGACGAGGGTTTCGAGGCGGTCGAGGACGTCCTCGACGGAAACGTCGAGGGAGTCTTCGAACTGGTCGTGTATCTCTTCCGCGTGGGTACGCAAATCTGTCTCAGTCATCGGTGGTCACTGTCTCCGCGTGTGTTTCGGTGGGAGACATACGGAGTCTGGTGCCCAATCCTATTTAAAATGTCGTAGGCCGGGTGAAAGTGAAAGTGGCTGAATCTGGCCTCCTTCCCCGCATATTTCGCCATCTCGCTACGGACCGGGCAGGCCAACTCTGGCGCCTGAACCCGGACGTTTCCAGGCCTTCGAGCGGGCCGAGCTGGCGTCTCGGGTGAAAGTGAACCGCCGACGCCGTTTTGGTCGCGGGGGTCGACTCCCCGGTATGGGCGACGACGGCGACTCTGGCAGCTTTCTCCAGCGGGCCCTGCGGCGGGCGGGCCGGCAGGTCGGCGAGGCCCGGCGGGAGTACGAGACGGCCAAACGCCGGAGCCGGACCGACCTCCCGACGGACGACGAGGGGCGGGCCCGCATCGTCTGCCGCCGCCACGCCGAACAGCGGTCCGTTCCGGTGGACGCCGAGGGCCGGCCGGCGTGCTTCGACCCCGACCACCCCGACTGCCAGGGCTGCGTCGAAGACGTCCGAGCTGGCCGCATCCAGACCTGGTGACTGGCCACTCCGCGGTGCTACTTGCTCGAACTCGACTCGACGACCTCGGCCAGCGTGTCGGCGATAGCACTACGATACCCTTCGGCCGAATACCCAAGCCGTGAGCGCCAGACGTCCTGGTACGAGGGATGGAGAATCGGAACCACTGTGGTCGAGAGCGACCGGCAGTCCACCGGGTCCAGTACCGCCTCAATGATGCCCTCGAAGGAAATACCTTCGTAGGCAAAAACTGATGCGGTGGCGTGGGTGCCCGTCGTGACGACCGCAGCGGGCTCGACGGTCCGGATTTCTTCGAGGAGGAAGGGGCGGCAGTTCGTCCGCTCTTCGTCGGTCGGGTCCCGGTTCTCGGGCGGGTGGCACTTGACCGCGTTCGTGAAATACGCCTTCTCGGGTCCGAACCCTGCATCCGCGAGGAGATCCCGGACGCGCCGGCCGGAGTGGCGGGAGGTGTAGGCCAGTCCGGTGTGGTTGCCGCCCTGCCAGCGGTCGGCGTCGGGGTCGCCGGCCCCCGGGGCTTCACCGACTACGACGACGGGGGCGTCGAGTGGTCCGTTGCCCCAGGAGATGCAGTTTCGGCTCTCGACGAGGGCCGGGCACTCCCGGCAATCCTCGGCGAGAACGTGCTGGCGGTCGTCGTCCGGAAACGCCGGCATCTACTCGGCCTTGAGCTTGTCCCGGTGTTTGGACTCCAGCTTTTCGAGCTTCGGCGGTATCTGCATCGCGCAGTAGGGCTGGTTGGGGTTCTTCTCGTAGTAGTCCTGGTGCTTTTCTTCGGCTTCCCAGAAGGTCTCGAGGGGTTCGACCTCCGTGACGATGTTGTCGTACTCGCCGGACGATTCCAGTTCGTCGATGTAGGATTCGACGGCTTCTTTCTGACTCTCGTCGTGATAGAGGACGATAGAGCGGTACTGCGACCCGGTGTCGGGGCCCTCCCGGTCTTTGGTCTCGGGATTGTGCATGGTGAAGAAGACTTCCAGGAGGTCCTCGTAGCTGATTTCGTCGGTGTCGTAGGTGACCTGGACGACTTCGGCGTGGCCGGTGGTGCCGTTGCAAACCTCGCGGTAGCTGGGGTCGTCGGCGTGGCCCCCGGCGTAGCCCGAGACTACACTTTCGACGCCGCGGACTCGCTCGAAGGCCGCCTCGACGCACCAGAAACACCCGCCGCCGAACGTCGCCTGTGCTGTGGTTTGGCTCATTGCTCCGGGATTGGTGCCGGGGCCGTAAAGCCGCTGTGTCTAACTACTACTCTCGTTGCGCCCGTATTCGAAGTTTCGTTAGATGCTTCGGTACACTGTTTCCCATCAGGTCTTCTCGTACTCGAGACACCGTGCTACGAAGGTCGCTCCACCACGTTCCGGATTTGGTCGGCTTGCGAACGCCAACGCTTATACCGGAAGCCGCCACTAACTCAGAACGCAACTTACCTCTCGGGTGGAGGGCACAAGCCCACCTCGTCGGGGACGTCTCCCCGTCCACCCTCAACGATTACCCGTGAGATTCATCTCTCCTCGGCCATCTCGATTTGGTCGATGTGGTCGTCTAACTCGACGTACTCGTCCGCTACCGTCTTGAACTCGCTCGAAATCGATCTTTCGAAAGCGGCCACCCGAACAATTTTCCCCCCGTCTTGAACGTACCTGATTGACCGCTTGAAGTCCCGGTCTCCGGAGACTACCGTCGCGATGTCGTACGAATCCGCATACCCCTGAGCGACCATCTCGGTAGCCAACCCAATGTCCGCACCCTTCTCTGCTACGCTACCGTTCCTCCACCGCAGGGGATTCGCCTCGACGCGATATCCGTTCATACGGAGAAAGTAGAAAAATCCCTCCTTGCTACTGAGATTCGGAAGGTCGTCGTCACCGTCCGCTGCCTCTATCTGGTCTTCTGTCGGAAACGAGTCAAACCAGTACGCTCGAATCAGGTCGTTTTCGCCCGAGAGGAATTCTCGCAGCCCGATGGCATCGATGGTGATTCCGGCGTTTCCGGCGCTGGCCGTCAAATTCTGGCCGTCGACGAAGATCATCGTCCGCTTGATAGTCATAGGGAATATGCAAACTTCTTGGCATATAAGATCGCGGAGGGCTCCCACTACAACCGATTCTCCTTTAATGCCGGGCCCGTTCCACAGCAGTATGAGCGAACAGGACGACGCCGCGCCGGCCGAGGACTCGGCGCGATTCGGGGACGTCGGGGACCAGTACGACCCCCACGCGGTGGAAGACCGCGTCTTCGACTACTGGGACGAGGTCGACGCCTACGACAAAACCGTCGAGCACCGCGCCGACGGCGAACCCTTCTTCTTCGTCGACGGCCCGCCGTACACCTCCGGGTCGGCTCACATGGGCCACGCCCTCAACAAGAGCCTCAAGGACTGCTACATCCGCTACCACCGGATGAAGGGGTACGACGTGACCGACCGGCCGGGCTACGACATGCACGGCCTGCCCATCGAGACCAAGGTCGAGGAGGAACTCGACTTCGAGAACAAGAAGGACATCGAGGCGTTCGGCGTCGACAACTTCGTCGACGAGTGCCGCGAGTTCGCGGAACACAGCCTGGAGCAACTCCAGTCCGACTTCCAGTCCTTCGGCGTCTGGATGGACTGGGACGACCCCTACCGGACCGTCACGCCGGAGTACATGGAGGCGGCCTGGTGGGGCTTCGCCCAGGCTCACGACAGAGGTCTCGTCGAGCAGGGCCAGCGGAGCATCACCCAGTGTCCCCGGTGTGAGACCGCCATCGCCAACAACGAGGTCGAGTACGAGGACGTCGAAGACCCCTCTATCTACGTCAAGTTCGACCTCGACGGAAGAGAGGGGAGCCTGGTCATCTGGACCACGACGCCGTGGACCATTCCAGCCAACACCTTCGTCGCCGTGGACGGCGAGGGAAGCTACGTCGGCGTGGACGCGACGAAGGACGGCGAGACCGAGCGCCTCTACGTCGCCGAACCGAAGGTCGAGGAGGTCCTCTCGGCCGGCCGCTATTCGGACTACGAGGTGGTCGAGGAACTGACCGGCGAAGAGATGGTAGGCTGGTCCTACTCCCATCCCCTCCGCGACGAGGTCCCCGACGCACCCGACTTCGAGGGCGCACTACAGGTCTACACCGGCGACTACGTCGACACCGAGGGCGAGGGCACGGGGTTAGTCCACTCCGCGCCGGGCCACGGTGAGGAGGACTTCGAGCGCGGTCGAGAGTTGGGCCTCGAGATCTTCTGCCCCGTGGGGAGCGACGGCGTCTACACCGAGGAGGGCGGCACGTACGCCGGCGAGTTCGTCAAGGACGCCGACGCCGAGATCATCGCCGACCTCGAGGCCAACGGCGCGATGCTCGACGCCGGCACCACTACCCACAGTTACGGCCACTGCTGGCGGTGTGACACCGGCATCGTCCAGATCGTCACCGACCAGTGGTTCATCACGATCACCGACATCAAGGAGGACTTGCTCGACAACATAGAGGACAGCGAGTGGTATCCCCAGTGGGCCCGGGACAACAGATTTAGAGACTTCGTCGAGGAGGCACCGGACTGGAACGTCTCCCGCCAGCGGTACTGGGGCATCCCGATCCCCATCTGGCTTCCGACCGAGGGCGACCAGGTGGGCGACGTCTGGGACGGGAACATGGAGAACGCCATCGTCGTCGGCGACCGCGAGGTACTGGCCGACCGGGTCGACCAGGACGTCGACCCCGACGAGGTCGACCTCCACAAGGGCACCGTCGACGACCTCACGATCACCGAGGACGGCACGACCTACGAGCGAGTCCCCGACGTGTTCGACGTCTGGCTCGACTCCTCGGTGGCGACATGGGGGACCATCGGCTTCCCGTCGGACGAGGAGGCTTTCGACGAACTGTGGCCGGCCGACCTCATCATCGAGGCCCACGACCAGACCCGAGGCTGGTTCTGGTCGCAGCTCGGCATGGGCACCGCCGCCATGGACCAGGTACCCTATCGAAAGCTCCTGATGCACGGCCACTGCCTGATGCCCGACGGCCGGGCGATGTCCAAGTCCAAGGACATTCGTATCGACCCCCACGACGTCATCGACGAGCACGGGGCCGACCCCATGCGGTTGTTCCTCCTCTCCGTGAATCCGCAGGGCGAGGACATCCAGTTCTCCTGGGAGGAGACCGCAGAGATGCAGCGTCGGCTCAACATCCTCTGGAACGTCGTCCGGTTCCCCCTGCCGTACATGGAGGCAGACGGGTTCGCTCCCGACCAGGTCACCCTCGAAGAACTCGAGGACGCCCTCGAACTCGAAGACCGGTGGATCCTCTCCCGGCTACAGACCGTGGAGACCGAGATGACCGACCACCTGGACGTCTTCGAGAACGACAAGGCAGTCGAGGCGCTCGTCGATTTCGTCGTCGAAGACGTCTCGCGATTCTACGTCCAGGTCGTGAGAGAGCGGATGTGGGAGGAGGCCGACTCGGACTCGAAGCGGGCGGCCTACGCCACGCTCTACCGGGTCCTCGAAGAGACCGTCGCCCTCGTGGCCCCGTTCGCCCCCTTCGCCGCCGAAGAACTGTACGGCACCCTGACCGGTGACCGGGGCCATCCGACAGTCCACATGGTCGACTGGCCTGAGCCAGACGACGCCCGCCGGGACCCCGGCCTGGAGGAGGACGTCGCGGTGGTCCGCGCCGTCGAGGAGGCCGGGTCGAACGCCCGCCAGCAGGCCGGCCGCAAGCTCCGCTGGCCGGTCCAGGAGGTCGTCGTCGACGCCGACAGCGAGTCCGTCGCCGAGGCCGTCGACCGCCAGCGGGACCTGGTGGCCGACCGGCTGAACGCCCGAACCGTCACCGTCCTCGGGCCCGGAGACGCCTGGGGCGAGCTCGCCTACTCCGCCGAGGCCGACATGTCCGAACTCGGCCCGGCCTTCGGCGACGACGCCGGGCGGATCATGAACGCCCTCAACGAGGCCCGCATCGAGGAGGCGTCCCTGGAAGCGCTGGAAGGGGCCGTCGACGACGCGACGGGGCTCGACGTCGACCTGACCGAGGAGATGGTGTCGTTCCGCCGGGAGACGCCCGGCGAGGTCTCGGGGACGGAGTTCGACGCGCCGACCGGCGGTGGCGTCGTCTACGTCGACACGGCGCTCACCGAGGACATCGAGAGCGAGGGCTACGCCAGGGAAGCCATCCGCCGCATCCAGGAGATGCGCAAGGACCTGGAACTGGACATCGAGGCGGAGATCCGGGTCGCCCTGGACGTGGCCGACGAGCGAATTGCCGACCTCGTCCGTCGCCACGAGGACCTCGTCGCCGAGGAAGTGCGTGCTCGGGAGTTCGGGACCGTCGAGGACGGCTACGAGGAGACCTGGGACGTGGAAGGCACCCGGATGACGATTTCCGTCCAGCCGCTGAGCGAGGCGCCGGCCGAGTGACGGCACCGACCTCCCGACCCCGATATCCGTTCGACATCTGCATCTTCGATCTATACTGCCGGAAATACCAATAACACCTGTCATATTTGGCGGGCCGATGCGGATATACTCCGGAATTCTGTGGATACAGGCGACCAAGACGCAAATTGAGTGCGAAAACAGCTACGCTCTCGGTAGCCCCGGTCGAAATCGAGTTTCGGACCTACAAGTCAGCACTGGCACCTGAACGGCGAAAATCGCGTTTGGGTCCCACGCTGCGACTAGACGAGTATAAAAGAAACCAGCACGACACTTCCAATTATAGAAAGAAATATTGATATGTAAGCTTCGTCCGAAGTGCAGGAGCGGAGACGCCTCACCGGCGGACGGTTCGTGGGACGAGCAATCGGGCACAGAGGAACGCGACGATCACCCGTCGGAGGCGTAACCAGGTGGGGCGTGACTCCTCATTACATGCATATCTTTGTAATAGATTACCGGACCGACGCCGACCGACAGACGTCGCCAGGATCGCGTCGTCGGCCCGCTCGGCGCTGTGTCACGGATAAACGGTAACATCTTTACAGATGACTCACTAATTCACGTTCGATGACGACGGGTAAAACGGTCCAGGCGACGCTCACGGCGGAGAACGTCGGCGGGATCGACGAAACAGAAGTAGCGTTCGAACCGGGGATCACGATCCTCGCCGGGCGCAACGCAACGAACCGGACGTCGCTCCTCCGGGCGGTCATGGCTGCACTGGGTAGCGACCGGGTCTCGCTGAAAGCCGACGCGGACGAGGGCCACGTCGAACTCGAACTCGACGGCGAGACGTACACGCGCCACCTCCGGCGACGCAACGGCACCGTGGTGACGGACGGCGACCCGTACCTCGACGACGAGGTCGAACTGGCCGACCTGTTTGCCTTCCTGCTGGAGTCCAACGAGGCCCGCCGGGCGGTCGAGCGGGGCGACGACCTCCGGGAACTGCTGATGCGCCCTGTCGACGTCGACGCCATCCAGGCAGAGATCGACGACCTGCTCAGCGAGCGCAACCGCGTCGACGCCGAACTCGAAGAACTCGAGGACATGGCCGACCGGCTCCCGGAGCTGGAGACCGAACGCCAGCAGATCAAAGACCAGCTCGAGGAGGTCGAGACCGAACTCGAGGACAAGCGTGAGGAACTCCAGACTGCGGACGCGTCCCTCGAAGAGCGCAGAGAAGAGCAGTCGGACCTCGACGAAGCGATGTCCGAACTCGAGGCGACCCGCACCGAGTTCACCCGGACACGCCAGCGACTGTCGACCGAACGCAACAGCGTCGAGTCCCTCGAGGCCGAACTCGAAGACCTGCGGGAGGAACTCGACGACCTCTCGGACCCCGACGACACCGTCGACGTCGAGGACGACCTCGAACGGCTGCGCGACCGCCAGGACAAACTCGACACCGAACTCCAGGAACTCCAGTCGGTCGTCCAGTTCAACGAGAAGATGCTCGACGGGACGAGCAGCGGCGTCGTCGCCGCGCTCCGCGACGAGGACGACGGCGGTGCGCCGACGGACGAACTCCTGCCCGACGACGAGCGCCAGGTCGTCTGCTGGACCTGCGGCTCCGAGGTCGAGCAGACCCAGCTCGAGGAGACGGTCGACCGGCTTCGCACGGTTCGCCAGGAGAAACTCGAGGAGCGCTCCGAGGTCAGCGACCGGATCGAGAAGCTCAACGAGCAACGCCGAAACAAGCGCGAACAGGTCCGGGAACGCCAGCGGCTCGAACGGCGCATCGAGTCGACCGAGGAGGAACTTGCAGACCGGCGCGAGCGCATCGAGGACCTCGAAGACAACCGCGACGACCTCGAAGACGCCGTCGACGAACTCGAAGACCGCGTCCGGGAACTCGAGACCGAAGACCAGGACGAACTGCTGGGGCTCAACCGGGAAGTGAACGAACTCGAGTTCGAGCGCGACCAGCTCGAAAACGACCTCGCGGACGTCGAGAACGAGATCGACCGCATCGAGGGCCGGCTGGACGAACGCGAATCCTTCGAAACCGAGCGCGAGGAGATCACCGCCGAAATCGAAGAACTGCGCACCCGGATCGACCGCCTCGAAACCGAAGCCGTCGAGCAGTTCAACGAGCACATGGACGAAGTGCTCGACATCCTCGACTACGACAACCTCGAACGGATCTGGATCGAGCGCAAGACCCAGGGCAACGAGTCGACGTTCGACCTCCACGTCGTCAGGGCCGGCGAGAGCGGCGCCGCCTACGAGGACCGGATCGAGAACCTCAGCGAGAGCGAACGCGAGGTCACCGGCCTGGTGTTCGCGCTGGCGGGCTACCTCGTCCACGACGTCCACGAGACGGTCCCGTTCATGTTGCTGGACTCCCTGGAGGCCATCGACGCCGACCGGATTTCGACCCTCGTCGAGTACGTGTCGAACTACTCCGACTCGCTGATCGTGGCACTCCTCCCGGAGGACGCAGCCGCGCTCGACGACGACTACCAGCGCGTTAGCGACATCTGACCCACCCCTCTCCGGTCGGCCACGCTCTCTCACCTGGCCGGTCACGCCGCCGCAACTCCTCCCCACTCGAGACCGCCACTCGGACAAAATATATGGGTACATACATATATTTGATCTTGTCACGAGTGTCCAGACTAGCTTGGCGACGTGAGGAGTTCCGGGCGACACCAGAGACCACTCAGTTGTGAAAAACGATGCTTACTGGGGGTATTGCGACGGTTTACTCCGTTTTCGTCGCAACTAACTCCCGATCGACCGCCGGCCGAACCGCTTCCCTGATACACCGTCCTCCGCTCTGTTACTGCTCGAATCGGTGGTGGATTCGACCTTTGGGTGCTGTTCCCAGGGCCCATCCTGGGCCCGGTACCTGGTCACCCTAAAACACCTGTGAAATATGGCAAAAACGTCGAAAGGTACGAACGACGATTTATAGGTGGGCGACGTTGCCGAGGTGGGCTCGTCGTCTGCCTCGGCCGGCGGGGCCAACCGAGTCGGGGGTTTATTTTGGCCCGTTACGTACCACCGGTGTCGGATGGGACAGAATTCGGACGGTCGTCGAACCAAGATAGAACGCGTCGTCGACGAGTACGACCTCGACGGCATCGAGGCCACCCTCGCAGAGCGGTGGACCGGAGAGGGACAGGACCGCTGGAGTCTACGGGACCTGGCGGACTTCTTCAACGAGCGGGTGCTCGAGGCGGCGCTGGAAGCCACCGGGCGCCAGCCCCTCGACGGCGAGGTAACGAACTACTATCGACTGCTGACCGACGAGGCCGTCTCGGCCGGTGACCGGACGGAGGCACGTAGCGAACTCGAACGCGCCGGCGTCGACGTCGACGCGCTCCTCACCGACTTCGTCTCTCACCAGGCGGTCCACACGTTCCTCACCAAGCGCCAGGAACTTTCCTACGAAGGCACCAGCGACGAAGAACGCGTCGAGAAGGCACGGGAGACGCTACGACGCCTGGAGAGTCGGACGGGGACGGTAGCCGACAACACCGTCGCACGCCTCAGAGACACCGGCGACCTCGACCTGGAATCGTTCTCGGTGCTCGTCTCCGTCAACATCGTCTGCGAGGACTGTGGCCGCCAGCACGACGTCGAGACGCTGCTGGAACAGGGTGGTTGTGACTGCCAGGACTAACGGCTACTCGTGGCATTCGATGCCCTGGCACACTGTTTTGGCCCGCCTAAACTTCGAAACGTCTTTATTCATTTAGGTTGGCCTAAACCGTATGGACGGCGATTCATCGGGACGCGGGGCACCGACGCGGCGGGAATACGTGCGGTACGGCGCGGCGGTCGTCGCGGGTGGGATGCTCGCTGGCTGTGCCGACAGTACCACTCCGGCCGAAGACACGCAGGAAGACTCACCGACCGACACGCCGAGTTCGGCGGGTTCGGGCGGATCCGAAACGCAGTCGGAGAGCGTCGAGACTCCCTACTCGGTGTCCATCGAGCCGGTCGGCGAGGTAACCTTCGACAGCGTCCCGGAGACCTGGGTCGCCAACAACGGAAGCTGGGCCGACATGGGCATCGCGCTGGGGCTCGAACCCCCGAAGGCCGTCTGGCTGACCGGTCGGTACCACACGCAGTACTACGACGAAGTGGACGGCGTCTCCGTCGACAAGTCCGACATGACGTCGCTGTACCAGGACGGCGTCAGCAAGGAGCTGTTCTACTCGCTCGACGGCGACGTCCACGTCATGGACCCGAACTTCCTCATGAACCGGTTCCAGGGCTGGAAACAGGGTGACGTCGACGAAGTCCGCGAGAACGTCGGTCCGTTCTTCGGCAACTGCATCTACGCCCAGCACTACCCCTGGCACGAGGACTACCGGTACTACACCCTCTACGAGGCCTTCGAGAAGCTGGCGAAGGTGTTCAAGCGGACCGACCGGTTCGAAGCCTTCGAGGAAGTCCACGCCGACTTCGAGTCGAACCTGGCGCCGGTCGTGCCCCCGGCGGCCGAACGGCCCGAAGTGGCCGTCCTCTGGGGCGTCGGCAATGAGCCGGAGAAGTTCTACCCCTACGTCATCGGCGAGGGAACCGGCTTCAAGCACTTCAACCAGCTCGGCGTCCACGACGCGCTTGCCAGCACCGACATCAAGGACTTCCACGGCAGTCGGGCCGCGATCGACCTCGAAACGCTGCTGGACGTCGATCCGGAGGTACTGATGCTCCGTGGCTACGAGGCGATGAGCGCCTCGACGTTCCGGAACACGGTCGTCTCGTTCCTCGAAAACCACGCCACGGCGAGTGAACTGACCGCCGTCGAGAACGGCGACGTCTACCGCGCCGGCGGGCTCTACCAGGGCCCGATCACCTACATGGTGCTGACCGAACGGACCGCAACGCAGCTCTACGGCGTCGACGAGCAACTGTTCGACCGCGAGCGAGTCGCCGCCATCGTGAACGGAGACATCTAAGCATGACCGAGGCGGGCCGTGCGGACCGTGCCGGGGACGACCTCGACCGGGACGTCGTCGTCGTGGGCGGCGGGCCGGCGGGCTCGTCGGCGGCGGTGTTTACCGCGAGGTACGGCCTCGATACGCTGGTCTTCGACCGGGGCAACTCGGCACTTCGGCGGTGTGCCTACCTCGAGAACTACCTGGGTTTCCCCGGTGGCGTCGAGGTCGACGCGTTCCACGACCTGATGTACGCTCACGTCGAATCGGCGGGCGCCGACCGAGTCGAAGAACTCGTCGAGACGGTCGAAGACCGCGACGGCGGTGGATTCGTCGTCGAGACCCAGTCGGGACGGCGGGTCTCGACCGCAACCGTCGTCGCCGCGGCGTGGTACGACGGGTCGTACCTCCGGGGGCTCGACGACGAGGCGATGTTCAGCGAGCAGGAACACCACGGCGAAGTCGAGGAGCGGTTCGACCCGGACTACGCCGACGCCGACGGCCGAACCCCCGCCGACGGCCTGTACGTGGCCTCGCCGGCCGGCGGTCGGAGCGCCCAGGCCATCGTCGCCGCCGGCAACGGTGCCCACGTCGCCAGGTCGCTCGTCGAGGACCACCGCAGGAACGAGGGCTACGCCGGCGGCGTCGCGCCACACTACGACTGGCTTCGCCCCGAAACCGAATTCTCGGGCGAGTGGGCCGACCGCGACCGGTGGCGCGAGTGGTTCGAGAACGAACTCCCCGACGACCACGACCTCGACGACGACCGCCTGGCGACGCTCAGGGAGACGTACATCGACGAAGCGTTCGAAACCCTGGCGAGCGACGACGAGGTCGAGGCGAGAGCCGACCGGGGAGTCGCGGCGCTCGTCGACGCCATCGGACCGGAGCGAGTGCTGTCGGCCGTAAACGACGAGACTATCCGGGCGTACACGAACCGGGAGATAGAACCGAATCCATGAGTGATAGCTCGGTGACCGGCCGCGTCCGACAGACCTGGGCGGCCAGGGCGTCCTGGCTCGACCGGTCGCTGGTCTCACTGTGTTTCGCCAGCGTCCTCGTGGTGGCCGTGGCGGGCCTGGTCCAGGTCCGGTACGGCTCGTACGACATGACCTTCGCCCAGGCCTGGCACGCCGTGGCGAATCCGGACGTCGTCTTCTCGCTGGAGACCTGGAAGGCGTTCCTGCTCGGTGGCGAACTCCCGGAGATGAGCAACCGGAGCCTGATCGTCTGGAACATCCGACTGCCCCGGGTGTTCGTCGCCGTCCTCGTCGGGATGAACCTCGCCGTCTCCGGGGCCATCTTCCAGGCAGTGACGCGAAACGAACTCGCCAGCCCGTACATCCTCGGCGTCTCCCACGGCGCCGGGCTGATGATACTCGTCACGCTGGTGTTGCTCTCGGGGTTCACGCTCGTCGTCCCCTTTATCTTCCTCTCCGGCGGCGGCGTTCCCACGCCGGTCCTCGGGAACCTCGAGTTCACGCTCTCCTCGCTCCTGCCGCTGCTCGCCTCGCTGGGCGGCATCGTCGCCTTCCTGATCGTCTACGCTATCGCCTGGAAAAACGGGACGTCACCGGTGCGCCTCGTCCTGGCGGGCGTCATCGTCGGCACTATCTTCCAGTCGCTCCAGACCGGCCTCTTTTTCTTCGCCAGCGACATCGGCGTCGTCCAGACGGCCATCGCCTGGACGACCGGGTCGCTCACCGGCGTCGACTGGGAACAGGTCCGGATGGCGCTGCCCTGGACGCTACTGGCGACGACGCTGGCACTGCTGGGCGCCCGCCAGCTGAACGTCCTCCTGCTGGGCGAGAGCACCGCGAAGTCACTCGGGATGCGGGTCGAGCGCGTCCGATTCGCCCTCTCCGGCGTCGCGGTCCTCGCGGCGGCGGCCAGCATCGCCGTCGCCGGCGTCGTCAGCTTCGTCGGCCTCATCGTCCCCCACATGGTCCGGAACATCGTCGGAAGCGACTACCGCCAGCTGGTCGTCGGCTGTCTGTTCGTCGGCCCGGCGCTGATGGTCACCGCCGACGTCGGTGCCCGCCTCGGAATGGGGCTGTTGACCGGCGCGACCGTCCAGATACCGGTCGGGATCGTCACCGGTCTCATCGGCGGGCCCTACTTCCTGTACCTGATGCGAAAGCGGGACGCGATGGGGGCGATCTGAATGTCGGAGAATCAGCCGCCGTCCCGGACGGAGGCCGACGCGAGTCGCGACGAGACGGCGGACGACGACGCGGAGGCAGCTGGCCAGGCGACTACCGCCGACGTGGCGTCGACCGAACTCGTCGGCGAGGACCTGGCCATCGGCTACCCGGCGACGGACGAGCCGGTCGTCGAGTGCGAGACCGTCCTCCTGCCGGCCGGCGAGGTCACCGCCATCGTCGGGCCGAACGGCAGCGGCAAGAGCACGCTCCTGAAGGCGATGGCCGCCCAGCTCGAACCCGACGCCGGGCAGATACGGCTGGACGGCGAGCGCATCCAGGGATTCGAAGCCAAACGACTGGCCCGCGAACTCGGCTTGCTGTCCCAGGAAAACGACTCGCCCGAGTCCATCACGGTGGAGGACCTGGCCTACCACGGCCGGTACCCCCACCGTGGCTTCTTCGAGTCGATGACCGACGCGGACCGCGAGGCGGTCGACCGGGCCATCGACCTGGCGGGCGTCGACCACCTCCGGGACACCGAGATGAGCAACTTGAGCGGCGGCCAGAAACAGCTCGCCTGGATCGCGATGGTGCTGGCCCAGGACACCGACGTCCTGTTGCTGGACGAGCCGACGACGTTCCTCGACCTGCACCACCAGCTCCGCGTCATGGAGGTCGTCCGGACGCTCAACGAGGAAGCGGGCGTCACCGTCGGCGTCGTCCTCCACGACATCGGGCAGGCCGCCCGCTTTGCCGACAACCTCGTCGCGATGTGCGACGGCGAACCGTACGACTGGGGACCACCCCGCGACGTCGTGACCGAGGAACTGCTCGCCGACGTCTTCCAGGTCGACGCCGACGTCGACAGCGAGAGCCCCACCGGTCCGCACATCGCGCCACACCGGGCCATCGACGAGTAAGGGAAGGGGAGGAAGCTCCGGAACTGATGGTTTTAGGCTGGCCAAACGATCGAAGCACCTTTGTAGTTTTAGGCCGGCCTAAAACGTATGGCAAGCCGTTCCACGACAGTGGAGGTACCGACGCGCCGGGACGCGATCAAGTACGGCGGTACGGTGGTGAGCGGTGGTCTGCTGGCGGGCTGTGCCGGCGGCGACGGCGAGACGCCGACGCCCGGATCCGGGTCGACGGAGACGCCAGCAGACACCGGGACGGCCACGCCGACAGACGAGTCCTACACGGTCGAACTGGCCCCTGCAGGTGAAGTCGAGTTCGACGAGCCGCCCGAATCGATCTTCACCAGACTGACCCACCTCGCCGGAATGGCCTTCGCACTGGGTCGCGGTGACGACGTCAACGCCCTGCACGCCCCCGACTACTATCACCGGCTCTGGAACCAGTTCACGCCGCGACTCGACGGCGTGTCGGTCGACTGGACGGGGCTGTACTCCTCGTGGGAGACGAGCAAAGAGAAGCTGTACGCGCTGGACAGCGACGTTCATCTCGCGGACCCGGCGAGCGTCTTCGCCCTGGATAGCTGGGACATGGCCGACATCGAAGAGGTCCGCGAGAACGTCGCCCCGTGGTTCGGTAACTCCTTGAGCGACACCCATCAGAAGCCTCCGGACGAGTGGGCTGACGAGTACCGGTACTACGGGCTCTGGGAGATGTTCGAGAAGGTCGCGAAGGTATTCCGCGAGACGAAGCGGTACGAAGCTCTCGCGGCGATTCACTCGGACCTTCTCGAAACGATCCGGTCCGGTCTCCCGCCGAGGAGCGAGCGGCCGACGACGGTAATGGCCGGCATGACCGAGATCGAGAGTCCGTGGGTGTACAAGACGGACGTGCCCGGTTTCCTGGCGGCCCACGTCCGACCGCTGGGCTCGCGGAACGCCCTCGGCGAGGACGTCGACTCCACCACTCAGGTCGACATGGAAACGATGCTGGACGCGAATCCCGAGGTCATCTTCGCTCTGGGTGGGATGCATCCCGGAACCGACATGCCGGCGATTAGAAGCGGCCTGGAGAATCACGAGGTCGGCAGCGAAATCAGGGCTGTACGGAACGGCCGGGTCTACGCCCAGGGGGCCCGCTACCAGGGGCCGGTCCTCAACCTCTTCCAGCTGGAGATGACCGCGAAACAGCTCTATCCGGACCGGTTCGGCGAGTGGCCGACACACGAGAGCGGGCCGTATCCCGAGATTCCGGAGGACGAGTGGCTGTTCGACCGCGACGAGGTAGCGGCCATCGTCAGCGGGGTGGTCTGAAGATGGCCGACCGCGAACCCCGGTCGCCGTCGACGGGCATGTCCCGGCGGGACCTCGTGGTGGGAGGCGGTACAACCCTCGCTGGCGGCCTTCTGGCGGGCTGTAGCGGGGGCGAGGCTGGCGACTCGACGCCGGGCGAGGCGGCCACGGCCACGTCGACCGGGACCGCACAGTCGGGGACCGCCGACGGGTCGTACACGGCGTCGATGTCGCCGATGGGCGAGGTCGAGTTCGACGCCGTCCCCGAGAGCGTCTTCACGGTGTTCCCGCAGTACGCCGACATGGCCGTCGCGCTGGGTCACGGCGATTCGGTCAACTCGGTGTACATCCCGAAGATGTCCGGGACGACGATGAACCACTTCTATCACCACCTCGACGGGGTGACCTTCGACTGGCAGGACCTCGACGACCCGCTGAGCGACGGCCTCCCGAAGGAACTCCTGTTCAGCCTCGACAGCGACGTCCACCTGGCCGACCCCGCCTGGGCTTCGACGCAATCCAACTGGAGCCGGTCCGACGTCGAAGAGGTCGCCACGCAGATCGCGCCCTGGTTCGGCAACTTCTACAGCGGGACGCGGGCCCCGGCACCGAGCGGGTACGAGAACTACGAGTACTACGACCTCTGGGAGCTGTTCGGGAACGTCGCCGAGGTGTTTCGGGAGCGGGGGCGGTACGAAGCGCTCGCCGAGGTACGCGCCGACCTGGTGTCGACTATCCGGGCCGACCTGCCGCCCGAGGAAGAGCGGCCGAGCGCGGTCCGCGTCACGCTCGCCGGAGACGGCGAGTCGTTTTACACCTATCACCTCAACGAGCCGGGCTACTGGCTGGCCGACACCCGGCCGCTCGGAGCGAACGACGCCTTCGCGGAACAGGACTGGGGGAATCTCTGGGGCACCGTCGACTACGAGACGATGCTCGAGGCCGACCCGGACGTCATCCTCCACCTGTGGGGGATCACGCCGAATCGCAGCATGGCAACGACCCGGTCGGCGCTGGAAAACCACGAGGTCGGGAGCCGACTACAGGCGGTGCAAAACGACCGGGTGTACGCCGCCGGCATGCGCTACCAGGGGCCCATCATGAACCTCTTCCAGCTCGAGATGGGGGCCAAGCAACTGTACCCGGACGTCTTCGGCGAGTGGCCTGGCTACGAGGACGGCGAGCACTACCCGGACGTTCCCGAGGACGAGTGGCTGTTCGACCGCCGGCGGGTCGCCGCCGTCGTCGACGGGGAGGTCTGAGCGGACCTGGGCACGGATCCAACCATGGTCGGCACCACACTCGTCGAACTCAGGAGCCAGATCGAAGCCCTCGCCGACGACGAGGGCCGGTACTACCTGGTCTGTGCGCGGACCGGGGAGCGGCCGGTCCCGGCGGACGGCAAGCGATTCCTCGGCCGGACGGCCGCCAGACAGGCCGCCCGGGCGACCGAACACTACCGCGCGACGCTCCGGCGATACGACCCTCGGGTGCCCTGTTACGACGTCATCGTCTGCGAGGCCACCGAAGGGGTGCCGGGCTCGACGACGCACTCCGACGAGACGGCCGAGACCGACTGGTCGATCACCGAGCCGGCGGTGACCGACGGGACGCCCGCAGGGGACCGGCGGGACCGCATCGAGTTCTGTCACACCGTCGCCGCTGCGGTGTTCGAGTCGCTCTCGTCGGCCGGCTACGACGTCGTCGAGCGGACCGTCATGGACGCCTACTTCGACCTGGCGGAGACGGTCTCGGACCCCGACGACCTCTGTCTGCGCCTTCTCGAGAGCATCGCGACGGAACTCGACGCCGCGCTGACGCCGGCCGAGCAGGCCGACGTCCTCGACGGCGCCGTCGCGAGACTGCCGAAGCCCGACTCGACGGTGTCGCCCGTCGCCGCGACGCTGGACCACCTCGAGGCGCTGGGTATGCTCTGTCCGGCGACCGGCGAGCGGTCCACCAGCATCGACGAGGCGGCCGACGGCCGGTCGGTCACGATTCGGCTGGCGGAGTACGCCCTCTCGGCACACCACGGCCGACTCCCGGTGTTGCCGGTGGTTCTCGAGTACTACCGCCGGCAGCACCGGGCACCGACCGCCGTCCGGGTCGTCGCCGTCGACGACGGCTGGCGACTGACGCTCGGCTTCGCCAGCGAGGCCGAGCCCGACGGCCTGGCGACCGCCCCAATCCAGACGGAGACACCATGACCGTCGAAACCCACGTCGACCGGGCCCGTGACCGCGTCCAGGCCGAACTCGAGGCCCTCGACGCGAAGCAAAGCGCACTGTCGGATTTTGCCGACCGCGTCGGCGACCTCTCACCCGAAACCGGGCCGTCGCAGGCGACCGGCGTGGGCGCCGGTGGCGGGACGCTCGTCGACGGCGAGTCCGGGACAGAGAGCGGCTGTCGGGCGGTCCGGACGGCCTTCGCGGAAACCCTGCAGCCGTACGCCGACGCCGGCGAGGAGTCGCTGCTGACCGGGGTTCGCGCCGAGTTCTCCGATTCGCTCGCCGTCGCCCTCGCGCCGTCGACCGGCGCGACGCTGACGCCGGACCTCAAGCGGTCGGTGCTCGGGGCCGTCGAGTCCCGGCAGACCGAGTGTCTCGTGCTCCAGCGAGCCCTCGAACGGGAGGCCGACAGTCTGGCGGTCGTGCGGGAGACAGTCGACGAGACGGCGAACTGGCTGACCGATGCCGACGAGACGCCGCTGTCGTCCCTGGGCTTTCCGGCGCTACGGGAGCGCCACGAAACGCTGGCGAGCTATCGCGAACGGTGTCGAAACCGACTCGACGACCGCCAGGCGGTCCTCGGGACGACGACGAGCCACGACGGGTCGGCCGGCATCCGCCAGCGAGATCTGGTTGCCTCCCTCTACGAGGACTTTCCGGTCGAGTATCCGGGGCTGTCCACCCTCGTCCGGCTCGATTCGACCTGTGCCGACTGCCAGCGAACCGTCCGCGACCACCTCGTCAGGCGGGTGTGACCGATGGGCCAGTCGAGATGACCGGGCGGCCGCGCTATCTGCTCGTCTGTTATCTCGCCGAGCGCCACCACGGTCCGCCGACCAGTCCGGGCTACGTCGCGGCGGTCCTCGACCGGTCGCCGGCCGCGACCACCGAGCAACTCCAGCGCCTCGCCGCCGACGGCCTCGTGGAATACGAACCGTACGAGGGCGTCGCACTCACCGAAGAGGGGCGAGCAACCGCCAGGGACCTGCTGGAATCGTACGTCACGCTGGCGACGTTCTTCCGGGACGTCCTCGTCATCGAGTCCTACGAGACTGAAGCCCTCCGCCTGGTGGGCACGGTCAGTTCGTCGGTCGCGGACCGTCTCGCCGAGACGCTGCTGGACGACGAGGACCGCGTCGATCCCAGAGACTCCCCGCTGTTCCTGCCGCGCCAGGACGTCGACGGCCGAACCGGGTGACGGCCCGCAAGGTGATAGCCCCCGGCGCCGATCTTCCGAACGACTGCCACGACGCGTCGTCGACGCCGACCGCGAACCGAGTCCTTTTTGTTTTAGGTTTGCCTAAACGCTCGTAATGGCTGCCGGAACTCAGACAGGGCGCGTCGTCGACGCCGACTCGACTACCGACTCGGCCCCGGACATTTCCGTCTGCGAGAGCTGTCCGGGAAAAGCAGTGTTTCTCGAATCCGACAACACCGACGGGTGGATCGCGAGCGACCTGACGGTCGAGGTCCCACGCTGATTTGATAGAAATGACAGATACTGCCTCCGACGAGACGACCGATCGAACAGTCATTCGGGAGGGCCGCGACTTCGAGCAGGAGTACCGGCTCAGTGCCGAGGAGGCCGGTCGGTTCCTGGTCGACCTGGGCGAACAACTCCGGGCGGGCGAGGACCTCACGCTGTCGACCGACGAGTGGACGCTGCCGTTCGCGACGGGTGAGCCGGTCGAACTGGAGGTCGACTTCGAAGGGGTAGGCGAGCCGGAGCTCGAGGTCGAAGTCGCGATTCCCGGGCGGACCGACGAGGACGCACCGGCCGTCGAGTGAGGGTGCCAGTCAGTCCGACTGGACGAGCGTGTCGTCTTGGAGGTAGTGGTCGATGACGTGGACGTGTTCCTCGATGTCCTCCAGCTGCTCGCGGAGCATCTCGGCCGTGGCGTAGTCGCCCAGCCCCTCCGCGAGTTCGATGTGGTCGCGGTAGGACTCGATGATGTCGCCGTACATCTCGAGGTCGTTCTCGAAGGACGTCCGGATGTCGTAGACGTCCTCGTCTTCCGGCTCGACGGTGGCCGCCTCGGTCAGCGCCGGCATGCTGGCGTGGGGCACGCCGCCGATGGCCTGGAGGCGCTCGGCGATGTCGTCTGCGGCCTCCTCGACGTCCTCGTAGGCCTCCTGGAGGAACTTGTGGATGCCGAGGTGCTCGGCGCCCTCGACGTTCCAGTGGTGCTTGTGGAGCTGGTGGTAGAGGACGTACGCGTCGGCCAGGTCGGTGTTCAGCGCGTCGATGATCTGCTCGGCTTTCTCCTTCTCGAGACGGACTGGGTTATCGTCGACGGTTCCCGCTTCCTGTCGGACTATCTTCTGTGCGCTCATCGTACTCGTCCGTAGGCGCTCCTCCCCCTTATAAGTTATCAGCAAGCGGATACTTTTTCGTGTCGCCTAAAACTCGACGTTCGTCAAATTCGGCAGACGGAGGCAGTTTATCGGCTCGAATCGCCGGGCTGGGTGAGTTTGGCGTCGAGCTGGCGGCCGACGACTTCGTCGTCGAGTGGGCGGTCCCGGCCGGCGACGTGGACGAGGGGGGCGTCCGTCAGGCGGAGCCACTCGCCGGCGCCGCTGCCGGCGACCGTGACGGTTTCCCGGGCCGCCGGGAGCCCGTTGGCACGGCGTTCGTCCGTGAACTCCCGGCGCCGAATCACGTCCAGCGTCGGGGCGTCGGCCTCGTAGACGGCGAGGTCGTACTTCGGGAGCGCCGGGTCGAACTCCCTGATCGCCCGGCGATAGTCGGTCGCCGCCTCGCATGCCCGCTCTGCGGCGTCGTCGGTCGGGAACGTCGCGCCGGTTACCGGCTCCGGCCGACACCCGGACGTGCGACACGCCACGAAGAACGGCCCGTCGTCCACCGCGAGGGCCTCGACCCTGGACCGAGTCTGCCGGGCCCGCTCCCGGGCTGGGAGCTCGTCCGTCATCGCGTCGTTCGTTCCCCGTCGTCCTCGTCCGGAACGCCGACGAGCCCCGCGTACAGCCCGGCCCAGGCCGACGCTCGCCGGCGACGAAGTCCCGATGGTACTCGCTCCCGCAGGCTCATGCCTCACCCCGGACGGTGGCCGACAGCTTCGCCCGGTCGAACAGCTTACCGTCGTACACGTCGGGGTAGACCTGCGTCGCGACGCGTTCCAGCTGGAACAGGTGGCGGATCGGCCCCTGGTAGATGGCGCCGCCGCGGTAGACGTCCCCGTTCTGGACGGCCGTCAACTCCGAGGCGACCGAGTGTTCTTTCATGAAGGCCAGGACGGTATCTGCGAATTTCTCGGCAGATTTCGTCTCGTGACCGCGGACGAACAGGTACTCCGGGTCGACCTCGAGCATCGTCTCGTAGTCGATCTTGCCCCGGTTGCTCTCGCTGAGCCCCTCGACGCCCGACCCGGCGAGGGCGTCTTCGATACCCAGGTCGCGGAAGTGCTTCTTGTTCGTCCCCTTGTCGGTCAGCCGGTACGGCGAGAACTTCTCGGGTTCGTTGCTGGCGGCGAAGCACAGCAGCGCGTTGGGTCGCTCGGTCGCCGGTGGGAGGTCCGCCTGGACCGTCGCCAGGACCTCGTCGTGGAAGCTGGCGAAGGCCTCGTACCGGTCTGTCTGCTGGAAGACCTGGGCTACCTTCGCGAAGGCCTCGTACATCGTGTAGTAGCGGTAGTCGTGCCAGCCGTCCGTACGGCGGAAGATCGTGTTCCCGACGAAGGGTCCGACGTTGTTCGTCAGTTCGTCGATGTCGTCCGAGGCGAGGCCGAAGAAGTCGTTGCTCGTCAGCCACTCCGGGTCGGTCAGGTGGACGTCGTTGCCCAGGCTGTAGTAGAGTTCCTTGTCGATGCCGCTGTCGCCGATGAGCTGGGTGAGTTCGTCCTTGTTCACCGAGACGCCGTCCAGTTCGGCGAGGTGGTCGACGTGGAACCGCCCGGCGTTGCCCACGGCCGTCAGTCCGTCGGCCTGCCCCAGCGCGATGCCCATCTCGGCGTACCCCGGGAAGTACGTGCTCCAGGACTCGGGGACCGACTCGAACGTGACGCTCCCGACGGGCGCCATCGTTACCTCGTAGCTCGTCGATTTCGGCGTCGTCGTCTCCCCGCCGTCGGGCGTCGCCGTCGGCTCGCTGTCGCCGTTCGACGGGTCGTCCTCTGTCGATTCGCCGACACAGCCTGCCAGTGCGATGCTGCCGGCCGCGACGGCCCCGATCGACCCGAGGACGTCACGACGCGTTCCGGTCTGTCTACCGTCCATATGGTTTAGGCTGGCCTAATCCCGTGGTAAAGGCTTCGATTTTAGGCTGCCCTAAAAACTCGTTGACACGTCGCCGGAGGCCGTCCGCCCCGGCGTGGCGACCGGTCTCAGTCCAGCCGGTCGGCCAGCACCGGCGCGACGGAGACCGCACTGACGGACCGTTCGATGGTGTCGGTGCCGTAGACGGCCTCGACGCCGGCGCGTTCGAGCTTCAGCCGGGCGTTGCCGACGAGCAGCGGGTGGACGCAGGTGACGTAGGTGCTGGCAGTGCCACGCTCGGCGAGAACTTCGACGGCCTGGCTCATCGTCCCGCCGGTGGCGACGATGTCGTCGACGAGGACGACGTCGCGGCCCTCGACGGCGGCGTCCCGGGGCTCGATCTCGACCTCGGTGCCCGAGAGCCGCGTCTTCTCGAAGTAGTCGACGGCGCCGGTGCCGTAGGCGTCCCGGGCGGCCTCGGCCAACTCGACCGCGCCGTCGTCCGGCGAGAGGAAGACCGGGTCGGCGAGGTCCGCTGGGAGGGGTTCGGCGAGTCGCCCAGCGGCATCGACCGGCTCTGCGGGGACGTCGAAGAAGTCACAGACGGCGTCCTCGTGTGGGTCGACGGTCAGCACCCGGTCGGTTCCGGTGGAGATGGCCCGGGCGACGGCGCGGGCCGAGACCGGCTCGCCCGCCTCGAAGGCCCTGTCCTGCCGGGCGTAGCCCATGTAGGGGAGGATCGTGGTAATTCGTTCCGCGCCGGCCTCGCGGACGGCGTCCTGGAGCTGCAACACCTGGACGAGGGATTCGTCCGAGACCGTCGAGGCCACGACGACGGCGTCGTCGAGGTCGTCCGGGACGCGGACGATCCCCTCGCCGTCGGGGAACCGCTCGAACTCGACGTGGCCGAGGTCGTGGTTGGTCTCGGCGGCGAGTGCGGCGGCGAGTGCCTGGCTGGCCGCCCCGGCTACTATCATGTGCGACGGCTCGCTGGCCGAACTAAACCATGTTTCGGATCCACCTTTTTCTGCGTCGGGTTCTTTCGCTCGCCTTCGGCTCGCTCAGAACCGCGAGCCCGGGTCTTCAGCCCGGGCTCGGACACGGAGGCGGCGAAGCCGCCTCGCTCTCCTTGAAAAACGTGGGCGAAAAACGGCCGGTCGCTCGGTCACTTCGTTCCATCGCGACCGGTGAAACGGCTCGCTTCGCTCGCCATATGCATCCGATAGTGATTTCTGGCCCCACAATGCGCCCAGTGTTTCTACCGCCGTAGTGGGAACTATCGATAAAACGAGCGTCTCACGGAACAGCCAGCCCGGTCACAGTCCCGACGCCGAGCGCCCTCGACCGCCAGCCACCGGCCCCGTCGGCCGTCACCGCCGACTCGGCCTCGACCAGGAAGGTCCCTGACTCCGTCACGGCGTAGGTCCCCTCGCCGAAGGCCACGTCGACCACCGGCTCGTCCGCTGGCACTGTCGTCGTCACCCACTCGCCGCCCCGCCGCACCCAGTGGTCGTCGCCGACGGCGTGGGCCCGGTCGGCGGTCGCCGCGACGACCCGGAACGGCCCCTGCAGGTCGACGACCCAGCCCTCGCTACCGGAAAAGAGGCCAGCCCCCGTCGCGGCGAACGGCCCGGCAGCAGCAACGTCGTTCACGTCGTCGAGGCCGACGTGGTGCAGGTCGTCGTCGACGATGCTCGCCAGGCCGGCCGCCGCTGCGACGTACGACCCGTCGATGGCCCGGACGTCGCTGATCTCACCGAGCGTCTCCCAGTCGTCACCGACTAGCCGGGCAATGTTTCCCTCTGGACTCGCCGCGATGGGCGTCCCGCCGTCGATGCCGACGGCGTCTGCCGGCCCGAAGTCCGTGGGCTCGAAGCCCTCGCCGGTCCCCACCAGCACGTCTTTCTCCGTGGCGACGAGTAACCGGCCGGCCTGGCCTGCCACGTCAGTCACGGCGTCGCGGTACTCCAGCGAGAACCGCCCGACCTGGTCGCCCGAGACCGTCACTCTCGTGAGGCCGACGTCGCTGCCTACGTAGGCGACGCTCTCGTCGCGCTTTTCGCCGAAGACGCGCTTCTCGTCTAGCGAGATGTCGTCGTCAGCGGGCATCGGAACCTCCGGTCACAGGGCGTCCTGGTAGGCGGCCAGCGTCTCCTCGACGTCCTCCTCGGTGTGGGCCGCACAGACGAACTGGCTCTCGAACTGGTTCGGGGTCAGGAAGATGCCCCGCTCTTTCATCGCCGGCCAGAACAGCCGCTCCCAGCGCTCGGTCTCTGCCTGCTTGACGTCTCTCCCGTTCTTCGGCGGCCCGGCACCCTCTCTCGTGAAGACGACCTTGAACATCGAGTCGGTGCCGACGACGGAATAATTGGGTGCCTGGTCGGCCACGACGTCTTCGAGCCCGCTTCTGAGCTGTGCACCCAGGTCGTTCACGTGGTCCCAGACGTCGTGCTCGGCGGCGTACTCCAGCGTGGCGAGGCCGGCCGCCATCGTGACGGGATGGCCAGAGAAGGTGCCCGACTGGAAGACGTCGCCCGCGGGAGTGAACTCCTCGACGATCTCTGCCTTTCCGCCGATTGCGCCGACCGGGAAGCCACCGCCGACGATCTTGCCGAACGTCGTGAGGTCCGGGTCGACGTCGAACTTTCCTTGCGCGCACTGGAGCCCACCCACTCTGAAGCCGGTGATGACCTCGTCGAAGACGAGGAGTGCGTCGTGAGCTTCGGTGACGTCCCTGAGGTGGTCGTGGTAGCCGTCGTCCGGTTCGACGATGCCGTAGTTGCCCAGGATCGGTTCGGTGAGGACGGCCGCGACGTCGTCGCCGTGTTCCTCGAAGACGCGGTCGATTGCTGCTTCGTCGTTGAACGGCACGGCTATGGTGTGCTCGGCGAAGCTGGCGGGGATGCCGGGCGAGCCGGGCCGGGTGTGGTCGTCCTCGCCTTCGACGAGCGTGGTCTCCTGGGCGCCGTGGTAGCCGCCCTGCATGACCACTACCTTGTCCCGGCCGGTGTACCCCCGGGCGAGCCGGACGGCCGAAACGGTCGCTTCCGTCCCGGAGTTGACGAACCGGACCATCTCGACGCTCGGGACGTGTCGGGTGACGAACTCCGCGAGTTCGACCTCGACCTCCGTGGGAGCGCCGTACATCGGCCCCTCGCTGGCCCGCTGCTGGATGGCCGCCTGGACGTCGTCGGGCAGGTCGTGGCCCAGGAGGAGCGGACCGTACCCCATCACGAAATCCAGGTACCGGTTGCCGTCGGCGTCGATCAGGTGGCCGCCGTCGCCGCGCCGTGCGAAGAAGGGAAACGGGTGGACCGCCCTGACTGACGAGTTGACGCCACCGGGCAGCACGCTCAGGGCCCGGTCGTACAGCGACCGCGACTGCTCGTGGTTCATAGAGGCGTCTTCGAAGCGGGGCCGAAAGAAGCTAACGCGTTACCCTTGCTGGATGTAACAGTTCTTCGCCGGCGCTTCGGAACAGGGATAGTAAATGGTGTGCGACCGGAGTTCGAGCACGTCGAAGTACCGCGAGTAGGACTGGTCGCTCTTGGACCGGCCCCGGACGACCGGCACCGGTCGCATCGCCTGGTGGTCACACTTGCGCATCGTCGAGCCGCCCAGGCCGGTGTCGTAGGGGTACCCGCTGAGTTCGCTGATGACTTCCGGCGGTTCGAACGTCCCGACCCGTTCGACGGCGGCGGCGTACTGCAGGAGCTGGAAGTACGCCAGGTGGCCGAGTCCGCTCGGCTCGGCCAGGACCTTCTTCTCCTGGGCGAACCCGGCGCTGGTCCAGGTGTCTGCGAACGCGTTCGATATCTCGGTGTCGATGGTGACGTCCCAGGCGACCGTGCCGATGACGCCGTGGAGTGCGGTATCGGCGTTGCGGGCCATCGGCCGGTTCATCAGCGGCACGACGATGTCGACGTCCGTGGACGCCAGTTCGTTGGCCTGTTGCAGTGCGAGCGCCCCCGACAGGCCGTAGTAGTTGAGTATGAGGACGTCCGGGTCGCGGTCCAGCGCGGCCTGGATCGGGCCCTCGAAGTCCTTCGTCCCGACCTTGGTCGGCTCGGCCGTTAGCGGGAACCAGCTGGCCACGTTCGTCATCTGGTTGCGCATCATCGCGGCGAAGTCTTCGCCGACGCTCGATTCGGGGTACAGCTGTGCGAGGTTCTTCTTCTCGCCTATCTCGTCTACGAGGATGGGTCTGAGGGCCTTCGCGGCCATCTTCGCGTTGAACAGTTCCTGGAAGCCGTACAGGCTGCAGTCCTCGCCGCCGATGGCGTTGCCGGGGGCGAACCCGACCATGTTGATGACGCTCTCCTCGTCGGCCACGTCGTGAATGGCGGCCGCCTCGGTGTTCGAGGCGCCGCCCACCAGCGCGATGGCGCCCTCGTCGACCAGGTCGGTGGCCGCCTTGCGAGCCCCTTCGGCCGTGGAGTCGGTGTTCTCGACCACCAGTTCGACCTGGTCACCCTGGAGTTCGCCGCCCAGTGCTTTGAAGGCGAACTTGCCGGCCAGCCCGCTCCCCTCGTTGACATTCTGGACTGCCAGTTCGTACCCCGCCAGGAGCTGTTCGCCCTCCTGGCTGTGTTCGCCGGTCTGCGGGATGGCCGCGCCGATCTTCACCGTGTCGCCGGTAACCGGATAGTTGGCGTACTTGCTCGACGGCGTCGGCGTCGTACTTCCGCCGTCTCCGGACTGACCGCTACAGCCCGCGAGCCCGACCGCCCCGGCGGCGCCGGCTGTCGCTGCCAGCACCTGTCGTCGTGACCGCAGCCTCCCACCAGAGGCGGCGCTCTCCTCGTTGCCAGTCATACTTTCTCCTTACTGGCTTCGTCCATACCGCTTACGGTTATATAATGGTTTGGACAGAATAAAACGCCGACACGGCGGGTCTCGTGCGGTCGAATGCCGCCCCGTTCGACCGCAGGCGGTCAGCGACCGGCCCGGCCGTCGACCGGGAGCACCCCGTTTCAACCCCTGTTCCGGACGTAGCAGTTCTTGGCCGGCGGGTCGGTACAACTGTAGCCGATACCTTCGGAGCGCATTTCGATGATCTCGACGTATCGGGAGAACGCCTGCTCGTCTTCGGCATGGCCCCGGACGACCGGCACGGGGCGCATCGCCTGGTGGTCGCACTTGCGCATCGTCTCCCGGCCCAGACCGATGTCGTACTCGTGGTTGTGGATCTGGTCGATCACGGCCGGTGGCTTGAACGTGCCGGCGCGTTCGACGGCGGCGGCGTACTGGAGGAACTGGAAGTACGCCAGGTGAGCGATCCCGGCGGGCTCCGAGAGCAGGTCAGATTCCTGGGTGAACGAAGCCTTCCCCCAGGTGTACTGGAATATGTTCGACATCTTGTTGTTGATGGAGATGTTCCAGTTGACGGTGCCGAGGACATCCTCCAGGGCCCCGTCGGCGTTTCGGGTCATCGGCCGGGTCATCAGGGGCACGACGATGTCGACGTCGTCCGGGGCCAGTTCCTGTGCCTCCTCGAGTACGAGTGCGCCGCTCAGCCCGTAGTAGTTGAGCACGAGCACGTCCGGATCGCGGTCGAGCGCCGCCTGGAGCGGCCCCTCGAAGCTTTTCGTGCCGACCTTGGTTTCCTCGACGGTCAGCGGGAACCAGTCGGCGTTGTTCGTCATCTCCCTCCGCATCGACGCCGAGAAGTCCTTCCCGACCGACGACTCCGGCCGTAGCTGGGCGAGATTGAGCCGGTCGCCTAGTTTCCTAACGAGGACGGGACCAAGGGCTTGTGCCGCCATCTTGGCGTTGAACATCTCCTGGAACCCGAACAGGCTGCAGTCCTCGCCGCTGATGGCGTTGCCGGGGGCGAACCCGACCATGTTGATGATTTTCTCCTCGTCGGCGACGTCGTGAATGGCGGCCGCCTCGGCGTTCGAGGCGCCGCCCACCAGCGCGATGACGCCCTCGTCGACCAGATCGGTGGCCGCCTTGCGAGCCCCTTCGGCAGACGAGTCGGTGTTCTCGACGACGAGTTCGACTTCCATGCCACGGAGGCGACCACTCAGCGACCCGAACGCCCCCATGCCGGCGACGCCGGAGCCCTCGTTGATATTCTGTGCCGCGAGCTTGTAGCCAGCCAGCAGCTGTTCGCCCTCCTGGCTGTGTTCGCCGGTCTGCGGGATGGCGACCCCGATCTTCGCCGTGTCGCCGGAAACCGGGTAGTTGGCGTACTTGCTGGTCGGCGTCGGCGTCGTACCTCCGCCGTCTCCGGACTGACCGCTACAGCCCGCGAGTCCGACCGTCCCGGCGGCGCCGGCCGTCGCGGCCAGCACCTGTCGTCGTGACCGCAGCCTCCCACCAGAGGCGGCCCTCACCTCGTTGCCAGTCATAGTTCTCCTTACTGGCTTCGCCCATACCGCTTACGGTTATATAATGGTTTGGACAGAATAAGTCGCCAACACGCGGGTCTCGTGCGGTCGAACGGGGCGGTGCTCGGTCGCAGGGGGTCCGCGACCGGCGTGGCCGTCGGTCGAGAGCTGCCCGTCTCAGCCCCTGTTCCGGACGTAGCAGTTCTCGGCCGGCGGGTCGGTACAGCCGTAGCCGACCCCATCGGCCCGGACGTCGATGACCTCGAAGTACCGCGAGAAGGCCTGTTCGTCTGCCGTGCGACCCCGGACGACCGGCACGGGGCGCACCGCCTGGTGGTCGCACTTGCGCATCTTCTGTTCGCCCAGGCCCACGTCGTACTTGTAGTTGTGAATCCGGTCGATGACGGTCATGGGGTCGAACGTGCCGGCGCGTTCGACGGCGGCGGCGTACTGGAGGAACTGGAAGTACGCCAGGTGGCCGAGCCCGCCCGGTTCTGACAGGCGGTCTTTCTCCTGGGTGAACCCCGCCGATTTCCAGGCGTCGCGAAACAGGGTGGATATCTCACTGTCGATGGTGACGTCCCAGGTAACCGTACCGACGACGTCCGCCAGAGCACCTTCGGCGACCCGGGCCATCGGCCGGTTCATCAGGGGAACGGTGATCCCGACGTCGTCGGGTACGACCTCCCTGGCCTGCTGGAGGACGAGCGCCCCCGACAGGCCGTAGTAGTTGAGCACGAGGACCGCCGGGTCGCGGTCCAGCGCGGCCTGGATCGGCCCTTCGAAGTTCTTCGTGCCGACCTTGGTCGACTCCGCAGTGAGCGGGAACCAGTTGGCTTCGTTGGACATCTGGTCGTGCATCGCCGCCGCGAAATCCTTGCCGACGCTCGACTCGGGGTGGAGCTGTGCGAAGTTCTGCTGGTCGCCGAACTCCTCGATAAGGACGGGTCTGAGCGCCTGTGCCGTCATGATGGCGTTGTACATCTCCTGGAAGCCGTACAGGCTACAGTCCTCGCCGCCGATGGCGTTGCCGGGGGCGAATCCGACCATGTTGACGATGTTCTCCTCGTCGGCGACGTCGTGGACGGCGGCCGCCTCGGCGTTCGAGGCGCCGCCCACCAGCGCGATTGCACCCTCCTCGATGAGGGCGTTGGCGGCCGAGCGGGCCCCCTCCGCCGAGGAGTCGGTGTTCTCGACCACCAGTTCGACGTCCCGGCCCCGGAGTCCGCTACTGATCGCACTGAAGGCTTTCTCGCCCGCCAGTCCGACACCGTCGTTGACGTTTCGGGCCGCCAGCCTGTAGCCGGCCAGCAACTGCTCGCCCTCCTGGCTGTGTTCGCCGGTCTGCGGGATGGCTGCGCCGATCTTCACCGTGTCGCCGGTAACCGGATAGTTGGCGTACTTGCTCGGCGTCGGCGTCGTACTTCCGCCGTCTCCTGACCCGCCACCACACCCGGCGAGTCCGACGAGACTGGCGGCACTCGCCGTCGCGGCGAGGACCTGCCGGCGAGACCTGACGCGGTCGCCCCGGGGTCTGCCTCCATCGCACTCGGTCATACGTGTTCCTTGGCTTCCATTCACATGCATCCAGAGGTTGATATGAGAACGCGACAGGTTGGGGTACGAACACGGTTTCCGGCACTCCGGGTGACGAGCGACGTCGGACCGGTCCACGCTGTAGGGGCCCCTCGCTCTCGGACCGGCCCACGCTGTCGGGTCGTGCCCGCCGACTCCCCGTGTCTCGATTCGCGCTACCCTCGGTACACCCGTCTTTGGCGCCTGAAACCGGCGGTCTGGCGCGCACCGACACCTGCACGTTTGCCGACGAAGCAGGGACGACACTACTGCCGACGGACCGAGACTCCGTCGAAAAGTGTACAATAGGACGATTCTTCCCGAGATTTCTGAACGAAATATCGCCTTATATTCGTTGCATACGACCTAGGACCGCCGGAACGTCCACACAACACACTAAATTTTGGACTTATGTCAACGGTCAGCGTTATATATGCCTGGAAGTATACCAACAAAGTGAATCACTGGACGTAAGACTAGATATGACCGAAAAAATAGAACGGAAGCCCAATACTGGAGGTGTCGACCGTGGCAGATAAGGAAGCGATCAAGGACGAACTGTACGGCGACGAGGTCAGGGAGAAGCTGCTGGAATTCGCCGAGGAGGGCTGGGACTCCATCCCGGAGGACGAACGCGAGGCGTGGTTCAGCCGGTTCAAGTTCTGGGGCGTCTTCCACCAGCGCTCGGGCCAGGAGAGCTACTTCATGATGCGCCTGACCAACTGCGGGGGCGTCCTGGAACCGGGCCAGCTCCGGGCCATCGGCGAAGTGGCCCGGGACTACGCGACGGGCCCGGTGTCCAATCCGGAGTTCGGCGACGCCTGGATAGACTTCACGACGCGCCAGTCCGTCCAGATCCACTGGCTCAAACTGGAGGACGTGCCATCTATCTGGGAGAAACTGGAGGGCGTCGGCATCACCACCCGGTCGGCCGGCGGGGACACGATGCGGAACGTCTCGGGCTGTCCGGTCGCCGGCAAGGCCGAGGAGTTCGTCGAGAGCCGCCCCATCCTCGAGGAGGTCCAGGAGACGGTCCGTGGTGACGACGACCTCTGTAGCATGCCCCGGAAGTTCAACATCTCCGTCTCCGGCTGCAAGCAGGGCTGTGCGATGGACGCCATCAACGACGTCGGCCTGGAGCCCGCCTACAAGGAAGACGGCGGCGGAACGTCGGGAGACGGGAGCAAACGCAAGGGCTTCAACGTCAGGGTCGGCGGCGGCCTCGGCAACCGCGAACCGCGCCGAGCCAGGTCGCTGGACCTGTTCGTTCCCGTCGAGAAGGCAGTCGAAACGGTACGGGAGTTCGTCGAACTGTACCACGAGACGGGCAACCGGGAGAATCGGGCGAAAAACCGGGCCCGGTTCTACGTCGACGAGCGCGGCACCGACGCCGTTCGCGAGGACCTGGTCGACCGGCTGTCCTTCGAGCCCGAGTCGGCGGGAACCCACTTCCGCGAGGACTACACCTACAACGCCGGCCGGCCGGGCGAGGACGGCCCCCACGACCACGTCGGGGTCTACCAGCAGCGCGACGGCCTGAACTACGTCGGCCTGAGCGTTCCCGTGGGGCGGCTCACCGCCAAGGAGACGATTGCGCTGGCGGACCTCGCCAACGAGTACGGCTCCGGCGAAGTTCGGCTCACTCGCCGGCAGAACCCCCTCATCATGGACGTTCCGGACGAGAACGTGGCGGATCTGCTCACCGAGCCACTCCTGGACACTCACCGGCCAGAGCCGGACCCGTTCGTCCGGGGCGCCCAGGCCTGCACCGGGACGGAGTTCTGTGGGCTCGCCCTCACCGAGACGAAAGCCCGGATGGCGGCCATGCTGCGCTGGCTCCGACGCAACGTCGAACTGCCGCCGGACGTCGAGCAGTTGAAGATCCACTACTCGGGCTGCACCGCCGACTGCGGCCAGGCGATGGTCGGCGACGTCGGCCTCCAGGGGATGCGCGCCAGGAAAAACGGCGAGATGGTCGAGGCGCTTGACGTCGGCGTCGGCGGCGGGCTCGGGACCAGACCCGAGTTCGTCGAGTGGATTCGCCAGCGCGTTCCGGCCGACGAGGTGCCGGGACTGCTGAAGAACCTGTTCGAGGCGTTCGCCGCGATGCGAGAGCCCGGCCAGCCGTTCCGAGAGTGGGTCGAGGAGACCGGCGAGGAGACGCTGGTCGAGGTCGCCGAGCCCGAGGAGACCGACTACGAGGACCCCTGCCTCTACGACGCCAAGCAGTCGTGGTATCCCTTCGCCGAGGGACCGAGCCCGGCGCCGACGAAGCCCGACGGGACGCCGATGACCTCGGACGACTGACCATGCACCGCCGGATCACGGACGTCACCGCCCACACGACGTTCGACTACGTGGAGGCCAGGGCGCTGGGCCCGGACTGGAGCGACGACGCGGTCGCCGTGATGGACGTGACGCCCGACGGGGAGGCAGTCAGTCTGGCGCTCGAACTCGACCCGGACGACCTGGACAACGTCGACGCCCACGCCGACCGCGTCAGACTGTCGCCGGACCAGGCCCGCACCCTGGCGGCCGAGTTGCGGGTGGCCGCCGACGACCTCGAGTCGGCCCACGACCCGGACAGGGAGGGACGATAGACGGACGAAACGGCCACTACGGAGTCAGAACGGACGCGTCCCGACCCACGACAGCACCGCGAATCATCACCGCGAATCACCTCTCCGATTCGCCACAGCGATTCACCACTACGCGACCCACCACAGGAGACACGAATGTACCAGGACACGCTCGAAGACATCGGCAACGCAGCGGAGACGAAAGCACAGCTCGCGACGAACAAACTCGGGGCGTACCTCGTCCACTCGGCGATGGCCGGCGCCTACGTCGGCCTGGGGATCGTCCTCATCTTCGCGATCGGCACCCCGCTCGCGGCGGCCGGCTCGCCGTTCACGGGGCTGGTGATGGCCAGTACTTTCGGGGTAGCGCTCAGTCTCGTGCTCGCTGCCGGCTCGGACCTCTTTACGGGGAACACTATGATCATGACCGTCGGAGCGCTCCGCGACCGGTCGTCGTGGGGCGCCCTCGCCAGGGTCTGGGGCTGGTCGTGGCTCGGCAATCTCGTGGGGTCGGCGCTCGTGGCGGGACTCGCCTTCGGTGCCGGCTCGTTCGCCGTCGACCCGAGCCTCGTGCTCGACGTCGCCGCCTCGAAGATGAACGCCTCGGGAGACACGCTGTTCTTCCGGGCGATTCTCTGTAACTGGCTGGTCGTCCTGGCGGTCTGGAGCTGGTTCAAGATGGACAACGAGATCGCCAGACTACTGATGGTCTGGTGGTGTCTGCTCGCCTTCATCGGCTCGGGGTACGAGCACAGCGTCGCCAACATGACCCTCCTGACGCTGGCGAACCTCCTGCCCCACGGCGCCGAGGTCTCGTGGTCGGGCATGGTCCACAACCTCGTGTTCGTCACGCTGGGCAACGTCGTCAGCGGGATGTTGCTGATGGGCGGCGCGTACTGGCTCGTGACCGACAGCCACGAGGACCCGACGCCGGACGGCCAGAACATCGCTGCCGGCGCCCCAGCCACCGGCGATGACTGAGCCACCTGCGGGGCCCGGCAGCCCGAGGGCCGGCAGCCCCGGGACCGTGGCCCTGGTCGGGGCAGGGCCGGGTGACCCGGACCTCCTCACCGTCAAGGCCCGCCGGCTGCTCGACGAGGCCGACGCCGTGTTCCACGACGCGCTGGTCGGCGACGCCCTGCTGGAGACGCTGCCAGACGATGCCCGAATCCGGGACGTCGGCAAGCGCTCCGGCGGGGAGCGCACCACCCAGGCCGAGATCAATCGGTTGCTCGTCGAGGCAGCCCGCCAGGGCGACGACGTCGTCCGGCTGAAGGGCGGCGACCCGACCGTCTTCGCCCGTGGCGGGGAGGAAGCCGAGCATCTCGCCAGAGCGGGGATCGACGTGGAGGTCGTCCCGGGGATCACGAGTCCGGTCGCTGCTCCCGGAGTGGCTGGGATTCCTGTCACTCACCGGGACTACGCCTCCTCCCTGACCGTCGTCACCGGGCACGAGGATCCTACGAAGGCAGAAAGTGCGCTCGACTGGGGAGCGCTGGCCCGGAGCGTCGACGCCGGTGGGACGCTCGTCATCTTGATGGGCGTCAGTCGGCTTCCGGACAACGTCGAAGCTCTGCGGGCTGAGGGTCTGGCAGAGGAGACGCCGGCAGCCATGGTCGAGCGGGGGACGCTTCCCGACGAGCGGGTCATCACCGGGACGCTCGGGACGATCGTCGAGCGGGCTGACGAGGCCGCTATCGAGCCGCCGGCCGTGACGGTCGTCGGGGACGTCGTGGAGATTCGCGAGACGATCGCGGCGGCGCTCGGTGGGACAGAGGGGCCGCATCCGGCGACCGGTGCCGTGGATGGGCCACGACCGCTCTCGACTGTGGATGGGGTTGGTCGGTACCCTGGTGGTCCCGAGTAGGGCTCCTTTCGCTCGACGTCGGGCTGTTCTTCGCGTTTCTGGACCTGGGACGTATCCTGCAGACAGCGCTTCGCTGATTGGATACCTGAACATCTGTTCATGTGTTCATCTATTCTTAGTCTGAGGCATGCGTCGGTGTCGAAACCGCTACAGCGCGGCTACGAAAGCCCTCACCTCGCTCGCGGTCGTTCCGTCGGATACCCTCGTGGTTCGAGAGACGCCGTCGGCGTCTCTCGTCATCACGAAAGAGCGCGTAGCGCTCTTTCGAACGACTTCGCTCGGGTAGGGCCGACGGAACGACTACAGTGAACGCGACCGGGTGGTCGGCGAAGCCGCCCACCTATAACGTGACGGCTTCGCCGTCACGCGAGGTTCGCCCTTTCAGTCCTCCAGGACTACACCGCAGCCGCACCGTACCACTCACCTCCCCAGCCGACTCCTTCACTCGCTTCGCTCGTTCAGTCGTCCCTCGCGCGAGTCGCTTCCCCCCTCGCTGGCTCACGGGTCGTTTCACTCCCCGTTCGCCCGTGCGAGGCCCTCCCTCCGGTCGAGCCTCGCACCGCTCGGTCGGAAGCTCCCGCGCGCCAACCGCCGGCGGTCCTCGTGACCAAACAACTACCAAGCTACGACGCGGGCACAAACCACGTCCTGGCGGAATGAAAGGGCGAGGCGCGGTGGCGTCGAGCGAAGCGAGAGGAGTCGGAGAGCCGGCACTATCCGAGGGAGCGTAGCGACCGAGAATATCCGGCTTGGTTCGAGAGACGCCGGAGGCGCCTTTCGAACGACTCCGACCGCCAGCGGGCCGAGGGCTTTCTTCGCCGTTGCGGTGGCGGTCGCGATAGCAGGAACAAAATCGTAGAACAGCGGGCCGAGGGCTTTCACCGACGTAGCGGTGGCGGTAGTTGAAGCAGCAACCGAACCTCAAAGCCAGGAAATCACGAAAACGAGAGTGCCGACACCAAGCCCACGTCGACGACAGCAAACACGAAACGAATCACACAGCCCGGATTCGCGGACCCGCGCCGGAACGTCACTTTCGGTGGAGGCGTCGCCGCTCGAGCGAGTATCTCTCACCGAGACCGTGAGGTGCCAGCTCACGTCGCGCCTCCGGCATCGCCGTCGCGGGCCTCTCACGCCAGGCCGCGCCGCGTCGGTGTCGCAGTTCAGTTCGTCTCATGTGCTGTGAAAGCGGGCAGTCGAAGGCGCGGTGCCGGATGCCGGTACGGGTCGGGTCCAACTGTGCCGTCTCAGAACGTCTCCAGGTACCGGTCGAGTTCCCACTCGGAAACCTCGACGAGGTACTCCTTGAACTCGGCGCGCTTTGCCTCGACGAACTTCTCGGCGACGTGCGGACCGAGGGCGTCCGAAACCACCTCGTCGGCCTCCAGGGCGTCGACGGCCTCCGAGAGGTTCGACGGCAGCGTGTCGATGCCGTACTCGTCGCGGGTCTCCTCGTCGAACTCGTAGATGTTTTCCCGCACCGGCGCCGGACACTCGAGGTCGCGCTTGATGCCGTCGAGACCGGCCCGGAGCATCACCGCCAGGGCGAGGTAGGGGTTACACGACGGGTCCGGCGAGCGCAACTCGACGCGGCTGGCGGCCGGAACCCGAGCGGCGGGCTTCCGAACGAGCGCCGACCGATTCACGTCCGACCAGGCGACGTACACCGGGGCCTCGTAGCCCGGAACGAGCCGCTTGTAGCTGTTGACGGTCGGGTTCGCGACGGCCGTGATGGCCTGGGCGTGGTCCAGGATGCCCGCCAGGAACGACTTCGCGGTCGGCGAGAGGTTGAACTCGTCGTCATCGTCGTGGAAGGCGTTCTCGCCGTCCTCGGTGAACAGCGAGAGGTGGGTGTGCA
>CAZGAX010000008.1:0-50267 GCA_964523745.1 uncultured Halobacteriales archaeon | reverse complement strand
CCGACCGAGGAGTCGAAGATCTTCACGACCGCCCAGGACAACCAGACGCAGGTCCAGATCCGCGTCTTCCAGGGTGAGCGGGAGATCGCAGAGAAGAACGAACTCCTCGGCGAGTTCGCTCTCACCGGCATTCCGCCGAGTCCCGCCGGCGTCCCCCAGATCGAGGTGACGTTCTCGCTCGACGAGAACGGCATCGTCAACGTTAGCGCCGAGGACAAAGGCTCCGGAAACCAGGAGGACATCACTATCGAGGGCGGCGCCGGCCTCTCGGACGAACAGATCGAGCAGATGCAGGAAGAAGCCGAGGAGCACGCCGAGGAAGACGAGAAGCGTCGCGAGCGCATCGAGGCCCGGAACCAGGCCGACTCGACGGTCCAGCGTGCCCGGACCCTGCTCGACGAGAACGAAGAGCAGGTCGACGACGACCTCCGCGAGGACATCGAGGCCGCTATCGAGGACCTGGAGGACGTTCTCGAGGACGAGGACGCCACGAAGGAGGAGATCGAGGACGCCACCGAGGAACTGGCCGAGGAACTCCAGGAGATCGGCAAGCAGGTCTACCAGCAGCAGGCCCACCAGGCCGCCGAAGGCGCGGGTGGCGCCGGTGCTGCCGGCGCTGGCCCCGGCGGCATGGGCGGTGCCGGTCCCGGTGGTGCCGGACCTGGCGGCGCTGGTGCGGCGGGTGCCGGCGGTGCCGACGAGGAGTACGTCGACGCCGACTTCGAAGACGTCGACGAGGAAGAAGAAGGGGAATCCTCGTCCTGAGCACGATAGACGAGCGTAGCGAGTCTATCGAATTTCTGAAACCGAGCGCCAGCGAAGTTTCTGAACAGGCGACGAAGACGAGGAGAGTTAGCGACGAGGACGAGTAAACGTCACATCATGGGGGAACCCGTTCGACCCCGACACCTGAGCGGCAGACCGGGATTCCCGTTCTCGCCACTTCCGGCCGAAGATTGCAGGTGACGAGCAGTTTTCTGTTGCGGTGTGAACTGTTCTATCCGACAGCAGGGGCCCAGTGCACGGTCAGTCGACGGTGTCTCACGTCACCGCATCTAGCGGGCGATTTCCCGAACACACCCGCGAATCGACCGCTGACCGGTCTGTGGCCCGGCAAACAGGCATCTGGGTGTACATTGTAATCTATAAGGCCGCTTCAAGATTGTAATGTCATGTATTTTAAGAAACAATTAAGGGCGTAGTACTGTGATGTGGTACTGCATGTCAACTGACTCGAAACCGTCGGCAGACGATCCGAGCGACGTCAAACGACGCCACAGGGATGCCAGAGACGAACTGATCCCGGACCAGGCGGGGAAACACTACATCGGCGGTGAGTGGGTCGAGAGCAGTTCGGGCGAGACGTTCGCGACCCGCGACCCGACCACGAACGAGGTGCTCGCAGAGGTACAGGCCGGGAACGAAGCCGACATCGACCGAGCCGTCGACGCCGCGTGGGAGGGGTACAGAAACCGGTGGCAGGACTACTCCGCTGCCGACCGCCAGCGCGTGCTGGAGACTATCGCCGACCGCATCGAGGCTCGGTCGGAGGACTTCGTCACGATCGAGACGCTCGACAACGGGAAGCCAGTGAGCGAGGCCCGCATCGACATCGAACTCGTCGTCGACCACTTTCGATACTTCGCTGGCGCCGTTCGAGCGGAGGAAGGACGGACGGTTCCCTCTACGTCGGACAATCACATCCAGACGATCCGGGAGCCGTACGGGGTCGTCGGCCAGATCATCCCCTGGAACTTCCCGCTGTTGATGGCGGCGTGGAAACTCGCACCAGCCCTGGCTGCCGGCAACGCGGTCGTCCTCAAGCCGGCCGAGCAAACGCCGTTGAGCGTACTGGAACTGATGCGCGAGGTCGACGACGTGCTGCCGGACGGCGCCGTCAACGTCGTCACCGGCTTCGGTCCCGAAGCCGGCGAACCCCTGTCGCGACACCCCGACATCAGGAAACTCGCGTTTACGGGGTCGACCGAGGTGGGCCGCGGCGTGATGAAAAACGCCGCAGACAACATCACCGACATTTCGCTCGAACTCGGCGGCAAGAGTCCTGTCGTCGTACACGCCGACGCCGACGTGGACACCGCAGCGGAGGTCGCCCGCGTCGGGATGTTCCACAACACCGGCGAGTGCTGCTGTGCCGGCACCCGGTTGTTCGTCCACGAGGACGTCAAATCGGAGTTCCTCGAGGCATTCGTCGACGAGGTCCGCGGTCTCCAGATGGGTGACCCGCTGCTCGATTCGACCACGCTGGGCCCGAAAGTCAGCCAGGACCAGCGCGACCGGACCCTGGATTACATCCGGGAAGCCAGAGACTCGGGTGCAGAGATACTCACCGGCGGTGACACGCCGGACGACGATGCCCTGTCGGAGGGATGTTTCGTCAGTCCGACGGTCATCGACAACATCGACCACGACAACAAGGCCGTCCAGGAGGAGATCTTCGGTCCCGTCGAAACGGTCTTCGAGTGGAGCGACTACGACGAGATGATCGAGCGGGCCAACGACGTGGAGTACGGACTGGCAGCCGGCGTACTCACGAACGACCTGTCGACGGCTCACCGGACCGCAGAGGACATCGAGGCCGGGAACATCTGGGTCAACACCTACAACGAGTTCCCTGCCGGACAGCCTTTCGGCGGGTTCAAACAGTCCGGTATCGGGCGCGAGACAGCCGCCGAAACGCTCGAACACTACACGCAGACCAAGTCCATCAACATCGCCCTCGACTGAGCCAGTGGGTGGCAACTGTCACCCATTTCTCGAAGAGGGATTATTTTGTAATCTCCGTACCGGCTATCAGACATCGTCGTGAAAAAATATTTCACCTAATGAGACACAACTCGCTCATGGGACTGTATTCGGAGGAGTCGGACGTCGACCTCGACATCTCGCCGCGAGACGTCGCCATCCTGAAGGCGCGTCTGAAGTATCCTGGCGCTTCGGTACGGGAACTCACCGACATTCTCGACTCGGAGTACGGCATCTCGCTCTCGCACAACAGGGTCAACGACATCCTCCGCGAGATACGAGACAGGAACCTCTACGACGATATCGCGCTGTTGAACAAGGATCTACTGAACTACCACCTGTTCCGCATCGCCTTTCACTACCCGAGTTTCGAGGAGCGGTGGGAGGACTGTTACACCGACCTCGTGAACGACCCGCACGTCGTGATGTTCTTCAACGCCGACGACTACCACCAGTGGCAGTTCATCGGCCAGTTCAGGGACAACGACCGGAGCGAGGAGTGGAAACACGAGTTCTTCACCGAGCACGGCGACCTCATCGCCCAGTTCGACAAGACCGCACTCCCGTCCATCCACAAGTTCCAGTTCGACGCAGCCGTCCTGGACGACGTCCTCAGAGAAACGGCCGAGGGCCGAGAGTACCTCGAGACGGCTACGGACGTCGACCAGCAGTCCTCGAACGGCGTCGACGCACAAACGAACTGATCCGGTCTTCTCCTGTGACCCACGCGGCTCGTGGCTCGGATGTCGGCCGGGAGGACGGTACGGCCGACGAGCACCCACGTAACCGTCGCTTATGACGATTTCAGCACTACATCGACAGCGTAGCCGGCCTGCTGTGGACTCGTTCGCTCCATAACGGGGTAGAGGCGGCCGACTAGGGCCAGCCTCGAACCGATCCGGGAACGAAGTGGCCGTGAGGAAACGTGGCCGGGGGACACCCGACGACGAAAAAGCCGGTCCCGAAAGTCATAACCCCGGAGGGGCGTACGGAGGAGATATGAGCACACCGCCGGGGGAGTACTACACCCAGGAACGCTGGCAGAACTGGCTGGGCCGAATCCGCGAAGAAGAGGTCGATCCGGACGACGAGGACTCCGCCCGCTTGCTGTTGAACCTCCAGGACGATGCCGCCATCGCGGTGGCAAAAATCATCACCGACCACGACGACGGCGAACTCGACGAAGAGGCCGCGCTCGGCGAACTCCAGGACATCGAAGAGATCGTCCTCACCGAAGTCGAACTGGACGACGAGGAGAAGGCGATGTTGCTGGACGGCGTCCAGACCTCGCTGATGTGCGTCTTCTACGCCGCCCAGGAGTACGTCGCCGGCGGACCGGCCGAAGAGGGGACCGTCGCGGAGTACGTCCAGGCAGCGGCCGACGCCGAGGCCGAAGAGAACATGGACGCCGCGCTGGGCTACTGCGTCCAGGCCGGGACGCTGATCATCGACGGCGACGAGATCGACATGGCCATCGCCGACGACCTGGAGTTCGGCCTGGTGGCCGAGTGGGTCAACGGCCTCGACAGCCTCCAGACTGCGATGAGCGACCCCGAAGTCGTCGAGGAAGAGGAAGAAGGCGAGGCCGAGTAAGCGAAGCGCACGAGGCCTCGAAGTGGAACGGCGAGCACCGCGAGCCGTGGAACAGGGCGAGGCCGAGTAACGCGAGATTCGAGCGAAGCGAGAA
Organism: uncultured Halobacteriales archaeon; assembly: GCA_964523745.1. GTDB lineage: Archaea > Halobacteriota > Halobacteria > Halobacteriales > Haloarculaceae > CAZGAX01. The sequence continues at coordinate 45,817 of CAZGAX010000008.1, read as the reverse complement.
TCTCGGTTTGTACGAGCGGGGAACGAAGTGACCCGCGAGTAAGCGAAGCGCACGAGGCCTCGAAGTGGAGCGGCGACCGGCAGGGAGCCGCGGAGAGAGGCGAGGCCGAGGACTGACTCGTCGGTATCAAAATCGGTAGACGGCGAACAGCCTTTTTGTAGGTGGACGGCAACCACGTGGTAATGTCGGTTCGGGACGACGAGCGTGGCCAGTCCATCCAGATCGGCGCCGTGTTGCTGTTCGGCGTCCTGATCATCTCCTTTGCGACGTACCAGGCGTTCGTCGTCCCGGGCCAGAACGAGAAAGTCGAGGCCAAACACGTAGACGAGGTCCGCCAGGACATGCAGGAGTTGCGCAACGCCATCGTCTCCGTGCCGACGACCGGCGCCGGCGAGTCGGTGACCGTCTCTCTCGGCACGACGTATCCCGCCAGAATCGTCGCGGTGAATCCGCCGCCCCCGTCCGGGAATCTCCGGACGCTCGGGACGACCGACGGGTCGGTGAACCTCACGGTCGCCAACGCCAGAGCAATTGACGAGGAAGTCGACGACCGCTGGAACGGGACCAACCACACGTTCAACACCGGCGGACTGGCGTTCCAGCCGGGCTACAACGAGTACCGGAACCCGCCGACCATCGTCTACGAAAACAGCGTCCTGTTCGAGTCGTTCCGCGACGGCAATCTCACGACGTCTGGCCAGACCATGGTCGACGGCAAACGGGTCCGACTGGTCGCACTGAACGGTTCGCTGGCCCGCTCGACCACCGGCGCGGTCTCGGTCGACGTCCAGGCCATCAGCGCGTCCAGCACCGCGATATCGGTCACGAACGAGAGCGGCTCGAACGTCACCATCGACTTCGCCAGCCGCCGCTCGGCCAGCACCTGGGAGGGCCTACTGCGAGACGACAACCAGTGGCACACCCAGGCCGGTCACGTCTACGAAGTGACACAGACCGACGTCCCCGACAGCCCGTTCCAGGTCATCCACCTCGAACTGGAGCGTGACGAAACCTACACGCTCCAGCTGGCCAAGGTCGGCGTCGGGACGCGGACGGCCAGCGAAGGCGCCACCTATCTCGCGCAGGTCACCGAAGACGGGAGGACTGTCCAGTCCGGGAGCTCTACCGACGTCGTCGTCGAGGTCCGGGACCGGTTCAACAACCCCGTCTCGGGGGTCTCGGTCCACGCCAGCGCCGACCAGGGCGAAATTGCGACGAGCCCCGTGACGACAGGTGCCAACGGGCAAGCCGTCTTCCAGTACAATGCATCGGGGAGCGGCACAGTCGATATCGAGTCCAGTCTGGTCGGACCGCCAGGGAGTGGGTTCGACGGGACCGCGGCCGAGAACGCGACGGTGTCCGTCGAAGTGACGAGTGGCGGCGGAGGCGGCGGCGCCCCGTACAACACGTTCTGGAACGAGACGTCGAACCAGGGCGTCACCTGCGATTCGGCCATCCAACCGGACCGGTGTACGCTCGACCCGAGCCAGAGTTCTGACATGGACCTGGTCGTCGACACCAGTCCGACCGCGGACGGCGCTCTGGTGAGTTACTCGGTAAACGACTCGTCCGTCGGCTCCCTCAGCAGCAATTCCGGGACGACGAACGCGAGCGGCGAGGACGCCGTGACGCTGAACGCCCAGTCCGAAGGGATGGTCCAGGTGTACGCCTCCAGCGGCGGGTCTGGTGACACTCTCGTCGTCGAGATCCTGTCACTCGTTCAGGACCTGGTGTACAACGACGACGCGGTCGCCCTGGACGGGCCGGACGGTGACAGCGTCACGGGCGGCGTCGAGTTTTCCATGACGAACCAGTTCACGCAGGGACTGGCGATCACGGAGGTCACGGTGACCGACCCCCAGGGCCCCGGGGACGCCATCAACGACCAGGTGACCCCGAACGACCAGCCCCGTCGAACCGAGATATACGTCGCCGGCGACGTCAACGACGGCTGGGTCGACCTCAACGGGGGCACGACCCTGCCAAACACCTTCGACATGGACGCGGACGGCTTCGACAACAACGGCAATCCGCAACTATCGAGCGGCGGAACGGCGACGTTCTATCTCTACGAGTTCGAGAACAGCGGTCCGGGGACCCGAGTAGATATGACGGGCCGCCAGTTCGACGTCACCGTCCAGTACGTGCTGGACAACGGGACGACGCAGACGAAGACGGTGTCGGTCACCCCTGGCTGAGGACGGAGCGGCCCGGTCGACCGCTCGGCGTTTCGACGACTGCCGAACTATTAGTCGACAGGCACTTATAGCAGGTCGATGCACTCTCCTGGTATGACAGCTGTCGGGATCGACGGCATCGAGATCTGGACCGGGAAGCTGAAACTCGACCTCGCGGAGACGTTTGCCCCGGCCCAGGGTGACGACCCGGAGAAGTACACGAAAGGCCTGGGACTGTACTCCTCGTCGCTGCCGGACTCCTACGAGGACATCGTGACGATGGCCGCCAACGCCTCCAAGCGCCTCATGGAGCGCAACGACCTCGGGCCGGCAGACATCGGCCGGATCGACGTGGCCACAGAGAGCGCTTTCGACCACTCAAAGCCCGTTTCGACGTACGTGGCGGGCTGCCTGGAGCAGGTGTTCGACGGCGACTTCCACCACGCCAACAAGGGCGAGCGGAAGTTCGCCTGCGTCTCCGGCACCCAGGCGCTCGACGACGCCTACAACTGGATCGAGGCCGGCCGAAATCGCGGCCGGAAGGCGCTGGTCATCGCGACTGATACGGCGCTCTACGCCCGTGACGACCCCGGCGAGTCCACGCAGGGTGCGGGAGCAGTCGCGATGCTCGTCGACGAAGACCCCGACGTCGTCGCGTTCACCACCGAGCAGGGCTTTGGCAGCGCCGACGAGACGGACTTCCTCAAGCCGAACCAGCAGTTCCCCAGCGTCGACGGCAAGCGCTCCATGCAGGTCTACCTGGCCCGGATGCGCGAGGCGATGGAGGACTACGAGGCGGCCGGCGGCGACACCCACCCGGACAACTTCGCCTACATCCCCTTCCACACGCCGTTCCCGGGCATGGTGGTCAAGGCCGCCGCGCTGGGGTACCGCCACTGCATCCGTGGGACGGACATCGAGGAGGTGCTGGCCCGCGAAATCGGCAAGCAGCCCCGTGTCGAAGCTTTCGACGACGATGAGGACTACCTCCAGGCCGTCAAGGAGTACACGGACGACCTGACCGAGACCAAACACTACCTCGACTGGTACGAGCAGACCGTCGAGCCGACGCTCACCATCTCGCGCGACGTCGGCAACTGGTACACCGGGTCGGTCCACATCGCCCGCGCCTCGGCGCTGAAACACGCCGCCGAGACCGACCGAGACCTCGCCGGCGAGTCGCTGCTGGTCGGGTCCTACGGCAGTGGTGCCCAGGCGGAAATCCACGGCGAAGTCGTCCAGGACGGCTGGCGCGAGGAGATCAGCCAGCTGACCATAGACGAGCAGATCGACGTCCGGTACGACCTGACGTTTGCCGAGTACGAAGAGATCCACGACGTGCACAACCACGACGAGGAGCGGGAGTTCGAGGAGCGGACGACGCCAGAGAACGAGTTCGTCTTCGACGGCTGGGGCCGGATGGGCGAACGGAAGTACACCTACGTCGAGTAGAGAACGTCACAGAGCTATCGAAGACCTGTCCTTCCTCCAGTCGACGATTGGTGGATACAGTATTCCAACCCAACAGACTCACTCTCGGGTAACAATGAGAGAGAATCCCCACGTAAATTCGGCGACCGTCCCAGACGGTGGGCCCTTCTCAGCGTCGGGCTTGATGATTACTGGTGCCTCAAACCGATACGTGTCTGGGCGGAGATACCCGGAGACAGTTGCGTCATCCAGAACCAGATATTCAGTCAAGACCGTTTCGCCTGCATCAATGACTGTTCCGGGAAGGCCCGCACCACCGTCATCGTAGGGTGTGTGTTGCCATTTCCTGTCGGTCGGCGTGTACTTTCCATCGTTTTCAAGCAGAACGAGTCCACGCGGGCTATCACTTCGTTCTCCGCCGTATTCCGGGTGGAAGTGTAGTCCCGTCCGCATACTCGAAAAATATCGGCTCTCGCCCGTGTTCGTAGTTTCAAGGGTGACGATGCCGTGAGATTCTCCGGTTATCTGGCCTTGTGTAACCGTAGGATTGATACTCACCTGATGTTCTTCGGACACGGTATCCCGCTCTGCAACTGTAATCCGGCGGTGAAGACTATCCGAGTCAGTACCCGTCCCCGAGTCAGGTGAGGATGCAGCTTGCGGTCCCATACAGCCCCCGCTGCTAGCGACGGCACCTACACCGAGTAGCTTGATTACTGTCCTTCGCTGCATGTCTCCGTGTACAAGCCATAAAGGCAAAAGAAAGAGGAAGGGCCAAGTGTGGATTTGACCAACACGTACGAACGTTCTAACGGTCTGCCTTCGTTTATATAATTCATGTCCACCGTTGGGTCATATACGGGAAGGCCACAGGGTGACGTCTTCAACCGAAGTGCCAACCATCGTCGGTATGAGCCCTATCGTCGGTGAGAGATAGCAGTTCTCGCAGCAGTAACAGAACCATAGTAGCAGACTCAGGGCAGGTCCCGAAGCCCCTCGAGCATCGTTTCGAGGTCGACAGGCGTCACGGCGAGCGAGAAGCCGTCGATGCGGGCGAGGTCCGGAGCGTGTTCCCAGACGTCGTCGGGTTCGAGGCCGTGGAGGACGACCGCGTTGGGCGTCGGGTTCACGACCCGGACCGCGACGAGGGGCGACTCGCCGCGCGAGAGGTTCGTGAAGACGAGGGCGCGGTTGGTGCTCCGGCCGTAGAGGTTGTAGAATTCGTCGCTGGACAGCCGGCGGATCACCTCGATGCTGTCGATGACGGTGTGGCCGGCGATGGTGTCGCGGTCGCCGCGGGTGAGTTCGGTCGCCCCGATAGCGTCGTAGTACGTGTCCAGACCGACGTTGGCGGTGTACTCCCGGAGGTCGTGGACCACGTCGCTGTCGAAGCCGGCCGAGAGGACCCGGGCGTGCTGTCGGATGTGGGTCCCGCCGCGTCGCTCGTCGACGGCCAGCATCGCCTCGACGACCCGCCGGATGACGCCGATGCCGGGGTTCTCCCGCCGGCCGCTCTCGTAATCGGACACGACCGACGGCGAGACGTCCAGCTCCTCCGCGAGGTCGGTCTGGGCGATCTCGAAGTCCGTCCGCCACTTGCGCAGCGTCGCTCCGGGGTCGTCGCTCAGGGCCACCTCGCCGGCCATCTTCTGGGCCAACTCCGCTCGTGCCCCACGTGACATGCTCCGTGCGTCTCCCGAACGGGCCAAAAGAGTATCGAAGAGGTCTTCGACGGGTGACGAAGTACCGCCGCGACCCGATTCCATCCCTCGGCCGGGTCGGCCAGCTCGTCGTACCTCGACCTGTTGGTGCACCTGTTACAGCCTTTCGGGGAGAGTGCTCGTCCGAGTGGAGCGACCAACAGATGGACCGAGACACCACGACCAGCACCCTCGCCACCGACCCGGCCGCCAGACCGGGAGCGACGACGGTCGAGCGAAACCCGGACCAACTTCCGATCCTTAGCGTCGCCACAGCCGTCGCTGACGTGACCGGTGAGGACCCGATGTCGTTACCCCCTCTTCAGGAGGTCATCGACGGAGACATGCTGGACCGACTGTTCGCTGCCCGACCCAACGGCAAGGAGCGACGCTCCCCTACCGTCGTCACATTCCACTACGCCGGCTGTAGGGTTTATGTCTACGGCGAAGGGCGAACAGTCGCCGTCCCGACGACCAATACCTGATTCGTCCGGCTATCCTCAAGACCGGAACAGAGCGCTCAAAACCTTCCGTTCTGCGGTGTGAACGTGCTGGGAAAACGTTGCCGAGGAGATACCCAGTTCGGCGGCGAGTTCGCTGCCGGTGGTCTCCCGTGGCCATTCGTAGTAGCCAGCCTCGAGGGCAGCCTTGAGGACATCGCGCTGCCGGTCGGTCAGACGGTCGTCGATGACCCGCTGGAAGGTCGCCCGGCTCAGTGCCGGTGACGCCGACTCGCGTTCCCGTTTGGCGACGAACTCCGCCGCAGGAACGTCCTCGAGAAACCTATCGACCACCTGGCTCGGTTCCAGCCGCCCGGGAACGTCGGCGACGATACGGCCCTCACCGTTGCGTCCCTGGACTGTCCGCGGAAGGGCCCCGAGTTCAGCGAGCGTCACTGCCGGGCAACTATCGCCGACCTGCAGTTCGACGAGACCGCCGTCGTCAGACGTTTCGAGGAGGTGGACGTCGGCATCGCCGTAGTCCGCCATCTCTTCGACGACGCGGTGGGGTGGGCCACCCTGTACCTCGAAAAACTCGGAGTAGAGGTCTCCGGCCCGAGGAATCATTCGCACCAAGTCGAGTTCTCGGTTACGTGCCGTCGTGAGGCCGACGAACGGATAGGTATCGTCGTTGATTTGAAACTCGATTTCCGTCGCCTTTGCCGTCGTTCTGGGGGGAGCCTGTTCGCTCATCACTACAATTCCCTCCGTCGTCGACCCTAACTATTTGTTTCGAACAGATTAACTCAGCGATAGGTACCCTCATTAGAGATGCCAACCGCCGAACGCTCTAGATCCGGTCCTGGAAGGCGGTCGCCGCGGCGTACAGCGCCTCCCGGCGGTGGCCGTGCATCACGAAGTGGGTACCACCGCGAATTTCGGCGTACTCCGTCTCGTCGCCCTCGACGTCGAGTTCGTCGTAGAGGGTCAGAGCGTCCGCTCGCTGGGACGTCTGATCCTCGCTGCCCCGAACGACGAGCGTCGGTACGTCGATGGCGGCCGCGGCGTACGGCGGGTCGTCGTTACAGCAGTCCTTCGTGTCGGCCAGGGCGCCGGTCTGGGCGACGTAGGCGTCGTCCTCGGGCCGACCCTGATTCGACTCCATCATCGACCGCCAGACGGCCTCGAACACCTCGCCGCCGTCCTGCCGCTCTCTGACCACGTCGTATTCCTCCACCATGTACGCCCCGAGTGAGGTATCGAGTCCGAGGGCCCCCGCAGCAGCCTCGAAGTCGACAGGCGACTTGTAGACCGGAGCACACTGGACGAACGAGGCGGGCCGGTCGTCGTACTGTTCGAGGAACGACCCGCCGGTCATGGTGCCCCAGGAGACGCCCAGCAGGTGGACGGCTTCGAATCGGTCGGCAACGAAGTCGTAGGCCGCCTTCACGTCGTGAGCGGCGTCCTCGGCGAGTACTGGAGGGTCGTTGGCGTCGGCCGGTTCGTCGAATTCGGGCACGGGATCGCTCTCGCCGTAGCCACGAACGTCCAGGGCGAATGCCGTCCGTCCGTGGTCGGCGATGGCGCGCAGCCAGGAGTAGCTGGTGTCGTCACCAACAGGTGGGGCAAAGAGGGCCCGAGCGTTCGTGATCCCGCCGTGCAGGCAGAGGACCGCCTCGTCGGAATCCTCCGTAGCTACCTCGTAGACCCGAAGGTTCGTGCCGTCGTCGGCAGCGACGTCGTGTCGCTGGAGGTCCGTTCTGTCACCCATGTGTACTACTAGACCGTCCGAACCCCGTATCAACAAACGTTTCCAGGGCAACGTCGGGAAACGAGGGGGTCAGATCCGCGACTCCCAGTCTGGCAGCTGTTCCTCGCGATCCCACCCGTGGTCCTCGCGGGTTTCCTCGTCCTCGGCGAGCGAGACGCGCCGAATTCGCTCGGAAGGCGTCCGGGGAAAGTCGTCGACGAATTCGACGTAGCGGGGCACCTTGTAGGCGGCCAGCTCGCTGGCCACTTGCATCACCACGTCAGCCTCCGAGACCCGGTCGTCGGTCCGCTTGACTTGTGCCTTGACGACCTCGCCGTAGACGTCGTGGGGCGCCGGGATGACGGCGCTGGCTTCGACCCCGGGAAGCTCGTCGATGACGTTTTCGACCTCCCTCGCGGAGATGTTCTCGCCGGCTCGCCGGACCATGAACTTCTTCCGGTCGACGTAGTAGTAGAAGCCGTCCTCGTCCTCCCTGGCGATATCTCCGGAGTAGAGCCATCCGTCCTGTATCGTCTCGGCCGTCTTCTCAGGCATCCCCAGGTACTCGGTCATCGCACCGACGGTCGTCCGGAGGAGTTCGCCAGTCTCGCCCCGAGGAACTTCCTCGCCGTCTTCGTCGACCAGTGTAACCTCGTGACCAAGGTCCGGGAACGTCGGCTTGCCCATCGAGCCGCGGCGCCGTTCGTCGAGGTCCGGGTGATTCAACAGCAGGACGGGGTTTTCGGTCTGGGAGTACAGCTGGACCACGTCGACGTCGAACTGGTCCTCGAAGGGCGTCCACTGCTCGGTGCCGATGGGCCCGATGGCGAGTTTGAGGTCGTTGTCCGGAATTGCCCGGTCCTCGTACGTCGAGCGGAGCATCTGGACGACCCCGCCGAGGATGTTGAACGACGTGACGCCGTTCGCCGTCGCGTGTTCCATGAAGGCAGAGCCGCTGAACTTGTCGGCGAACACCCACTCACTGCCGTGGATGGCCTTGGCCAGCATCCCGTAACACTGGTTGTTGGCGTGAAACAGCGGAAAGGGATTGTAGTTCACGTCGTCCTCGGACAGCGGGGCAGCGAGGAAGCTCTTGGCCGACAGCAGGTAGGACTCGTTGGAGTGGACGGCTGGCTTGGGCATCCCCGTCGTTCCGGAGGTGTAGAGGATGCTGACGGGGTCCGCTGGGTCCGGTTCGTGAGCCGGTGGCTCGTCGCCTCCCTCGGCGACGAGCGTCGAGAGCCGGTGGGTGTCGGCGCCGGGTACGTCGTAGTCCGCCGTTTCGCCGCCGACGTCGGCCGTCATTTCGTCGACGACCACGGTCCCGAGGTCGTCGAAGTCCGGGACGACCTCGTCGAGGATGTCCAGGTAGTCGGGGTCGGGCTGGACGACGACCGTCGTGACGTCGGCGGTGTCGATGGCGTGGCGAACCTCCCGTTCGCGGTACTGCCAGTTGATCGGCGTCTGGACGGCCCCGAGTTTTCCACAGGCGTAGATGGCGTGGACGAACGGGACGCTGTTTTCCAGGTAGAGGCCCACTTTGTCCCCGGATTGGACGCCGACGTCGGCCAGGGCTGTCGCAACCGCCGTCGCCCGCGCCTCGACCTCGCCGTAGGTGGCCGTCTCACCGGTCGTCGCGTCGGTCAGATACTGCTTTTCGGGCCAGAGGTCTGCGGCTGTCTCGATGACGCCCTTCACCGTGTTGACGTCGCGCATCTCCGGAGCCAGTGACGCCTGGACCGCTTCGTAGGTGAGGCCGTCAGTCCCGTCCTGGGTCGTCTCGCTCATAGCTGGTTTAGGTGGACACAGCCGGGTCAAACGGCACGTTCCCATGGAAACCCGGTCGGGAGGTTATTCCTACGAAGGAAATAGTAGGTCTGCAACGAGGGCCGCCTCCGGCGATACCTGGCATACTGTTATGTGGGCCGACTCGGATCGGTCCAAGACGACGGAGAGGGGTCTGGCATGATATCACTCACAATGGACGTGGTGCAGTACGACTGTCCGTACATCGAGGCCAGCGAGAACTACGACGTCCGGCTGTCGGGTATGCACTGGGAGTTCGACACGGCGGCCGGCGATTTTGAAAGCCGCGTGATGGTTTCCGCCGACGACGGCACGGAACTCGACCACGCGCTGACGATGCTCAGAGGGCACGAAACCGTCGACGAGTACCGACTGCTCGCCCGGCGGGGCGACGAAGCCCTGGTCCGAAACATGGTCGAGGAAACCGACGCGATGCAGGCGATTCGAGCCCACGATGGCTACCTAACCGGGCCGTTCGAAGCGTACGAAGGCTCAGAGCGGTGGCACGTCGGCTTCGACCGCGGCGAGTACGCCGACGAAGCCCTTTCTGACCTGGACCGCCACAACGACTTCACCGTCGAGTCGCGCGACGCCCTCTCCTTTGCCGATTACTTCGACGTCGTCAACAACGTCCACGCGGCGAAGGCTGTCCTCGACGCGATGCGGGGCCTCACCGACACGGAACGCGAGACGGTGCTCCGGGCGATGCAAACGGGCTACTTCGAAGCACCCCGGAAGGCCACCGTTACCGACCTCGCACAGGAATTCGACGTTTCGACCACGGGAATGTCGAAGAACATCCGCCGGAGCGAACGGAAACTGATCGGCGCCATCGTCGACTCGCTGGGCACGGTCGAGCAGTGAGACAGAAGGTCAGGTCCACCGGGAGGTTCCCAGGGCAACGCACCTTCTTGACCCTCCCGGGTGTCACGGTACCGGTATGGCAGACCAGCTTGCCAACCGCGTAGCTGTCGTGACAGGTGGCGCAAGCGGCAACGGCCGAGCGATATGTCGGAGATTCGCCGAAGAGGGTGCCGCCGTCGTCGTAGCTGACCTCCAGGAAGACCCCCGGCAGGGCGGCACGCCGACCCACGAACTCGTTCAGGACGAGGGCGGCGAGGCAACCTTCGTCCAGTGTGACGTTTCGAACCGGGTGGACCTGGAGTCGGCCGTCGACGCAGCCGAGGAGTTCGGCGGCGTCGACGCGATGGTCAACAACGCCGGTATCTTCCGCGGCGAGGAGTTCCTGGAGGTCCGGGAAGAGGGGCTCCAGCAGTTTCTCGACGTCAACGTCAAGGGCGTGTTCTTCGGCGCCCAGGTCGCCGCCGAGCGAATGCTCGAATCGGGCGGGGGAAGCATCGTCAACATGGCCTCCATCGGGGCCGTTCGGGCGCTGGGGGCCTACACCTGCTACGACCTGACCAAAGGAGCGGTCACGTCGATGACCTACTCGCTGGCCGACCGCTTCGGCGACGAGGGCATCCGCGTCAACGCCGTCATGCCGGGTATCATCGGGACGGCCATGACCGAAGACGACGTGCCCATCGTCGGCACCGACCAGGGCGAACAGTACGCAGAGACCTCGATTCCGATGGGGCGCTTCGGTGACCCCGAGGAAGTCGCCGACGCGACGGTGTACCTCGCCTCCGACCAGGCGTCCTACGTCAACGGCGAGACGCTGGTCGTCGACGGCGGCGTCACCCATACTGGCTAGTTGGCCGAGGTGGCGTCGCTAGCCCCGCTCCGCAATCCCTAAACGGGCACCACACCTGCCATCCACCAATGGACTGGACGGAGAAGTACCGCCCGTCGACCCTCTCGGAGGTCCGGGGCAACGACAAGGCCCGCGACGCCCTGAAGGAGTGGGCCGACACGTGGGACGACCACCGGGAGGCGGTCATCCTCCACGGGTCGCCCGGCATCGGGAAGACCTCCGCTGCCCACGCCCTGGCAAACGACAAGGGCTGGGACACCATCGAACTCAACGCCTCTGACTCCAGAACGAAGGACGTCATCGAGCGAGTCGCGGGGGAGGCCGCCAAGTCGGGGACCCTGACCGGCGGGAGCGACCGCCGGCTGGTCATCCTGGACGAGGCCGACAACCTCCACGGCAACGTCGACCGTGGCGGCACTCGGGCCATCACCAGCCTGGTCAAGGAGGCCAGCCAGCCGATGGTGCTGATCGCCAACGAGTTCTACGACATGTCCAACGGCCTCCGGAACGCCTGCCGGGACGTCGAGTTCCGCGACGTCGGCAAGCGCAGCATCGTTCCCGTCCTGCGTGACCTCTGCCGGAAGGAGGGAATCGAGTACGAGGACGAGGCCCTCGACCAGATCGCGACGCTGAACAGCGGCGATCTGCGGGGTGCCATCAAGGACCTCCAGGCGCTGGCCGACGGCCGCGACGAACTCCGGGAAGAACACGTCGTGACGGGAGAGCGCGACACCACCACCGGGATCTTCGACTACCTCGATACAGTCATCAAGAAGGCCGGCGCAGAGGAGGCGCTGAAGGCATCGTACGACGTCGACGAGACGCCGGACGACCTGATCAACTGGATCGAGGACAACGTGCCCAAGGACTACGAGGGCGCCGAACTGGCCGACGCGTACGGCTTCCTCGCCAACGCCGACAGGTGGCTCGGCCGAGTCCGGGCGACCCAGAACTACAGTTTCTGGCGCTACGCTGGAGACAACATGACCGCCGGCGTGGCTGCAGCCCGTCGGGGGGACAAGGGTGGCTGGACCCGCTACGGCCCGCCGAGCTACTGGTCGAAGCTCGGCCGGTCCCGGGGCACCCGGGAGAAGCGAGACTACGTCGCCAGACAGATCGCAGAGGACAGCGGCGTCAGCATGAGCACCGCCCGCCGGGAGATCGTCCCGCACCTGGCGACGATGACCCACCACTGCAAGAACCGGGAGTTGACCGTCGCGATGACCGCCCGGTACGACCTCGACGCCGAACACGTCTCGTTCGTCACCGGCAGCGGCAAGGACACGAACAAGGTCCAGTCGATCGTCGAGGACGCCCAGCAACTCCGCGAGGAGGCCGCAGTCGAACACTCTGGCGGCGCCTTCGAGGGCGGAACGGCGACGGCGCCGGACGAGGAAGACGTCGGTGAGGAGACGGTGGAGGAATCCGGGTCGGCTGCCGACTCGGCGGCCGACGGCGACGAACGGGGGGAAGACGATTCCGGCGACGAGGCGACGGCTGCAGACCCGAAAGCCGCGGAAGACGACGAGCAGCAATCAGGCCTCAGTGACTTCACGTAGTCGAGCGACAGTCACTGCGTTTCTTCCCGGGGAGTGTTGCCCTCAAGCCACTGCTCTGTCTCGTCCACGTCCAGCACGGCGACGTCGATTCCGGCTAGCTCCTCTACGCCACGGTCGTACGTCTGGGACGTAGCCTCGGGGACGAAACCGAGCCGGTAGTCGCGCTGGCTACCGTCGTAGATGGTCGTCCGAGGACAGTTCGGAAAGTTACATCCGCAGACGACGACAGTATCGACGCCCCGGTCGGACAGAAATTCCTCCAGCGGCGTGTCGTAGAACGCGCTCCACCGTGGCTTGTACATGGCCCACTCGCCGTCTCCGAGCTGTTGCATCTCGCCGTTTAGCAATCGACCGGCGTCGAGACGGACCCCGGGTTCCGGGAGCAGGTCCGAAACTATCTGTGACCCGTCGCTTCCAGGTTCGACGACAGTCTCGCCGGACTCTATCGCACCTCGCCGGCAGCGGTCCACGTTCGATCCGTCCTCGCGGTACAGCCTGACGACGTGTACGACCGGGGCTCCGTTCCGGCGAAACGCCTCGACGACCCGCTGAACGTCCGGAATCACGTCGGCAGTACCGGAAATTTCGGCCGGTGCCCCTCGAATGGAAAAGTCCCGCTGGACGTCGATAGTCAGCAGGACTGCGCTGTCGGAACTCGGCGCAGTGTAGTCGTCCATACGGCGTCGAACTGTCGTGTTGACATAAGTGCCTGGGAAGCGCCGACCGGCGACGACAAATGCCAGTCAGTCTGCGGTCGTGGCGGAGTCGGACGCTGCGGTTGCCGAAGAAGGCTTGTCGCCGTGTGCCTCGAACGCCCAGGCCGTCGCGGCGACCATCGCACCGAAGATGAGCTGTGCGGCGCCGTGGTGGAGGACCTGGGCCATCACGCCGTAGTTGAAGATGGTGTTCGCACCGAGCAGCGCCTGGACGGGAGTCAAGACCAGCGCGACGGCGGTGGCGGCGACGATGCGGCGCTCGTGGTCGCCCCGGTAGGCGAGGACGGCCGACCCGAGGATGAAAAAGCCGGTGACCATCGCGACGAGTCGGTGGAACCACTCGATGAAGCTCGGCCAGTCGGCCGGGAACAGCCCCAGCCAGCCGTTACAGAACGGCCAACGGCCGGCACAGGCGAGACCTGCTCCCATCGCACCGGTGTAGACGCCCAGCAGGATGAGCGCGAAGGTGAGTGCCGTCGTCGTGGCCAGCAGGTGACGAAACCGGAGGCGCATAGGTGAGGGTGGGACGCGGCGATATTTCAACCCCGTCATTCGTTCCCGCGAGCCGAGAAGGCCGACGCCCGTCCCCCTACGGTTCGACGATTGCCGAGGTGTCGTTCGATGGGCTTTTCCTTTCTCCCTGTGGGTTCATCGACATGGGACTGGACGAGGACGCACTCGACTATCACCGTCGGGACCCGCCCGGCAAGATCGAAATCTCGACGACGAAGCCGACGAACACGCAGCGCGACCTTAGTCTGGCGTATTCGCCCGGCGTCGCCGCGCCGTGCCGGGAGATCCGCGACGACGCGACGGAGGCCTACTCCTACACCGCGAAGGGGAACCTTGTTGGCGTGGTGTCCGACGGCAGTGCCGTGCTCGGTCTGGGGGACATCGGTCCGGAAGGGTCGAAGCCCGTGATGGAGGGCAAGGGGGTTCTGTTCAAGCGCTTTGCTGACATCGACGTCTTCGACGTGGAACTCGACCACGACTCCGCCGAGGAGATGGTCCAGTCGATCAGCGCGATGGAGCCGACCTTCGGGGGCATCAATCTGGAGGACATCAAGGCTCCCGAGTGTTTCGAGGTCGAAGAGCGGTTGCGCGAGGAGATGGACATCCCGGTGTTCCACGACGACCAGCACGGGACGGCCATCATCTCCGGGGCGGCCCTCCTGAACGCCGTCGACATCGTCGAGAAGGACATCGCGGAACTGGACATCGTCTTCTCCGGCGCCGGGGCCAGCGCCATCGCCACCGCCCGGTTCTACGTCTCGCTGGGGGCCCGGGCCGAGAACATCACGATGTGTGACTCCGGTGGGATCATCACGAAAGAGCGCGCCGAAGCGGGCGACGTCAACGAGTTCAAACAGGAGTTCGCCCAGGACGTTCCCGGCGGTGGGCTCGAGGACGCCATGGAAGACGCAGACGTGTTCGTCGGCCTGTCGATCGGCGGACTCGTCGACCAAGAGATGATCCGGTCGATGGCCGACGACCCCATCGTCTTCGCGATGGCCAACCCCGACCCGGAGATCGACTACCACGACGCCAAGGAGGCCCGGGACGACACAGTCATCGTCGCGACTGGCCGGTCGGACTACCCCAACCAGGTCAACAACGTCCTCGGCTTTCCCTTCATCTTCCGGGGTGCCCTCGACGCCCGGGCCACCGAGATAAACGAGGAGATGAAGGTCGCTGCGGCCGAGGCCCTGGCCAGCCTGGCCCGCGAGGACGTCCCCGACGCCGTCGTCAAGGCCTACGGCGACCAGCCCCTCCAGTTCGGCCCCGAGTACATCATCCCGAAGCCGCTGGACCCCAGGGTGCTGTTCGAAGTGGCGCCCGCAATCGCCAGGGCAGCGATGGAGAGCGGCGCGGCCCGCAGGGAACTGGACCTCGAGGACTACGCCGAACGGCTCGAGGCCCGGCTGGGCAAGTCCCGCGAGATGATGCGCGTCGTCCTGAACAAGGCAAAGAGCGACCCGAAGCGGGTCGTCCTCGCGGAGGGCGACGACGAGAAGATGATCCGCGCGGCCTACCAGCTGGTCGACCAGGGCATCGCCCAGCCCATCCTCATCGGGGACCGCGAGGAGATCTGGGCCCAGATGGAGACGCTGGGGCTGAGTTTCGAGCCCGAGATCGTCGACCCGGACGAGGCGAACCTCGACTCCTACGCCGAGCGACTCCACGAACTCCGGGGTCGCAAGGGCATCACCCGCCGCGAGGCCGACGAAATCATCCAGGACGGCAACTATCTCGGCAGCGTCATGGTCGAGATGGGAGACGCCGACGCGATGCTCACGGGGCTGATGCACCACTATCCATCCGCCCTGCGGCCGCCGCTCCAGGTCGTCGGCACCGCCGAAGACGCCAACTACGCCGCCGGCGTCTACATGCTTACCTTCAAGAACAACGTGGTCTTCTGCGCCGACGCCACGGTCAACCAGAATCCCGACGAGGACGTCCTCGAGGAGATTACCCGCCACACGGCCGACCTGGCGCGCCGGTTCAACGTCGAGCCGCGAGCCGCCCTCCTCTCGTACTCGGACTTCGGCAGCGTCAACAACGAGGAGACCAGGACCGTCCGCCGCGCCGCCGAGCGACTCCGCGAGGACCCCGCAGTCGACTTCCCCGTCGACGGCGAGATGCAGGCCGACACGGCCGTCGTCGAGGACATCCTGGACGACACGTACTCGTTCTCGGAACTCGACGAGCCGGCGAACGTCCTGGTCTTCCCGAGCCTCGACGCCGGCAACATCGCCTACAAGCTCCTCCAGCGCCTCGGCGGCGCGGAGGCCATCGGTCCGATGCTCGTCGGGATGGACAAGCCGGTCCACGTCCTGCAGCGCGGCGACGAAGTGAAGGACATCGTGAATCTGGCCGGTGTGGCGGTCGTCGACGCGCAGAGCGAGGCCGAGTGACCGCAGGGAACGAGGCCTCGGAATGGCGAACGGCGAGCACAGCGAGCCGTGGAACAGGGTGAGGAACAATCGGCGTTACGTTAATCGGCACTAACCGAGCCGTTTTCGGAGCCGTTCTCGACGGACTTCGGCGGATTGACGAACAGCGCGTCGACGAGCACCGCCGACCCGACGACGCCTGTGGGCAAGACCGAGAGCGGGACCGACAGCGAGAACACCACGTGGGCCACGAAGCTCAGCGCGAGCGACGCCGGAATAGCTGCCAGTAGCAGGTCGTACCGACCGGGATCGGGCAGGCCGTCGAGCGAGAACGGGGTCTGTTCGACGGGACGACGCTGACCTGAGTTGCGACTGACAGCCATAGTCTGTTCCACCTCCTATCGGATATATGGGTGGTACTGCAGTATAAATTTTGCCCTCGTCTCGTCGGTTGAACGTTGCACAAGAGACAGTGTTACGTCGATAAATACTCTGCATAAGTTATTCCGAGCATTTCTTTCGATAAGCACCCGAGAAGGAGTCTCCGGCTCGTGAAACCGCGTCCGTCCTTTAAGACAGAACTGTTATATTTAAGGAATCTGCCGTTTTTCGACGACGCGCAAGTCGTCTTGGGTTACCGGGGTGTCCGCCGTTTCAAGCCGTCCGAACCACGTGAACGTCGTAGTCAGCGTCCGCCGAGATCGGGCCGAACGGCGTCACGAGACCCTCGCCATTCTCGCTCGCCCCCTCACTCGCCCCGACGAAGAGCACCGTCGCGTCGACGTCTCTCGCCACCTGCCGGACCTCGTTGGCGATGCCGTCGTCCGGCGAGCCGGCGGTGGCGTCGTCGTAGACCAGTTCGGTGTCGTCGGTCGTCTCGTCGATCTTGCGCTCCAGTTCCTGGCGAGCAGACTCGAGGGCGAAGTCCTCGCCGGGGTCGACCCAGATGCGTCGCTTGGCGAACTCCGTGCCGGTCGGGACGAACGAGACGGCGACGACCTTGCGGTCGAACGCCTCGCCGTGTTCCACTGCGCGGTCCAGTGCCGCCGTGGCTGCGGGCGATCCGTCGAACGGGACCAGGAAGACCATAGCGGTGTCTTACCCGCTGCAGTAGTATGAAAGTACGCGGCGGAATGTGGCGAACCTACCAGCGGACGCACGTGTAGGCTCGGCTGAAAACCGCCGGGGAGTCCGTGGCGTCGGTAGCGGATTCCGGGACTCGTCTGGGCCGCCGGTAGCAAAAAGCATATCTCCGGGCACAACTGAGTGTGACAACACGTCCCAGTCTACAATGAATGAAGTCCAACTTGAGGTGGCGAAAGCCTACCCGAACGACTCGGGTCGTGGGATTGCCCGCCTCGATCCCGACACCCTGCTTCACCTGAAGCTGTCACCAGGAGACATCATCGAGATCGAGGGTGCAGACACTACTGCGGCGAAGGTCTGGCGCGCGGACCGCCAGGACTGGAACACCGACACGGTACGGATCGACGGGTTCACGCGACAAAACGCCGACGTGGGAATCGGCGAACGCGTCGAGATTCGCAAGGCCGAGGCCGAAAAGGCCGACTCGCTGGTGCTGGCTCCACCGGAGGAGGCCAGCGTCCAGTTCGGCAGCGACGCGGCCGGGATGGTCAAGCGACAGATCCTGAAGCGACCGGTCGTCGAGCGCGACATCGTCCCGGTGATGTCCTCGACGAACCACCCGTTCATGCGGTCGCCCGGCCAGGCCATTCCGCTCATCGCGGTCGAAACCGAACCGGAGGGCGTCGTCCTGATTACGGAGGATACGGACGTCGAACTCCGTGAGGAGCCCATCTCGGGCTTCGAGAAGACCGGCGGCGGCATCACATACGAGGACATCGGCGGCCTCCAGAACGAGATCCAGCGCGTCCGGGAGATGGTCGAACTGCCGATGAAGCATCCCCAGATCTTCAAGAAGCTGGGGATCGAGCCACCGCAGGGCGTCTTGCTGCACGGCCCACCGGGGACCGGCAAGACCCTGCTGGCGAAGGCGGTGGCCAACGAGACCTCTGCCAGCTTCTTCTCTATCGCCGGCCCGGAGATCATCTCGAAGTACTACGGCGAGTCCGAACAGCAGCTGCGGGAAATCTTCGAGGACGCCAGCGAGGAGGCACCCGCGATCATCTTCATCGACGAACTCGACTCGATCGCCCCCAAACGGGAGGACGTCACCGGCGAGGTCGAGCGCCGCGTCGTCGCCCAGCTCCTGACGATGATGGACGGCCTGGAGAGTCGGGGCCAGGTCATCGTCATCGCGGCGACGAACCGCGTCGACTCGGTCGACCCCGCGCTCCGCCGGCCCGGCCGGTTCGACAGGGAAATCGAGATCGGCGTGCCCGACGAAGTGGGTCGCGAGGAGATTCTCCAGATTCACACCCGGGGCATGCCGCTGTCGGACGACGTCAACCTCGGCAAGCTGGCGACCGAGACGCACGGCTTCGTCGGCGCCGACATCGAGAGCCTGACGAAGGAGGCTGCGATGAAGGCCCTGCGTCGATACCTTCCCGAGATCGACCTCGACGAGGAGGACATCCCGCCGAGTCTCATCGACCGGATGATCATCAAGCGCGACGACTTCCGCGGCGCGCTCAACGAGGTCAGCCCCAGCGCGATGCGGGAGGTCCTCGTCGAACTGCCGAAGGTCAACTGGGACCACGTCGGCGGGCTCGACGACGCCAAGAAGGAAGTTAGAGAAAGCGTCGAGTGGCCGATGAACAGCCCCGAGAAGTTCGAGCGGATGGGCATCGAGCCGCCGGCCGGCGTCCTGCTGTACGGGCCGCCGGGCACCGGCAAGACGCTGATGGCCAAGGCAGTCGCCAACGAGACCGACGCCAACTTCATCTCGGTCAGGGGGCCACAGCTCCTCTCGAAGTGGGTCGGCGAATCGGAGAAGGCCATCCGGCAGACCTTCCGGAAGGCCCGCCAGGTCTCGCCCACCGTCATCTTCTTCGACGAACTGGACTCGCTGGCACCCGGACGGGGCGGCGAGGCCGGCTCGAACGTCTCCGAGCGGGTCGTCAACCAGCTCCTGACGGAGATGGACGGTCTCGAAGAGATGGAGGACGTGATGGTCATCGGCGCGACCAACCGGCCGGACATGATCGACCCGGCCCTGATCCGCTCGGGCCGGTTCGACCGGCTCGTGATGATCGGTGAGCCCGACATCGAGGGCCGCGAGCAGATCCTCAAGATCCACACCGAGGAAGTGCCGCTGGCGCCCGACGTCAGCCTGCGCGAGCTGGCCGAGATCACGACCGGATTCGTGGGCTCGGACCTCGAGTCCGTCGCCCGCGAGTCGGCCATCGAGGCGCTCCGGGAGGACGAGGAAGCCGACGAGGTGGAGATGCGCCACTTCCGCCAGGCCATGGAGAACATCCGGCCGACGATCACGGACGACATCCGCGACTACTACGAGCGGATGGAAGAGGAGTTCAAGGGTCGCGGTCCGGAGCCGACCCAGCATCGCGGCGGCCGCATCGGCTTCCAGTAGCGTCCGCATCTTCTTTCGCATACTTCGACGCAGTCGAGTCGATAATCCGTCGTTCGTCGTCGACGGCGGCCGGTCTTGTGGAGTGGTACCGTTGCACCCGGGCCGCCAGACGGCCGGCCGTCGTATTTATATCCAGTGACGAAATTCCGACGCTGAAACTCTGAACCCTGTTATTTTTGGGTAGTCTCGGTACCGGGTTCCATCGAGAGATGATACGATCGGCCCTCCACCGGTGTGTCGACTTCGTCACGTCGCACAACCGGATCACGTTGCTGGTGATGGTGCTGCTTACGGTCGGCGTGCTGGCGGGTATCCCCCAGATCGACACCGCCAGTCAGGCCAGCGGGGCGACCACGAACTTCGAGAACGTGGACCGGGTGCAGAAATCCCAGTACGTCAGCGAGCACTACACGGACCACGGTGACGACCGGTCCAACCGGACTATCGTCGCGGTGTACGTCCGCGACGACGGCGGGAATGTGCTCTCGAAGGCCGCACTGCTGGAGGAGCTACGGTATCAGCGGGCGGTGCTCGACAACGGCTCACTTCAGGCAACGCTGGACGACGGCGGCATTACAGGCATCGCGAACCTGGTTGCTACGCGCGCCGCCGACGAGCCGAACCCGGATCTCGAGACGCAGATCGCCGCGCTCGAGTCGTCGAGCGAGTCGGAGGTACGGCGGCTGGTCGAGCGGACGCTTGCCAGTGACGACCGCGCACAGCGGTTCCTCCCGACCGACCACGATGCCGGCGAACCGACCGCCACGGACAAGCGCATCCTGCTTGCGCTGGACACTGGCGTCCCCGAATCGACGCTCGACGGGGCGTTCACCGCCATGTACGAACGCGCCGAAGAGCGCTCGTCGGCGGGCTTTTTCACGCTCGGCCAGCCCGCGCTCGACGACTACACCAGCCACTTCCTCGGCGAGATGGTCGAACTGGTCCTGCCGCTGTCGCTGCTGTTCATCCTCGCCGTCCTGGCGTTCACGTACCGTGACCTGGTGGACGTCGTCGTGGGGATGCTCGGCGTCGTGCTGTCGGTGCTGTGGACCTTCGGTCTGCTCGGCTGGCTCGGGGTCTCCGCGGGGACGATAAGCATCGTGCCCGTGGTCCTGGTCTCCGGGCTGAGCATCGACTTCGGGTTCCACGTGTTCAATCGCTACCGGGAGCAGCGAGGTGCCGGCGAGGGCATCCGGGAGCCGATGAACCGCGGGACGCGGCTCGTCGCCACTGCCCTCGTGCTCGTGACTCTGACCGCCGCTATCGGCTTCCTGGCGAACCTGGCGAACCCGCTTCCGGTCATCCGCAACCTCGGGATCAGTATCACGCTCGGCGTGGTCTCGGCGTTCGTCGTGTTCCTGACGGTCGTGCCCGCACTGAAGATCAGCATCGACGGCGTGCTCGAACGGCTCGGGCTGGACAGGCACAAGCGAGCGCTGGGACACGGCAGCTATCTCCGACCGCTTTTGGGACGAAGCGTGTCGCTGGCCAAGCGCGCGGCCCCGGCGGTCCTCGTCGTCGCCGTCCTGGTCGGTGCCGCCGGTGGCGTCGCGTGGACGAGCCTCGACGAGGAGAACTACCAACGGCCCGACGGCGAGGTCGCACAGTGGAAGCAAGACCTTCCGGATCCGCTCGGCTGGGAGACAGCACCGTTCCCTGACCGGCTCGAACACGTCCGTTCGGTCTACCAGCCCGCCAGCGCAGACGACGCCATCCGGGAACGGCTACTGGTACAGGGTGACGTCACGGACCCGGCGACGTTACAGGCCGTGGACGCCGGGGTGGGCCAGATCGACGACGCAGGATTGCTCCTTCACGGGACGGAGTCACAGCCAGTCCAGTCCCCGGTGACGGTGATGCGGGCCGTCGCCCGCCAGGACGCCGAGTTCGCCGACGCCTTCCAGCAGGCCGATACCGACGGTGACGGCGTGCCCGACCGCAACCTCGAGTCGCTCTACGACGCTCTCTACGCGGCGGACGAGGACGCGGCCAGCCAGGTCGTCGAGCGGACCGACGGCGAGTACCGCTCGCTCCTGGTCACCCTGGCACTCGACGCGGAGCGTTCCGAGGGGGAAGCGGTCGTCGGGACCCTGGTCGACGGCGCGAACACCATCGAGAGCGGGGAAAGCGACCTGACGGTCTCGGTCACCGGTAGGCTCGCAGTCGACGAGGCCGTCCTCGACGCGCTGGTCGGCGGCATCCTGCTGACGATGGCGATAGCGCTGGTGGCCATCGTCCTCACGCTGACGCTCGTGTTCCGGCTCACACGCGGAAGCGCTTCGCTAGGTGCCGTCGTCGCCGTGCCCATCGCACTCGTCGTCTGTCTCGTCGTCGGCGGGATGTACGTGCTGGAGATTCCGCTGACGCTGCTGACCGCCCTGCTGATGAGCCTGGTCGTCGGCCTCGGCGTCGACTACAACATCCACGTCGGCGACCGGTTCGCGGACGAACTCCAGGCGGGCAGGTCTGCGGTCGACGCACTCGATGCCGCCGTCACGGGGACCGGCGGAGCGCTGCTCGGGAGTACGCTCACGTCGGCCGGCGCCTTCGCGACGTTCACGCTCATCCCCCACCCGCAACTCCAGAGCTTCGGCTCGATCGTCGTCGTGGCGCTTGTGACGTCCTTCCTCGTCAGCGTACTCGTCTTGCCGAGCGCGCTCCTGCTGTGGTCCCGGTACGGTGCAGTCCCAGCGGCCACGGCGGATCTTCCGGGAGACGACGCAGCCGCGACTGGCCAGGACTGATAGACTACTCGCTACGACGAGGGTGTCGTGCCCGCCGAAAACGAGCCGGACCGGCGAACTCTCCGACTACAGTTCCCCGAGCTTCCTGAGGAGCTGTCCCCGGTACTCCTCGTCTGCCTGGAGGCCTTTCAGTTCGAGGACGTTGCGCTCCAGTTTGTCCAGCGCAACCCGGAACGCGGTGTCGGCGCCGTAGCCTTCGCCGGAGCCGGCAGCCTGGCCACGGTTGGTCCGCAGGCGGATCTGACACTGGATCAGCGGCGTGCCCCGGAGTTTCTCCTTGTGTTCGTGGAACCGGACGTGGGCGTGCTGGACCTGCATCTCCTGGTACTTGTCGGCCACCTCCTCGATCCGCTCGCGGATCTCCTGGCGGGTGAGCGTGTTCAGCAGGGAGATGTTCGTGATCTGGACGTCCATGTGGTCCTCTTCGGTGTAGGTCAGCGCCCGGAGGACGTCCGTCTTGGTGACGACGCCGGCGACCAGCCGGTCGTCTTCCTCCGGCGTGACGACGAGGCCGTCGTAGTCGTTGTCGAGCATTCGCTCGACGGCGTCCCGGACGGACTCGGACGCCGTCGTCGTGGCCACGGGGCTGCTCATCTCGTCGTAGACCGGGAGGTCGAGGACGCGGTCGATGTCGCCCGACCGGTCGCCCCGCGTGGTCTTTTGCATGTTTCTGACGACGACGTCGACGATGTCGTGGGTCGTGACCATGCCCGAGAGGTAGCCGTCCTCGTCGAGGACCGGCAGTCGGGAGATGCCGTTCTCCCGCAGGAGGTTGATGGCCTGGCCGAGGTTGGTGTCCTCGGCGACCGAGACGACGTCTTCGGTGTAGACGTCCCCGACGTCGATTGCGTCCAGGTGTTCCAGTACCGCCTCGAGGATTGCGTCGGCGGTGACGACGCCCCAGAGCCGGTCGGCCTCGAACACCGGCGCCATCTTCATCCCCGCCTCGACGAGAACCCGGGCGACCTCGCGGACGTCGTCCGTCCGCTCGACTTTCGGCGCCGACCGCACCAGCCCGCTCGCCTTGGCGTTGTCCTCGACGTGGGACTGGACGAGCTGCCGTTCGGTGATCACCCCGTCGTACTCGCCGTCGTCGGTGACTACGATGCCCGTCGGGTTCTCCCGCTCGAAGATCGAACGGACTTTCCCGAGGCGTTTGTCGGCGTCGACCTCGACGAAATCGCTGGTGGCGATGTCGGCTATATCCATGGAATTCCCAAGGTGAGGGTTCGATGCCCGGCGTAATCAAAGTTGGTGCGTGCTCCCGGTTCGGGCCGGGCGTGGCTACCCCGGATTTCGGGCCGGGCGTGGCTTTACGGTCCCGGGACCCGAACGGGGCCCGTGCTTCCCGACGTCACCGTCTTCGGGCCCTACACCTACCTCGTCACCGAACTGGCCTGGGGAGCCGTCGCGCTCGCCCTCCTGGTTCACGCCGACGCCCTCCGGCCGGCAGCCCGGACGATTCTTGTCCTCTATCCCTTCGCCTACCTCTGGGACTGGTACACGCTGGAAGTGGGCGTCTTCGCCATCCCGATGCGCATCGGCGTCGAACTCCTCGGTATCCCGATCGAGGAGCACATCTTCATGGTGGTCGTCCCGGCGGTGGTCGTCGGCACCCACGAGACGCTCCGGAAACACGGCGTCGGCCTCGGGAACCGAGACGGGACGGAATGACTATATAGATTCGTGTGCCTAACGGTATATTTCGTAGCAAGCGTTTAGAAACCTCCGTCCGACCGTCCGGACGAGACCGATGACCTGCCCCACCCACACCGCCGAACTGTACGTTCGCTCGCTGACGGCAAAGCCCGGTCGCGGTCCCGACGCGGAGACGCTCGACCGCCTGACGGCGCTGGAACACCGGGGCGTCGTCGACGCGGTCGACGTCCAGATCTGGGGCAGAGAAATCGACCTGTCGGGCAGGGCCGTCCGGACGGCCTGTGGCCAGTCACTGTTGCGCCGCCTCGAGGCCATCAGACAGTGGGCCGACGACAACGACCGCAAGCTACCGGGTTTCGAGACGCTCCGAACCGAGTCACACCCGCTTACCGGCGCCGACCGGGAAACGCTCCAGTTGCCCCCGGTTGCGCTGGTCGAGTATCGCGACGGGGCGGTCGTCCACGTGACCCCTCACGCGACACGTTCGGAAGTCTACACCGTCACCGACCGCATCGACGACCTGGAGGACGCTGCGGCGTCAGAGGCCGCGGAGCCGGCTGAGGTGGAGACCGAGGAAGCGACCGACAGGTTCGTGGGTCCGGCAGTCGGCGGGACGAGCGACTAGTCGGCTGCACCGAGCGGACCGCTCATGCCGGCGAGATGGGGGCGGGGAAAGGACGGCGGAACTCGGTTCTAACTGCCAGCGAGATGTTTCACCCCGCCGAGGAGAAGGTCGGCAACGAGTTCGCCGAGTCCCTCCGTCCCCCGGCTAGAAACCGAACACCGGGACGAACCGGAACGTCAGGTACGTACCGACGGTCGCGATGACCGGGACGACGTTCTGCGTGACGATGACCCGCGCGGTCGTCGAAGGATCGAACAGGTCTGCCGCCTCCGGGATGTCGGCCGGGTCTTCTTCGCCGATCGCCGGCAGCGCCTCGCCCGGTTCGTCGGCCGCCAGCGCACCGACCGAGACGTTTGGCTCGGACCCTCGCACCCCGCCGGCCACAGTCGTCGTTCGCGTTGCTCGGCCCCAGCCGAGGCCGATGATGCTCATCGTCGCGATGATGACGAAGCTCGCGGGTATCCCGATAGCAGAGAGCATGGTAACGAGCGTGGCACTCACCGTCGCGACGACGATGGCCGCCGTCAGCGGAAGCCTGGTGAGGTCGTTGCCCAGCGTGTCGAGCGTCCGCCGGGCGATAGTGAACGCACCGACGGTGACGGCGCCGCTCCCCAGAAGTATCGCCGGCCCCATCTCGAGGGAACCGCTACCGACCAGCGGCGCGATGGCGTTGGCGATGTTCGACGTGCCCGACGCGAACGCCATCAGACAGCCGATTCCCACGAAGACGACCGTCCCGGTCAGCTCCCGTCTCGTCGTGTTCGGCCCGGCGGTCGGGAGCGGGACGGCCCCGGACCGGTCCCACTCGAGCAGCGCTCCCTCGCTACGGTGTAGCGCGACGACTCTGTTCAGTTGGGCGTAGACGTATCGACCGATGACGCCGGAGACCCAGAACGCGACGATCGGTGCGAGTATCCACCAGGAGACGATCCGGGCGACGACGCCCAGGTGGAGCTGGCCAGCTGCGTACGCCATGCCGGCAATGGCGCCGACGGCCGTCATCGACGTCGAGGCCGGCACGCCAGCGTAGTTACCCACGAACAGCGCGCCGCCGATGAAAAACAGGACGGCGACGTTCGCTTCCAGCGTAAACACGGCCGTGTCCCTGACCAGTTCGGTCCCGAGCGTCTCAACCACCCGGCGTCCGATCGTCCAGGCGCCGAGGAAGAAGAAGCCAGACATGAGTGCTGCTGCGAGCACCTTGGAGACTACCCCGGCGCCGACTGCGGGCCCGAAAGCCGGCCCCGTCGTCGCCCCACCGATGTTGTACCCGACGAACGCGGCGACGCCGAGTCCGACGAGCAAGAGCAGTTCTGGCACGTCAGGTAGGAGGGGTACGATCGATTTAATTCTTGTAATTAGGGTTCCGGTCGCCCAGGCGTCGACGACGCCGGTCGTCGGGACCGTCAGCGGTGAAACCGCCCCACCTTGCCAGTATTTCGGTTCAACCGGCACGTGTCAGTGGACAGTCGATCACCACCGTGGATCCACGTCGTAGATTAGTTTTTCCACCTCTTTCCACAAGCATTGCTTATGAGCGATCGTGCTGGAACAACTGACGACGACGAACCCGACGTACACGAACTGAACGTCGTAGAGGGCGACACCTCGCCGAAGTTGTCGTTGCTTCGTGCGATCGCTGACCTGGAAGGCGCCGACGAAACCGACCTCCCGTCGCTCTATCCATGCATCGACGAGATGATCGAGAAACTGTTCGCCGATCCACCCTCATCGGAAGCACAGGCAGAACTGGAGTTTTCCTACACCGATTACCGCATCACCCTCTTCCAGGACGGACTCGCTGTGCTCCAGCGACGGGAATGACGGTACTGCGGGAGGCGATGTTCGTGCCGGTCGTCGGACCACCGCGTAGTCTGGACACGATGCCGGATCGACTAGCCTTTTGCGCAGGTCGGCCAAAGGCAGTCGTATGCAGCGACCGGAGGTTGGCGAGCTGGTAGTACCTGACCGCACACTGATGGGCCCCGGCCCGAGCGACGTCCACCCTCGGGTGCTCCGGGCGATGAGTACCTCGCTCGTCGGGCACCTCGACCCCGCCTTTCTCGACGTGATGGACGACGTGCAGGACCTCCTCCGGTACGTCTTCCGGACGGACAACGAGTGGACCATTCCCGTCAGCGGCACCGGCTCGGCGTCGATGGAGGCTGCCATCGCCAACTGCACCGAACCCGGCGACACCGTCCTCGTGCCGGGCAACGGCTACTTCGGCGAGCGGATGGCCGCCATGGTCGAGCGGGCCGGCGGCGACGCCGTCTTCGTCGAGGCGCCGTGGGGTGAACCGCTGGACCCCGCGGACGTCCAGGACGCCTTCGAGACCCACCAGCCGGACGTATTCGGGTTCGTCCACGCCGAAACCAGTACCGGGGCGCTCCAGCCGGACGTCCCCGAACTGACCGGTATCGCCCACGAGCACGACGCCCTGGTGGTCGCCGACACCGTCACCTCCATCGGTGGCGTCGAACTCCGCGTCGACGAGTGGGGCATCGACGTGGCCTACGGCGGCCCGCAGAAGTGCCTCTCGTGCCCGCCGGGGGCCAGTCCGCTCACCCTCAACGACCGGGCCATGGACAAGGTCCTCTCTCGGGACGATCCCGTTCGGTCGTGGTACCTCGACCTCACCGAACTCCAGGATTACTGGGGCGACGAACGGGCCTACCACCACACGGCGCCCGTCGCCAACATCTACGCCCTCCGGGAGGCACTGCGGCTGGTCGCGGAAGAGGGCGTCGAGAACCGCTGGGAGCGCCACCGGAACGTTGCCGGTGCGCTAAAGTCGGGCGTCGAGGCGATGGGCCTGGGGCTCAACCCCGAGGACGCCTACTGGCTCCCGAGCCTGAACGCCGTCAGGCTTCCCGACGGCGCGGACGACGGCGCCGTCATCGACTACCTCCTCGAACACTACGACCTTGAGATAGCGAGCGGCCTCGGCGCGCTCTCCGGAGACGTTCTCCGGATCGGCTGTATGGGCCACAGCGCCCGGCCGAGCAACGTCCTCACGCTCGTCGCCGCCCTCGGTGAAGCGCTGACGGCCCAGGGCGTCGACGTCGACCCGGGCGCGGGCCTCGAAGCGGCCCGGCGGGCCCTCGGCGAGTAATCTCTCCCTGTTTCCGTTGCTGCTCGGCAAGGACTCCCTTCTCGCGTGGACGGTGGTCTGCCGTTTTCCGCCGAGCCGGCCAAGGGCCAGACATGGCGATTGACACCGACCTCCAGCCGAGCGACGAGGCGGACGAACGACAGATCGAACTCGCCGCCGAAGCCGGCGAGGCTTACCTCGAAGCGGCCGACTACATGATCGAGGAGGTTGCCCAGACCGGCGACCGCACTACTGAAGGGGACTTCGTCGTCGGCATTGCCATCGAGAAGGCGGAGGGAATGTACCGCCTGGAACAGGGCGACCTCCACTGGGTGCCGCCGAGCGACGGCGAGAACGCCCATCTCGAGGTGTTAGTCGCCAGCGCCGCCGACGGCCGGTTCGTGCCGAACCTGAACGTCCGCGCCGAACTCCACGGCGACGACGGGATCGTCGGTCCGGTCGAAATTCCGTTCGTCTGGCACCCGGGCCTCTACCACTACGGCGTGAACCTGGAACTCCCGGGAACGGGGACCTACGACGTGGACGTCCACGTGGACCCGGCGACCTTCCCTCGCCACGACGAGACCAACGGCGACCGGTTCGGGGACGGAGCGGAGGTCCGGTTCGAGGACGTTCGCATCGAGACCGGAGCGGGGTAACCCCCGCGGTCATTCCTCTCGGCGGTCCTCGAGGTAGTTCTGGAGCAGCGGCGCGCCGCCGATGACCATCAGGGCGAGTGCCAGGACGAACCCTGCCAGGCTGAGTAGCCACTGGGATTCCGGGGCGACCACCTGGCGCAACACCAGTTCGATGACCGCGAGGGCGACGATGAACGCCGCGAGTACCTTCACAGTGGCCAGGGCCGCGATGCGGTCGAGCATGTCGTCTCGTCTCTCACCGACCGGCGGCTTTAGCGTGCTGGATTCGGCCCGGTGCCCCCGACCGGCCCAACGACCCCGTCCAGCGGACCGACGTCGTCCAGGGTGTTCAGTGCGTCTCTGACGAACGGCCCGGGGTCGTCCAGCGTGAGGTAGTCGAAGTTCGGCTGGGCGACCAGCGACCGGGCGACCGTCAGTGCCCGCCGACCGAACGGCGGTGGCTCGACGTACGGGTTCGACCCCTTGAGGACGCTGTGGAGGTGGACCAGTTCGCCCCGGAGGAGGTGCGTGGCGACGCCCGGATCGTAGGCGTCCGGCGCCGAGACGATGGGGCCGTCGGACAGCAGCCAGAAGTAGTACGGAAAGTCGAGGCCGGCCCGGACCGCACACGACAGTGACACCCAGAACCGGGGATTGACCTCCAGCAACACGAACTCGCCCGTCTCGGCGTGGCGCTTGAACTGGACGGCCGCCGGCCCGTGCCAGTCGAGGTGGTCGAGCAGGCGCCGACCCGCCGCTTTCAGGTCCGCCTGGTCGATCGTCTCCCGGCAGACGCTCGTCCCGCCATCGTACTTGTAGGCCCGGACCTGGTGCTTGAGGCAGGTCGCGACGGCCTCGCCCCGGTCGTACAGCGCCCAGAGGGCAAACTCCTCGCCGGGGACGTACTCCTGGACGATGGGTTCGTGGCCGTACGCCGCCAGAATCTCTTCCCCGTCGGGTTCGACGCCGGGGTCGAGGTACCGGGTGCTCTCGACCGACGCGTACTCGTCTTCGTCCATCTCGTCGACGTACGCGCCGGCCAGCAGCGAGTATCGGCCCTTGACGATCTGGTCTCGGTCCCAGTCGTCGACCTCGCCGAACCGTTGCGTGTCGGGGGCGGCGACGCCCGCTTCGGCAGCGGCCTCGACGAGCCGAAGGCGGTCCTGGGCGGTTTCGAGCGTCGACAGGCGGGGCCAGGTCGTTCCGACGTGGTCCTCGAAGGCGTCGTAGTACTTCGCAAGGACGTAAGCGTCTATCTCCCGGAGGGTGGCGATGGCTCGAACGTCGTCTCGACGGGCGAGTTCCAGCAGGCCGTCCCGGTAGGCGAGCACGTCGTCCTCGAAGGAGGGGACCCGCACAGTCTCGTCGACGTACTTCGAGGCGAACGCCGGCGGGGAGTCCATCTCCGAGACGGCGATGGTGTGGATGCCACGCTTGCCCAGCGACCGGAGACAGCAGGTGGAACTCGCGGAGTTGACGGCCGGGACGACGACCGCATTGGGACTCCTCTCCGGGACCATGTCGCCAGTCCCGCCCCGCCACCCGAAAAGTACGCGGAACCTATCACTGGCACGTTACTCTGCGGGCCAGGTTACCACGGTTGGCTACGTTCGGTTTCGATCAAATCCGCCTCTACACTGTTCAGATCGGCCGAAAACGGGACCGGTACCGGACGGGATTCGGTCGACAGTCGTAGTCCTCGCGAACGTTCACGTTGGCTGCGGATTGAGGGCACGGGTGTATCGAACGAGGGGGGACCCGGTTGCGTGGCCTCACGACAGCCACCAGCGGACGTCGTTGACCCGGAGTTTCTGCCTGGCCGGCATCCGGCGGACGGTTCGGGAGTCTGGAAACAGGTGGTCGTCCAGGTCGTGGTCTTCGTACATGACCCGGCGGTCGGGCCAGGCGGGTTCGAACGCCTCGACGCCCGGCAGTTTCCGTCGGAGGAACCGCTCGACCTGGTTGAGGTAACTGGAGGTGTGCGGCTGGTTCGGGGGCCGGTGGCGGAGTATCTGGTCGTCGACCCGTTCGAGCGCCTGCCGGAACGTGTCGCCGTGGCGGACCTCGGGCGGCGCAGTGAGGTGCCAGTCCAGCAGTTCCGAGTCCATGGCCACGAACGACTCGTAGTAGTTGTCCGCGAGGTGGGTGCGAAACGGCATTGCTGGCTGGTTCGCGATGACGACCTGGTCCATGGCGTTGTGGGTCGACGAGGTACGGTCGTCCCAGCGGTCGAACTCCGTTTCGAGGCTGTCCTCGAGGAACGCTCGCGGCGACCCCACGTCGAGGTCGACGCCGTCGAAGACGCCCCGCATTCGGTCGGGGAGGCGCCTGCTGGCCTCGGGGAGAAAGCCCAGGGTGTTCAACAGCGAGTCGACCGGGTCTGGGTCGGTGACGAGCGAGTTTGATTCGAGTTTCGTCCCGAACACGGAGGGGCCGTCCCACTCCAGGAAGTAGCCCTTGAACAGCGTGTCGAACAGCAGGCCGTGGTACATGACGTCGACGTCGAACCGGTCGTCGTAGCCGCCGTGGTGGATGTGGAGGGTTTCCTTGATGCTCTGGGAGTACAGCACCTTCTCGTCGGTGGGATACAGGTAGCGCTCGCCCGGTTCGATGGCGCGGTGGCTTGCGCCGTACTGGGCGGCGATGTTCTTGGCGACCCGGACCTCGCGGGAGTCACCCCTCCCGACCGTGTAGGTGTAGTCGATGCCCGGGACCTGCGAGAGGAAGATTCTGGAGTCCTTGCCGCCCGAGAGCAACAGGCCCTTCGACCCGGGGTAGTGGGCGCGCCGGTCGATGGCCCGCTGGAGGCGTCCAGCCAGTTCGTCGACGTAGTCGAACGAGCGTGGCTCGTAGACGAACCGGTCGAAGGTGCCGGTATCGCTGGCGGTGAGGTAGCCGTCGAACGGCACGCGCCGAATCTCCTCGAACAGCGTCCGGTCACCGAGGACGGTACCGAGGTGGAGCATTTCGAGCACGGAGGTCCGGTCGACGCCAGGGTCGTCGACGAGCCGTTTCAGCGCCGTGACGTCGCTGCCGAACACCCGGACGCCGTCGACGTCGGCGTAGTAACACTCCCAGGAGCGGATGGGGTCGGTCGCGACGATCGCGTCGCCGTCGTGTTCGAGGACGGCCAGGTACGAGCCGTTGAGCCCGGCGAAGGCGTCTCGCCCCTCGGCGGCGTAGGCGGTCGACAGCCATTCGGAAGCGGTGGTCCCCGGCGGCGCGTCGGCCGGCGGAAACACCTCGCCGAAGAGGATGCAGGCCCCCGCCTCCGCGTCGCGAACCTGCGACCGGCCGGTCACGTCCAGCCCCGGCGACCGCACGCCGACAGTGACCGCCTCGCCCTCGACGATGGAGTCGAACGACCGGGACGTGTGGAGGTCGTCGAACGCCTCGCGGTCACCGAAGACGCCGAAGACCTCCTTGTTCATCGATACCTCGCTGGCCGCCTGGGTCGACGGGCTGTCGAGTTCCCGTTGCACTAGCCGTCACCCTCGTTCGATGGTGCGAGAGGGCCCGTGGGGCTGGAGCCGGCGTCGCCGGAGGGGACGGCCGCCCCGGACCCCGAGGGCCGGTCGTCCCGCCGGTCGGTTGCGTCGCCGACTGCCCCGTCGACCATCTCCATCAGGGGCATCTCGAGGACGGTCAGTAGCGAGTACAGCACCGTGTGATTGTCTTCGCCGTCGAGGTGTCGTCGGTAGGTTCGTTCGGCGCCCTCGTAATCGAAGAAGGGCAGCGACCGCAACAGGGCCTCGTTGTCCCTGAGGGCGTCGATGGCGAAGGAGTTGGCCCGGAGGAGTTCCCGACGGTCCGGCCAGGGTTTGTGGTTCAGGTACGGCTCGGGCGTCGGTTCCTCGTAGATGTACTTCCGGCCGAACCCGTTCAGGTTCGTCCCGACGTACTCGACGGGAAACGAGTGTTTGAGCGAGACGCCGGACCGGGCGTGGGGGATCTCCGCCAGCTCGGGCGATATCTCCTCGACGGCGGCGTTGATCAGGTTGCGCCGCAGGAAGTACCGCATCGGAATCTTCCTGTGGAGGTCGATGACTCGCTTGTCGAGAAACGGCGTCCGGTAGGGCCGCATCTGCATCAGGGACCGCGAGAAGATAGCCTCCGTGTCGGCTCCCAGCGGGTAGTAGTCGCCGTACATCACGAGGTCCGTCAGCGAGTCGTATCGACAGCCGTGACTGACGACGCCGCCGTCGTCCGTGAACTCGACGTTGTCCCGGACGACCTCGGACAGCGAAAGGTCCGGCGTGAAGTAGGGCAGCGGCCGCGCGGTTTCCGTCTGGGCGTCGACGTAGTCGTCGAGGTCGGTAATCGGGTCCCGGAACGGCAGGGAGACGGTGCCGATCGGGCCCAGGGACAGACTTCGCGTCGAGAGCGGCCCGCCGGCGAACAGCATGTCCGCGAACAGCCCCGAGACGAGGACGTCCACCTCGTCGGTGATCTGTTCTTCGAACTCGCTGAAGTAGGCCTGGTCGAACCAGCCGCTGAAGTTCGACAGTTCGGGCGTCGACTCGAGCGTCCGGGCCTCGTGGTCGTCGTACCGTTCGAGCAACCGGAACTCGTTGCCGGCGGTCTGCGAGACCCGCCTGGCGACTTTCGCCTCGCGGCTCATCCAGTCGGCGTTGTGGTACGAGACGACGTCCTGGTCGATGGCCGCCTCGACTAGCCGCGAGTCGCTGCCACCGCTGAGGAGCATGCCGTAGTCCAGGTCGTCGTGGGTCCACTCCGAGAGCACGGTCTGGAGCGTGTCCGCGAGTTCCTCGACGAAATCCGAGAACGGCCGGTCTTCGGGTTCGTACCGGGGTTCCCAGTACGACCTGGACTCGGTGGCCACGTCGTCCAGGTCCACTTCGACGACCGAGGCGGGCGGCAGTTCCCGAACCCCCGCCAGGGGCGTCTCGACGCCGAACACCCGCCGGAGCTGGAGGTACTCCAGGAGGTATTCCAGTTCGAGTGCCGCCTCGACGTCCTCGTGGAGCGCCAGCGCCTGGAGGTTGGAGGCGAAGACGACCGCGTCGTCGTCGGGCGTCGCCACGTAGAACGGCCGGCTGGCCAGCCGGTCGGTGACGAACGAGATAGCGTTTGCCGCCTCGTCGTACAGCAGGATTCCGAAGTCCCCGTTGAGTTCGTCGACGAACGCCATCCCCCGCTCTTCGTACAGGTCCGCGACGAACCGGGCGCTTCCGTCCGGCGGCCCCGAGCGGGCCTCGTAGGTCTCGTCAGCGCCGTGGCCGTAGACGTCGCCCCAGACCCAGAGTTGCACCTCGTCGCCCCCGGGTCCGGTCGCTGCCACGGGCTGGTCGCCGGCCAGCAGCGAGTGGCAGGTGAGCTGGAACTCGACGGCGTCGTCGGCAAACCGGAACGTCGTCTCGTCGTCGCCGTAGGTGGTCCACTCGGCCATGGCTTCCGGCAGTTCCGCACCGTCTCCGAGGACGCCACTGATGCCGACCATCTGTCAGAGGTACCCGAGCTGTTTCAGGTGGTCCTGGACCTCGTCGTCGAACTCGGTGTCCTGGTCCCGGGCGGCCGCCGACTCCTTGACAGCGTCGAGCGGTGCGTCGAAGAGCCGGCGGTCACGTTGGGGGACGTCGACGTCCGTTCCGACGAGTTCCTGCCGGGCGGGCCGTTCGGGGTCGAGGCGGTACTCGAAGGCGTCGCCGACGGAGTTCCACTGGCGCTTGGTGTCGTCGACGTACGTACACCGGATCATCCGGTTCCACCAGGCGTACTCCTCGTCGGAGAACTCCCGGCCCCAGGTGGCGTTCTCGCCGCCGAGCAGGCCGACGGTTTCTGCGGGGACCCGGTCGCGAAACAGGTCGTCGTCCAGGGGGTCGCCCCTCGCCAACAGGCCGAGCAGGTCGCGCAGTTCGAGGTGCGAGAAGAGTCGGTCCTCGCGCTCCGGGAATCCCTCGGGCGGATTGACGATCTCCAGCGGGACGTGCATGATCCCCTCGCTCATGCTGCTCGTGTGGTGGAACATGTCGTTCTCGCAGTCGTAGCCGAGGTTGTGGCCGTGGTCGGCGGTGACGACGACGGTCGTTTCGCCGTCGGTTGCCGCCTGGAGGCCGTCGACCAGTCCAGACACTTTCCGGTCGAGGTACTCGATGGACGCGGCGTACACCGCCCGGTAGTTGTCGGTGTACTCCTCGGTCGCCGCGCCGTCCTTGTTCAGTTCCCACTTGTCTATCTGCGTCGAACTCCAGGAGTTGGGCACGTCGTGGCGGCTCCGGTCGTGCTGGACGATGTTCCGGAGCGGGGTGTGGGCGTCCATGTAGTTCAGGAAGAAAAACGCCGGCTCGTCGCCCTGCTCGGCCGACTCGGTGGCCCGCTCGGTGATGACGCCGGCACCCTCGTCGACGAGTCCCGGAATCGGCCAGTGTTTGGCCCGGGGGCCGACCTTCGCCCAGACGCCGTTAGCGACACTCTTGGCCGGGTGGTCGTGGCCCAGGCTCTCGCGAACGAAGCCGAGGTATCGCTTGATGGCACTCGGCTCGTCGGTCCGTTTCATGTACTCGTCGACGGTCTTGCCCTCGGTGAACAGCGACTCGGCGGTGTGCGAGCCGATGGAGAAGTCGTGGAACTCGTCGAACAGCGCGTCGGCGCCGAAGTGTGAGTTGACGTAGGAGTTGGCGCTCAACCCCACGGTCCGCCAGCCGTCGAGGTCGTCCATCACCGTCTTCCCGGCGAACCGGGAGAAGTCGAAGTTCGCGTCGAAGCTCTCGGCGTGGACGCCGTGTTCGGTCGGCAACCGGCCGGTGAACATGCTCGTGTGGCTCGGCGTGCTCCACGAACTCGCGGCCCGGCACTGTTCGAAGGAACTGTCCGACCGCCGGCGGATCCGGGGAGCGTTCTCGTCGAAGTAGTCCTTGCGCACCGTGTCGAGGACGACCAGCGCGACGGTGCGTGTCACGCGCCGGCCCCCTCGCTGTCTGGCGGGCCGGTCGCCCGGTCCGACCGCTGCCTGGCGTGTGGGACTGTCCTGTCGGTCATCACTCTGGCCGAGAACCCCGACGGGAATTATTATAGTGAGGATAAGCGTTTCACGGGCGGTGCTGGGGCGTGAAACGTCGGATTACGCGGGGCACAAACCAACGCCTTCGGCCGGCTCCAACGGCCGAATCAGCCCGGTACGCGTTTGGAATCATTTTTCTCCGAACCGTACGGACACTGTGCCATGCCCACGATGATCGGTCCGACGTTGCCCGATCGGTATTACCAGTCAGTCGAATCCATCTGGGACGACCTGGAAGCCGAGTTCGGGGTCCCTCGACCGGGCAATCCCTATCCACACTTCTCGTTCTACCTTCTCGAGGACGCGTCCCCGCCGGCTATCGAATCGGCCGTGGCCGACGTCGCGACGGAGCACTCGCCTGTTACTGTCCACACGGACGGTATCGGCGTCTTCCCGGGAGACCACGTTTGGCTCCCCGTCTCCCGGTCTCCCGAGATGGCTGCGCTCCACCGCGACGTGGTCGACGCCGTCTCCGGGCTGGGAACGGCCCCGACGCCGTACTACGAACCGCATCGGTGGTTTCCCCACGTGGCGTTCGCACTCGGCGTCAACGCGGAGCTAGCCGGTGAGATAGTCACGTTCCTGTTGGACTACGACCTGGATTGGGAGTTTACGGTGGACAACGTCTCCCTCACCAGGCCGCCGACACCGGGCGACGACCACGAACTGGTCGCGTCTATCGACCTCTAAGTGCCGTTCAACAGGTCGCTGAAGCAAGTAGATGGGTTCGGGCTGATTGTGAACCAGGGGAAGACGGTCGCTCCCGTCGGTCGCGCTGCGTCTTCCAGGGTTCAAATCTGCCCTCACGTCACGTTTCACCGACGCTGACGGCTCGCTACTCGCGGTTCCCTCCGTTCACCGCTCGCACACCGTGACTCTCTTCGGTCGAGTCACGCATCGCTCGCCGTTTTGCGTCGGTGAAAAGTGGGTTCGGGCAGATTTGAACTGCCGACCTCCTCCATGTCAAGGAGGTGTCATAACCAGCCTAGACCACGAACCCTCGCTGGCGTGTGCTGCACTCCGAGGTAGCCGGGAGGGATAATTGAAGGTTTCGGATTCGCCAGCCGACGCCGGACTACGTCTTGACCCCGATCCAGCCGGTGAACTTCTTGAACAGCCGCATCCGGAGCGAGTCGGGTTCGTTCTCGCCCTCCTCGTCCTCCATCGGCTCTGCCTCGTCCCAGTCGACGACCATGTGATTGTGCAGTCTCTGTTGGGTCATAAACGCTGGCCTCTGGACGGTGTTGTTCGTTCGGAGTTGCTCTTTCC
Source organism: uncultured Halobacteriales archaeon (assembly GCA_964523745.1). Classification (GTDB taxonomy): domain Archaea; phylum Halobacteriota; class Halobacteria; order Halobacteriales; family Haloarculaceae; genus CAZGAX01. The sequence continues at coordinate 9,066 of CAZGAX010000008.1, read as the reverse complement.
GCTTCGAACGGCCAGAAAGCCCCCGGTCGATCGACCGGCCCCTTTCAGTCCCACCCGTGTCGGCTGATTGGCCAGGCTACGTGGGTGGGAATGAAAGGGGCGGCCCGGCTGGACGAAGGCGCAGCGGTCAAGCACCGGAGCGACCGGAGGGAGCGAGGAGCGCAGCCGCCGCACCGAGTCCAGCGGGCCGGGGCTTTCTGGCCGTTCTCTGCGGTCCCGATAGCCGTTCACGAACCACAACAAACACCATCTGATACGTATAGCCGTTCCCGACAGCCTTAAGTCAGTGTACGTATTTGTTCATCGCAACGCAGATACGTACATCGGTGACACTACATGCAGGACTACATCGAGCGCGTTTCCGACGGCGAGGATTTGACCCAGGCCGAGGCCCGCGAGGCGGCCACGGCAGTGTTCGAAGAGGCGACGGAGGCGCAGATCGGTGCCCTCCTGGCCGGCCTCCGGGCCAAGGGCGAGACCGAACACGAGATCGCCGGCTTCGCCCAGGGGATGCGCGACGCCGCCCGGACCATCCAGCCCGACCGCGAGACGCTCGTCGACACCTGCGGCACCGGCGGCGACGACTACGACACTATCAACGTCTCTACCACGTCGGCCATCGTCGTCGCGGGGGCCGGCGTCCCCGTCGCCAAGCACGGCAACTACTCCGTCTCCTCGTCGTCGGGGAGCGCCGACGTCCTCGAAGAGGTGGGCGTCACCGTCGACGCCGAGCCCCCGGCCGTCGAGTCGGCCATCGAGTCCCACGGCATCGGGTTCATGCTCGCGCCGGTGTTCCACCCGGCGATGAAGGCCGTCATCGGCCCGCGGAAGGAACTCGGGATGCGGACCGTCTTCAACGTGCTCGGCCCGCTGACCAATCCTGCGGGGGCCGACGCCCAGGTCGTTGGGGTCTACGACCCGGACCTCGTGCCGGTGCTGGCCAGGGCGCTGGCACAGATGGACGTCGAGCGAGCCCTCGTCGTCCACGGCGACGGGCTCGACGAGATCGCCATCCACGGCGAGACCCGGGTGGCCGAAGTGGACGGGACCGACATCGAGGAGTACACCCTGACGCCTGCCGATATGGGCGTCGAGCGCCACGACATCGAGGCGGTGGCGGGCGGCCAGCCGGACCAGAACGCTGCCGACATGCGGGGGATCGTCGAAGGCGAAATCCGGGGCGCCAAGCGGGACATCATCCTCGCCAACGCCGGGGCGGCCATCTACGTCGCCGGCGGTGCGTCCTCGCTTGCCGACGGTGCCGAGCGGGCCGCCCAGGCCATCGACGGGGGCGACGCCGAGGCGAAGCTGGCGGACCTCTGTGGAGTAACTGCATGACGCGGGTCAAGATCTGTGGTGTGACGAACGCCCCGGATCGCGACGCCGCCGTCGCGGCCGGCGCCGACGCCGTCGGCGTCATCGTCGACGTCCCAGTGGACACGCCCCGAGAGGTCGACGCCGACCAGGCTGCCGACCTGCTCGCGGGACTGCCGCCGTTCGTCTCGGGCGTCCTCGTCACGATGCAGCCGGCGGTCCAGCCGGTCGTCGACCTCCAGGAACGCGTCGGCGCCGACGCCATTCAGGTCCACGACGGGCTCGACCCCGCCGGCGTCGGCGCCCTCCGCGAGCGGGTCGACGCCTCGGTCGTCGCCGTGGTCGACGCGACAGCCTCCGACGTGGCAGACTACGCCGACGCCGCCGACGCGCTGCTCGTCGATTCGGTGGACGAAGACGGCGGCGGTGGCACCGGCCGGACCCACGATTGGGACCGGACGCGGGACCTGGTGGCCGACCTCGACGTGCCGGTCGTCCTGGCCGGGGGACTGACTCCGGATAACGTCGGCGAGGCCGTCCGGACCGTCCAGCCGTACGCCGTCGACACGGCGAGCGGCGTCGAATCGAGCGGTGGGGAGAAAGACCACGGCGCCGTCGAGCGGTTCGTCCGGAAGGCAAGCCGGCGGGAGGTCTCTGCGTGACCGACCTGACCCTCACTCGCGAGGAGTTCGTCGACCTGGCCGAGGGAGAGCAACCTGCCATCGTCCGGGTCGCGGCGGAACTGGACGTCGACATCGAGCCGCTGGCTGCGTACGCTGCACTCACCGGGCGGACGACCGACGCCGAGGCCGCCGAGTACTCGTTCCTGCTCGAAAGCGCCGAGAAGGTGGCTTCGAGTGACCCAAACGGGGCCTTCGCCCCGACGCGGGACGACCGCCACGCACGGTTCTCGTTCGTCGGCTACGACCCCCGGGCCGTCGTCACCGTCGACGCTGATGGCACCGACGTCGAGGTGTTCGACGACCGCTACGCCGACCTCCTGTCTCCAAACGGCGGTGACGTGCTCGACGACCTCCGGGCTGCCCTGCCGGACGTCCCACTCCGGGGGTTCCCGGAGATCGACCGGCAGTCCCTCGAGGGGGGCTTCGTCGGCTTCCTGTCCTACGACGCCGTCTACGACCTCTGGCTGGACGAGGTCGACGTCGAGCGACCGGACTCGCGGTTTCCGGACGCCCAGTTCGTCCTCACGACGGCGACGCTCATGTTCGACCACGCCGAGGACGCGGTCGAACTGATCTTCACTCCCGTGCTCCGGGAGGGCGAGGACGCCGGCGAGCGTTACGACGAGTTCGTCGCCGAGGCCGAGCGGGTCGCGGACCTCCTCGCTGCCGGTGGCGAGCCGGAAACCTGCGGCTTCGCCAGAGAGCGGGAGGTCGCCGGCCCCCGGAACGACTACGAGCAGGCCGTTGCAGACGCCAAGGAACACGTCTACAGCGGCGACATCTACCAGGGAGTCATCTCCCGGACGCGGGAACTCTACGGTGAGGTCGACCCCCTGGCGCTGTACGAATCGCTCCGCGAGATCAACCCCTCGCCGTACATGTACCTCCTGGGCCACGACGACCTGACGATCGTCGGTGCCAGTCCCGAGACGCTGGTCTCCGTCTACGAGGACCGGATCCGGTCGAATCCCATCGCGGGGACCTGCGATAGAGGGTCGAGCCCCGTCGAAGACCGCCGGCTGGCCGGCGAGATGCTCGCCGACGACAAGGAACGGGCCGAGCACACGATGCTGGTCGACCTGGCGCGCAACGACGTCCGCCGGGTGGCCGAGGCCGGCAGCGTCCGCGTCGACGAGTTCATGAACGTCCTGAAGTACTCCCACGTCCAGCACATCGAGTCCACCGTCACGGGGACGCTCGACGACGACCACGACGCCTTCGACGCCGTGCGGGCATCCTTCCCTGCCGGGACGCTCTCCGGCGCGCCGAAGATCCGCGCCATGGAGATCATCGACGACCTGGAGACGAGCCCCCGGGGGCCGTACGGCGGCGGCGTGGGCTACTTCTCGTGGCAGGGCGACGCGCACTTCGCCATCGTCATCCGGTCGGCCACCGTCGAAGCCCTGGACGACGACTACGCGGAGGACCACCGGGTCACCGTCCAGGCCGGTGCGGGTATCGTCGCCGACAGCGACCCCGCCGCCGAGTTCGACGAGACCGAGGCGAAGATGGACGGCGTGCTCGACGCCCTCGAACGCATCGAGGCCGAACCGACCGAAGTCGCACCTGCGGCCGAGGAGGCCGGCCGATGAGTTCCAGCGAGGGTGGCGAGGAGGCCGTCGGCACCGACTCGCCCGACAGCACTCCGGGAACTCGGGACGCCGGCGGCAGCACCGAAGACCCGCTCCGCGTGCTGTTCGTCGACAACTTCGACTCCTTCACCTACAACCTGGTCGAGTACGTCAGCGAGTACGCCGACACCGAGGTGGTCCGCAACACCGCCACGCTCGAGGACGTCCAGGCGTTCGACCCGGACGCCATCGTCATCTCACCCGGGCCGGGCCATCCGGCCAACGAGCGCGACGTCGGCGTCACGACGGACGTCCTCCGGGAGATCAGCCCCGACGTGCCGACGCTAGGCGTCTGTCTCGGCCTCGAAGCGGCCGTCTACGCCTACGGCGGCGAGGTCGGGCAGGCCCCCGAACCGATCCACGGCAAGGCCTTCCCCATCGACCACGACGGCGAGGCGGTCTACGAGGGCATCGAACAGGGCTTCCAGGGCGGTCGGTACCACTCGCTCGTCGCGACGGAGGTCCCGGACTGTTTCGACGTGACGGCCACGACGACGGTCGGCGGCGAGGACCTGGTGATGGGGATCCGCCACCGCGAGCACCCCATCGAGTGCGTGCAGTTCCACCCCGAGTCGGTGCTGACCGCCGTCGGCCACGACGTGATCCGAAATTTCTTGGCGTCCGTCTGACCTGCCTTCTATCCGTCCACGACGGCCGCGGCCAGTTTATCCCGGTGCGTCTCGTTCGGCCCACCAGCGATGGTCAACAGTCTGGCGTCCCGGAGGTACCGCTCGACCTCGACCTCGGTCGTGTAGCCGACGCCGCCGTGGACCTGCATCGCGTCGTTGGCATTCTCGACCGCCGCCTCCGTGGCGTGGACCTTGGCCGTGCTCGTCGCTCGGGTGAGGTCGCTGCCGGCGCTTGCCTCCCCGGAGTCTGCCAGCAGTGCATCGGCCCGGCGGGCGGCCCGACGCGTCAGGAGTCTGGCGGCGTCGACCCGCTGGGCCATCTCTGCCAGCGTCCAGCGGAGTCCCTGCTTGTCCGCCAGCGGACCACCGAACTGCTCGCGATTCCGGGCGAAGTCCCTGGCGTCGTCGAGGGCGGCCCGGGCGATGCCGACGGCTCGGGCGGGGACGTTGACGCCGGTGTGGACCTGCCGGCGCTGGACGATCGCCTCGCCCACCTTGCCGACTTGGGCAGAGTCGGGTACTCGGACGTCCGACAGCGAGACGGCGGCCGTCTCGACGCACCTGGCCCCGAGCGTCTCCCAGACCCGCTCTACCGCAAACTTTTCGGACGGGACCAGAAACGCAGTGACGTTGTGAGGCCAGTCGTCCTTGGGTCCGGTCCGGGCGTAGGTCAGGACGACGTCGGCCTCGGGGTAGTTCGTCACCCAGCGCTTCCGGCCCGAGAGTACCCACTCGTTCCCCTCCCGTTCGGCGACGGTCTCGATGCCCGACTTGTCGCTCCCGGCGTTCGTTTCGCTCAGCCCGAGCGCTCCGACCGTCTCCAGGCTCGTCATTCCGGGCAGATACGCCTCGCGCTGGGCGTCGGTGCCGAACCGTTCGACGACGGTCGCGACGCCGAGATTCAGCGCGAGAACGCTCGCCACCGGCATCGACGCCGCCGACAGCTCCTCGATCAGGACTGTAAGATCTAGCAGTGACCGACCCTCCCCGCCGTACTCCTCGGCTATCGTCAGGCCGGCGTAGCCCCGGTCGGCGAGGGCGGCGATTACCTCGTCGGGGTAGGTTCTGGACCGGTCGAGGTCACCCGCAATCGGGGCGAGTTCCGTCTCGACGAACGACCGGACGCTGTCCCTGAGCGACGCCGTAGAATCGGGCAAGCCGTCATCCATGGGCTCGCTACGCGGCGGCGGGAGAAAGCTCTCGGGAGAAGAGAACTTCACAACCGGGGTGGCGTGGGCCCCGGAGTGGTCCGGGCCGCGGCGTCCCCGGGCCGCCTCACGACCGGATACGGTTGGGGTACCAGACGCTCCGGGCGGTGAACTTCGTGTGGCGCCGGCTCGTTGCGACGGTCGCCGTCTCGTCGACGGTCAGGACCAGTTCGTCGTTGCCGATCTGTGGCCGCACGTCCAGTCGCCACGGGTCGCGGCTCCGGACGCGGGTCTGGTGGTCGGTCACCGCGAACTCCAGGTCCCACGTCGTCCGGTCGGCCAGCCGGATTCCGTGGTCGTCGAAGAAGCCGGCGGTGGCGTCGTGGGTCAGCGCCAGGTGGCCGGGCGTGGTCGAAAACGCCGCGTCGCAGCGGTCACAGTCCTGGGTCACCGCGACGGCCAGCGACGAATCAGCGCCGGTCGACGCCGTGAGCTTCCCGGTAGCTTCTGCCAGACAGCCCGGACAGAGCCCGTCGGCCAGGGCCCGGCCGGCGTTCCGGAGGACCCGGTCGAGGACTCGCCGTGCAGTTGCCGGCTCGGCGTCGAACGCCCGGCGCGGCACTCGAAGCTGCCAGGTTCGGTCCCAGGCACAGCTCGGACACCGGACGGTCACCTGCCGGGGCTGGCTGGCCAGCACGAGGGACTCGCCACAGGTGTGACACGGCGTTCCGGCCGGCAGTTCCCGACGACGCTCCGGGTCTGTGAGGTGGCCTGTCCGGAGGAGTCGAGCTACCTCCTCGCCGGTGGGCGTCAGTCGGTAGCCCGCGCCGTCACGTCCGACCAGGTGACCGAGAAGCTGGTCGAGGTGGTAGTTGAAGCGGCCGTTATCCCGGACGTCGACGGCGTCCCGGAGCGCAGTGAAACTCGCCGGGACGTCGTCGGGACGGCCGGCGAGTTCGTCGACGATGCCGACCCGGACCGGGTGGTCGATGGCGCCAGCGACGGCGGCGACGGTGGTCCGCGATTCGGCCGATTCTCCGATCCGGTCGGGTGGCTGCTCCGACATGGCGACTGCCGGCTAGACTACCTGGCCGAGCACGCCGATCTCGAAGCCGAGGATCCCCAGGATCCACAACGTCGCGACGACGATGACGGCGATGACGACGAGGCGCCAGGCCAGCGCCAGCAGGAGACGGCCGACGAGCATTATGACGGCGAGCACTACCAGTCCGACCAGGAGTGCCGGTGGGGACGTCAACGGACCGGCCTGCAGCGGGCCGCTCGCGAGGAGTTCCAGCATGTCCGGTCAGACACCCGGACAACCCATAAACGTGCGGGGCGACTAGCTCCGATCAGCGATCCCCCTGTGATTTCCACTGCGAACACCGACGCCGGCTGGCGAATGGGCGAGCAGTGGCTTCACTTTCACTGCGGTCTGATAGCCATTAAGAGGCGGCCCTACGTGAATCTGGTCCAGAGCGTCCGTTGCGCGAGCGGACCGAGACACCCGAATCGTAACACAACAGTGACAACTATGAACAGGCGAAAAACCGCCAGACGCCGCCGTTTCGCTCCCGGACGAAACGATTATCTGGTATCCATCCGAACACGACTTCCGTCACAAATGAACACTACGGGGCACCGCCGACGCCGGAGCATCGCCCGCCAGCTAGCCCAGCGAGGTGTAGCTACATGACCGACCTGCGCGCCGACGAACTGACGCTGCCGATCAAGCGGACCGACGGCGACACGTTAGCGGAGCGCCTGACCGCCAACGCCTACGACAACATCCTTCCGGCACGCTACCTCCGGAAGGACGCCGACGGCAACGTCAAGGAAGACCAGGAGGAGCTGTTCGAGCGCATCGCGAAGAACATCGCCCTCGCCGAGGCCGTCTACGAGGCCGAACAGCGCGACCTCGAGATCACCGTCACGCCCGACCAGCTCAAGCCCGACCACCCCCGCCGGGACGAACTGGCCGAGGAAGTCTTCGGGAAAGGAATCGGTGCCGACAGCGACGCCGAGACCCTCCTGACCGAGCACAACGTCAACAAGTTCGCCTACGAGACGTTGGTTCCCGAGCTTCCCGACGCGGTCCAGGAACACGTCGAGGAGACGGCGGCCGACTTCCAGGAGCTGATGGAGGATCTCTCCTTTATGCCGAACTCGCCGACGCTGATGAACGCCGGCGACGAACTCCAGCAGCTCTCGGCCTGCTTCGTCGACTCGCCCGCCGACGACATCGACGACATCCATCAAACTGCGAAGGAGGCCGCCCAGGTATTCCAGAGCGGTGGCGGCATGGGCTACGCCTTCTGGCAGCTGCGCCCCTACGGCGACGCGGTCGGCTCGACGGGCGGGATCGCCTCCGGTCCCATCACCTTCATGCGGACCTACGACCAGATGTGCGAGACCATCGCCCAGGGCGGCGCCCGGCGGGGCGCGCAGATGGGCGTCATGCGGGTCTCCCATCCGGACGTCATCCAGTTCATCCACGCCAAGAACAAGGACGTCTCGCTGGCCGAGACCCTGCGGCTGAACGACCCCGACGACTTCACGCACAACTCCTTCGCCGACGCCCTGGAGGAGGCGCGGGAACTCATCGACGACGAGGGCAGAGTCCCGAAACACCTTCGAAACGCCGTCGAGGGCCACCTCTCTAACTTCAACATCTCCGTCGGTATCACCGACGACTTCATGGACGCGGTGAAAAACGACGAGGAGTACACCTTCACGAACCCCCGGACCGGCGAGCCCCACGTCGCCACCGCCCAGACGAAGGAACTGTACGACATGTTCGACCTGGGCGAGTACGTCGAGGTCGGTGAAGTGCTGTCGATTCCGGCGAACCTCATCTGGGAGCGCATCGTCGAGGGCGCCCACGAGAACGGCGAACCGGGCGTCATCTACCTGGAGCGGGTGAACAAGGAACACTCCTTCGACGTGGAGAAACACCCCGACCACCGCATCCTCGCCACGAATCCCTGCGGCGAACAGCCGTTGGAGGAGTACGAGGCCTGCAACCTCGGCCACATCAACCTCTCGACGCTGGCTGCCTTCGACGCGCCGGACTGGCGGGTCTGGGCCGACGAGCACGCCGACGAGTACGGCACCACCCAGGCGGCCGTCGGCGCCTTCCTCGAGGAGGCCATCGACTGGGACGCCTTCGACCGCCGGATCGAACTCGGCACGCGGTTCCTCGAGAACGTCGTGACGATGTCGGACTTCCCCGTGCCCGAGATAGAGAAGAAGGTCAGGGAGATGCGCAAGATCGGCCTGGGCATCATGGGCCTCGCCCAGCTGTACATCCAGCTCGGTGTCAAGTACGGCAGCGAGGAGGCAAACGAGATCGCCCGCCAGGTGATGACCCACATCAACCACACCTCGAAGTGGGCCAGCCACGACCTGGCGACCGAACGCGGCTCGTTCGCGGAGTGGGAGAAGTCGAAGTACGCCGACCCCACCGAGTACCGCGAGTGGTTCGAGAAGCAGACCGGGCTCTCGGCCGACGAGTGGGCCGAGGGCTTCCCGATCCGGAACCACAACACGACGACCATCGCGCCGACCGGCACCACGTCGATGGTCGGCAACACCACCGGCGGCTGCGAGCCCATCTACAACGTCGCCTACTACAAGAACGTCTCCGACGACGTCCAGGGCG
>CAZGAX010000007.1:0-53025 GCA_964523745.1 uncultured Halobacteriales archaeon | reverse complement strand
TGACGACGACGCCCTCGTCGGTGAGTTCCTCGGCCGTGGCGACGTACAGCGAGGAGGTCTTGAGCATCTCGTTTTCGCGTTCGAGGGCGTCGACCTCGTCTGCCAGTTCGGTCTGGCGTTCCTGGGCACTGTCGAGCTGGGCCTCGAGCTGGTCGTGCACTTCGACGAGTTCCCGGAAGTGTTCGCGTAGCGCCTCGAGGCGGTCCTCGGGCGACATGTCCGGGTCGAGATCCAGCCGAGGTCGGTCGGGCAGCGACGGGCTCCGAGACATCTGGTTGTAGTGTCTTTACGATCGTCCGTCATAGGTCTGTCGGGAGCCTCGCCGGCCGAAACGCCCAAAAGGCTCCGACGGGCTCAGGAGAGCCGGGCGAACTCGTCGAGGTAGTCGCCGTAGACCGACAGCGCCGACTCGATCGGGGCCGACTCGGTCATGTCGACGCCTGCCTGCCGGAGCAGTTCGAGAGGGTAGTCCCGCGACCCGCTCCGGAGGAAGTTTCTGTACCGTTCGGCGGCCGGCTCGCCCTCGTCGCGAATGGCCTCGACGAGCGCGACGGCGGCCGTGATCCCCGTCGAGTACTGGTAGACGTAGAACGCCCGGTAGAAGTGGGGGATCCGCATCCACTCTCGAGCGATGCGGTCGTCGATGACCGCCGGCTCGTAGTAGTCTCCCTTCAGGTCGCGGTAGAGTTCGTTCAGCCGGTCGGTCGTCAGGGGCTCGCCCTCGGCCGATAGCTCGTGGGCACGCTGTTCGAACTCGGCGAACATCGTCTGCCGGTAGAGCGTCGACCGGAACCGTTCCAGGTACTCGTTGAGGATGTGCCGGCGGAGTTTGTCGTCCTCGACGGTCTCCAGCAGGTGGTGGGTCAGGAGGGTTTCGTTGACGGTCGAGGCGATCTCCGCGATGAAGATGGTGTAGTCGGCGTAGACGTAGGGCTGGGTCTCGCTGGCGAGTTCCGAGTGCATCGAGTGACCGAGTTCGTGTGCCAGCGTGAACATCGACTCCACGTCGTCCTGGTAGTTCATCAGGATGTACGGCTGGGAGTCGTAGGTGCCGCCGGAGTAGGCGCCGGACTGCTTGCCCTTGGTCTCGTAGACGTCGACCCACCGGGACTCGAGGCCCTCGGCCAGCCGGCTCTGGTAGGCCTCGCCCAGCGGCGCGACGGCCTCGGTGACCCACTCGCAGGCCTGTTCGTAGGAGACCTCCGGACTCTCCTCGTCCCGGACGAGCGGGACGTACAGGTCCCACATCTGCAGTTCGTCGGCGCCGATGGCCTCGCGCTTCAGTTCTGCGTGGCGATGCAGGCGGGGCAGTTCCTCCCGGACGGTGTCGACCAGCGTGTCGTACACCTCGACGGGAACGTTCGGCTCGTCCAGCGCCGCCTCGCGGGCCGTCTCGTAGTTCCGTGCCTCGGCCAGCTTTTCGTCGGCCTTGACACTTTTCCGGTACGCGGTACCGACGGCGTTGCTGACACCGTCCCACTCGTCGTAGAACTGCTCGTAGACCTCCTTGCGGAAGTCGCGGTCGGGCCGCTTCTGGAGGGTGGTGAAGTTGTTGAGCGTGATCTCGACGGCCTCGCCGTCGGGGTCCTCGACGGTGGGGAAGGTCATGTCGGCGTTGGCCAGCATGTTGTACACTTCGCCGGCCGCGCCGGTCACCTCGCCCAGCTCCGCCAGGAGGTTCTCGACCTCCGTCGAGCGGGTGTGGGGCTTCATCCGGAGGACGTCGTCGAGGTAGTGGTCGTACTCCTCGAGGTCGGGCTCTGTCTCCTGCATTTCGTCGACCTCGTCGCGGTCGAGTTCCTGGAGTTCGGGTTCGATGAAACTCGACGCGCTCGACGCCTCGGTGGCCAGCGACTGGGCCCTGGTGTTCATCGCCTGGGCCTCGCCGTCGCGGGTGTCCTCGTCCCGACGCATCCTGGCGTAGGCGTGGACGTCGGCGACCTGGCGCATCACGTCCTCGTAGGTCTCCAATAGCCCCAGGAGGGTCGCGGCGCTCTCGGTGGCTCTCCCTTCGTAGGAACGAAGGTCGTCCAGCGACTCCTGGGCGGTCTCGTAGGCGTCCTCCCACTCTTCGTCGTCGACGAACATGGACTCGAGGTCCCAGGTGTATTCGTCGTCTATCTCCTCGCGATCGGGAACCGTGGACATGCGGCCCCATTTGGGGTGCCCCCGTTTAAGGGTTAGCGCTCTGCGAGCAGGCCTGTCACCCGAGCGGCAGTCTCGTGTTTCCGGCGTCGGTCGCCGTACACCGCCGCCGCGCTTGCCGCCGCATCCCCGTCTCGCTCGAAGGATCTATCGGGATAGTCGACGGCTGTGAGTACCAGTGGTTCCGGGGCGGCCGGCGCGACGCCCTTCGGCCCCGAAAGCCGCTCCTCGCCAAGCACCTCGTCGACCCGGTCCAGGTCCGCATTACCACGCGCCACCGACGCAACCACCGAAACCGCCCGGCGGACGAACTGTCGGGGAAAGCCGCCGGCACGGAACCGGAGCGCCAGGAAGCGCCCGTCCCGCACCAGTCTCGTCTCCAGACTGCGTTCGGTGCCCGTCCCGTCCGGCGTCAGATTGTGGAAGTCGTGCTCGCCGGCAAGCAGGTCGAGGGCTCGCTGGGCCGCCGTCTTGCTGGCGTCCGGGGCGTTCAAGAAGTAGGTGTACTCCCGCGCCGTGGCGTCGTGGGTGGCGTGAAAGTCGGCGGGAACGTCGGCGCTGGCCCAGGCCCGAATCGCTGGCGGCAGTTCGGCGTTGAACGCCGCCGGCGTCAGCCAGTCCGGGGTGTCGAAGGCGACGGTCTGGTGTGTGGCCGAGACGCCGGCGTCGGTGCGTCCCGCAGCGGCGTAGCCCGGCGGGACGTCTGGCGTACCCCCGCCACTTCGGTCCAGCACGTCCAGTTCCCGGAGCGCATCGAGAATGGCGTCGGAGACGGTGGGAACGTCCGGCTGGCGCTGGAAACCGTGGTAGTCCCGGCCGTCGTACGCTATCCGGAAGGCTCGCACGACCGTCCCTTGGCCACGCGGCCTACTTAGCGGCCACGACCGGGCCCGGTACACTTCCTACATAAAACATGGGCATCGTGTATTGCCGGCATCGACCCCCGAGTCGGAAAACCCGGGGATGGCAAGCGAGCGAAAGTCGACGAAAGCGTCCACAAGCGTCTGGAATTCGGCGCTTGCGTCGCCCCTTTATATGCACCTCTCCGGGGATCGTTGAGATGCCATGTTGGCACGCGACTCCCTCCGTTCGCTCGTGTTGGCCGTGCTGGTGCTGGTCGCGGCGACCGGCGTCGGTGCGGCCTCGGGCACGGGCAACGGAGCCGATGGCGCACAGCACGCAAACTACTCACTCCACGTTCACACGCACGCCGACGAAGACGGCGTCGACCTGAACGTCTCCTACGACGGAAACGGATCAGCGACGCTGACCGTCGCCGGCGTCGGCGGCGAGTACAGCGCGAGCGGCTCCTGGCAGGTCGACGGCGAGCAGTCCATGCACCTGCCGGTGCCCGAGGGACCCGACGGTATCGAGATCGTCGTCGAGACGCCGAACGGGACCATCTCGCGCACCGTCGAGTACGGCACTGTTAGCTTCGAGTGCGGGAACATCTCACACGAGGAGCGGCTGCCGACGGCAGTCGAGTACTCGTGGACGGTCGAGGTCGGCAACGAAACCCGGAGCGACTCGCGCCGGGTCGAGTTCCCCGCTCCCGACGTCGAGTGTCCGTCGCTCCCGGCCCTGCCGGACAACGGGAGCTACGAACCGGACCTGAGCGAGCACTTCGAGCAGGTCAACGAGCGGACCGAGGAGGCCCGCGAGTCGATCGGAGAGGACGTGCCGGAACTGCCCGGCGCACCCGAACCTGGTGACCCCGACGCACCTGAACCCGACGAACCAGAGCCGGACGCGCCCGAGCCTGACGAACCCGAGCCCGATGCACCCGACGCCGACGAGACGGCCGACGACGCCCACGACGCGGTCCACGAGGGCGAAGACCGGGCTCACGAAGTGGTCCGTAACGGCATCGCCCGGGGCAACGACACCGCCCACGAGGTCTACGGCGTCGCGATGGGTCACGTGTCGGCTGCCCTGACCGACGGTCGTGAGACGGCCTTCGGCGCGCTGTACTCGGCCGACGACCACGTCGACCACGCCGAGAGCGATGCCCGGGACTCCGTGAACGAGACCGAGCGCGACGCCGACGCAGCCGAAGACGCCGCGACGAGCCTCGGCGAGCGGGCTGCCGGCGACGCCCAGGAGCAGGCCAACCAGACCGCCGAGGACGCCAACGAGGCAGTGACCTACGTCGGTGACGAAAGCCGCGAGACGGCCGGAGAGGTTCACGACGAGGTGACCGACGGGCGCGACGCAGTCCTCGAAGAAATCGACGGCACGAGCAGCTCGGCCTGGGTCCACGCCTGGGCTGCCGCGTCCGGGTCGGTTCGGCTGGACGCCGGCTACGCAGCCGCCGAGCTGTCGGCAGATGCGTCGGTCGACGCTGAAAGCTCCGCGTCTGCCGGGGATTCGATCGAATCCAGCGGTAGCGCCGAGGCCTCGGGATCCGCCGAGGGCTCCGTCGAGGCCGGTGACGACTGACGACCCGGTTCACCGACGAATTCGACGAGACACGCCCTGTCTGGGACCGCCATCCGCGTTGTCCCGCCAGGTTCAGGGCGTGGCAGACGCCGTGGCGAACTCCCGGCGTGACCTGTCACCCCTCGGCAACAATTAAGGCATCCTATTGAAGACATACGTTCCAATGAGACGAGGCGTCGGTCGGTGGACTCTCGTGACCATCGTCGTCTGCTGTCTGCTGGCGGTCGGGCCGGCTGCAGCACCTGGCGCGTCCGCCGAGGGACTGACCGCCGAGGACGTCGTTCTCCACGTCGCCGTCGAGGCCGACGGGGACGCCCGGTGGCGCGTCGCCTACCGATACCGCCTCGCGACCCAGAACCAGTCCGACGCGTTCCGGCAGCTGCAGGCCCGGATACGGGCGAATCCCGACCGGTACACGGAGCGATTCGCCGGTGGCGTCCGGTCTGCGGTCGCCAGGGCGGAAAACGCCACCGGCCGGGAGATGGCGCTGTCGAACGTCACCGTCACCGCCGCTCGCGAGCCGATTCCCCAGGGCCAGGACCGGTACGGGACTGTCACCTACCGGTATTCCTGGGAGGGTTTTGCCGCCGGTAACGGCTCCCACCTCCGTGTCGGTGACGCCATCGCGGGCTTCTACCTCGGCCCGAAGTCCGAGCTGGTGGTGACCTGGCCGACGAACTACGAGGCGGTCGGCGTCGTTCCCGGGGCCGACGAGCGGGGCGACCGCCGGCTCGTCTGGGAGGGGGAGATGACGTTCGCCGACGACGAACCCCGCGTTCACCTGGTTCGCCGGGAGACCGGCGCGACGGCGACCGAGAGTGGCGGGACGGCCACCGTGGCCGGCCAGACGGCCACCAGCGGTGGGTTGCCGGTCCTGCCTATCGCCGTTGCGCTGGTCGCGGTCGTCGGCGCTGGCGCTGGTGGGTTCGTCCTGCTTCGTGGCCGGGGCGACGACGCCGAAACGGAACCGACGGATCCCGACCTCCTGAGCCCTCGCGAGCAGGTCCACCGGGTTCTCGAGGACCACGGCGGCCGCATGAAACAGCAGGAACTCGCGGAGGCCTGTGACTGGCACCCGTCCAAGACCAGCAAGGTCGTCTCCGACCTCCAGGAGTCGGGCGCCATCGACGTCTTCAGGCTGGGTCGGGAAAACGTCATTTCGCTGCCGGAGGAGGAATCCAATGAGGACTGATACATCGCAACCCACCGGGGACCCGGGCTCGTCGCCACCGCTCAGTTCGGCGGAAAAACGGCAGCAATCCGGCGAAAGTCGGCGACAGCGTCGACCGTTTATTAGGAGTCGGGGGGCCAAGCCGTGACCGAGATGCCCCGAACTCGCGTCGCCGTGCTCGCCGCCCTCCTCACCGTCGTGGTGGTCGCGGCGGTGGCGGCGTCCGGACTCGCTGCCGGGAGTAGCGGCGGGGCCGGCCTCTTTGCGGCCGACGAGTCCGCGACGAACGAGTCCGCCACGAACGAGACGGCCAACGCCTCGGCCGACGGCCCCGGCGCGACGCTGTCCGGCGCCGTTGGCGGTGAGAGCGCCCGCCTGGAAGGCGAAATTGAGGCCGACACGTACCGCCTCCGGGTGGCCAGAGCCAACGGCACGGCCGGCCGCGTCGCCGTTCTCGAGGCCATGGCCGCCGACCTCGAGGCGAGACTCGCCACCCTCAAGGAGCGACAGGAGCGCCTCAACGGATCCGTCGACCACCCCGGCCGGGGGAGCTACCTGGCAGCCAGGTCGACCGTCCAGCAGCGAGTCCTCGCCGACCTGGCGACCAGCGGCACCGAACTCTCGCTCGGCTACGCCATCCAGGACGAGGTTTCGGCGTCGCTGGTCGAGCGGTTCAGGGACGTCGGCCTCGCGGCCGACAACGTCAGCTTCGCGGACGAGGAACTGGCCATTCCCGACGGTTTCGAGGAGCCCGACTTCGAGACGACGAACTGGACGACCGTCGCCGGCGGGTTCGAGATCTCGCTCGACGGCCCCGACGGCACGTCGCTCGCAGCCCTCCGTAACGTCTCTCTCGCGACCATCGACGACGATACGCTGGCGAGCCTGAACGAATCGGGTATCCTGTCCGTCCCGGAAACGGACCTGAACGTAACCTGGGACTACGAGAGCGTCGATGACTTCGATTCCTCACTGAACGAATCGACTGCCGACTGATTCAGGGGTCGAGCAGCGACCGGCCGGCCATCTCCTGGGGCTGTTCGACGCCGAGCAATCCGAGAATCGTTGGTGCGACGTCGGCCAGGCCGCCACCGTCCCGGACCTGGCGGCCGCCGCTGGCGTCGACACCGTCCCCGACCCGCCCGTCGCTACTGCCGGCCCCAGTCCGTCCGTCGCTATCGCCGGCCCCGGCCTCGGCCTCGGCTGCGAGGTAGACGAACGGGACGGGATTCGTGGTGTGGGCGGTGTGGGGTCGGTCCGCGGTGCCCATGTCGTCGGCGTTGCCGTGATCGGCGGTGACGAGGACGTGGCCCCCAGCCTGCTGCATGGCGGTGACCAGCCGGTCGAGCTGGGCGTCGACGGCCTCGACCGCCTCGACGGCGGCCTCGAAGTCGCCGGTGTGGCCCACCATGTCCGGGTTGGCGTAGTTGAGGACGACAACGTCGGGGTCGTCGTCCTGTATCACGTCGATAGCGGTGTCGGTCACCTCGGGAGCACTCATCTCCGGCTGCTGGTCGTAGGTAGCCACGTCCGGACTGGGGACTATCTCCCGGATTTCGCCGGGGAACTCGACCTCCCGACCTCCGTTCAGGAAGTAGGTGACGTGGGCGTACTTCTCGGTCTCTGCGATGCGGAGCTGGGTCAGTCCACGGTCGGCCAGCACTTCTCCCAGGGTGTGCTGGGACTGGCGCGGCCTGAAGGCGACCGGGAGGTCGAACGTCTCGTCGTACTCTGTCATCGTCACAAGCTCGATGGCGGGGGGCGACGTCTCGAACTCCCAGACGGGGTCGATGCCGGCCAGCATTCGAGTGAGCTGGCGGGCCCGGTCCGACCGGAAGTTCACGAAGATCGCCGCGTCGCCGTCCGAGAGGGCTGGACTGCCCTCGACGATGGTCGGTTCGACGAACTCGTCGGTGGTGTCCCGGTCGTAGGACTGCTGGACGGCAGCCACGGCGGAGGGTGCCTCGTGGTCTGCCGTCCGATTCACGATGGCGTCGTAGGCCTTCCGGGTGCGCTCCCAGTTCTCGTCGCGGTCCATCGCGAAGTACCGACCGACCACGGTGGCAACCTCGCCGGTGCCCCGTTCGGCGGCGTGCTGTTCGAGGTCGGCCAGGTAGCCCTCGCCGCCGCGGGGCGCCGTATCCCGGCCGTCGGTGAAGGCGTGGGTGACGGCCGGGACTTCCTGCTCGGCCGCCAGGTCGATGAGCGCGTGGAGGTGGGCCTGGTAGCTGTGGACCCCACCGTCGCTGACGAGCCCGAGTAGGTGGAGAGTGCCGTCGTGCTCCCTGGCGTAGTCGATGGCTCCCTGGAGAGCCGGATTCTCGTCCAGCGGCGGGTCTGCCGGGGCGTCGTCGGTGCTCGTCTCCTCACCCCGCCATCGAGCGATGGCGTCGGTGATGCGGGCCGACTCCTGGTAGACCACGCGACCGGCGCCGATGGTGAGGTGGCCGACCTCGCTGTTACCCATCTGGCCTTCGGGGAGTCCGACGCGACCGCCGTGGGTTTCGAGGGTGCCGAACGCCCCCGAATCGCGGAGGCGGTCGAAGGTGGGGGTGTCGGCCGCCGCGACGGCGTCTAGCACGTCGTCGCCGTCGTTCGGATTCAGCCCCCAGCCGTCCAGGATGACCAGCCCGGCGTCCATACGGGGTGGTCGCCGGCCCGCCCTACTATCCTTACGCTTTGGTGGGCCCGAACGGTCCCGACTGCTCCGCGACGGGCTGGCCGAATCCGCCGTGAGCACGGAAGTTATGTGCCCGGGTCGTGTCGGTTCGGTCATGGAGACGCAACTCCTGTCGGACGAACTGGCCGACAACATCGTCACGACAGCCAGGACTGCGACCGGCGACAGCCTGCGGTCGGTGACTTACTTCACCCGGTCTGACTTCGACCAGCTGTACCTCCGCGACGACCTGGAGCGCGACGCCGACCTCAACACCTTCGTGGGCCACGAGTGGCGCGGCTACCGCGAGACCGACAACGCCTACCAGACCTCGGAACTGGGGACCTACAAGTTTACCGTCAGAGCCTTCGACAACGGGTATCTGCTTCGCGTGGCGACCGAGCGCCGCGGTGTGCTGATCACGACCGACGGCCTGAGCATGCAGAGCTACGAGGAGATAGCGGAAGCGTTGCGACGGATGCTCGAAGAGGGCGTCTCCGAGGATTGATTCTGCCCGCATCGCGTCGACGTTTCCGTCCGGCCGCCGAGTGCGCCGTCTCCGTTGTCCCACACCGGACGAGAAGCGTCGCTGCTTCGTCGACCCGGACTTCGGTCGCGGCGCCAGTCCCCCGGTGAGCGTCCCACACTACGTACTTGGCGAGCGGATTATTGTCGACTCACGTTCCGGATACGTATAGGAACCAATGGCTGGAGCGTTTCGGCAACGGTCCGCGGAAGACAGCGTAAGCGATGGTACTATGGGGACAAAAACGGTCCCAGAGTGCGTGACGGACGGCGGTCGAACCGTCCTCTACGAGGAAACGCTGTCCAAGAGCGACACGGCGGTTGGCGGCACCCTCCTCTCGGGATCGTGGCTTCTCATGCTGTTTGTCGTCCTCAGTTTCGTCGGCTCTCTCGCCCTCGTCCTGGTGGCCACGCCGATGCTGCTCTCTTCGGGCATGGGTGGCCCCGACGTCTTCCGGTCCTTCGTGGACGCCGTCCTCGCCGAACAGTCCGCGTTGATGGGCGCCATACTCGTCGTCGGCCTCGTGACAGTCGTCGGCTCCATACTCGTCATCGTGCTGCTGGTCCGACGGCTGAGAGGGCGCCTCACCCAGCAGGTCACCGTTCGCGTAACCGACGAGGGACTCTCTGTCGAGCGTCCTGGGAGTCACTACTGGCAGTCGTCGGGCGTGTCCGTCCCGTTCGCCTCCGTGACTGCCGTCGAGTATCTGGACCCGGACGAGTCATCGTTCCGCGTCGAACTCGGGGATTGGCGGGCGCCGAAGTTCTTCGCGGGCCGGAGCAAACAGTGGGTTCGCATCGACCGCAGCGACGGACCGGCCGTCTACGTCGGGTCGGACCAGCCACAGACCCTGGCAGAAACGCTCGCCAGGAATGCACCCGACGTCAAAACCGCGACACCGTACTAGGGAGTTCCAATGGCGGCTGTCGCATGCCTGGGGGAGGGAAGGCGGCCGGCCGGTTTCGTGCACAGCTGCCGAACCTCGACGCGGTCGTCGCTGGGGACCGACAACCAATCCACACCACCACTCACGTAGCTATTAAGTGATGGCGAGCAACAGGCATCCCAATGACGCTCGACCCGGTGCACGTGGATGGCATCGCCAGGCTCGCCGGCCAGGTGGGTGCACAGGTCGACGCCAGCGAACACGGCGAGGTCGCCGAGACCGCCTGGCAGGACTTCCTCGACCCCCTGATGGTCGACGGCTCGGTCGGCCTCGAACCCCTGGACTCTCGGGCCCGCCACAAAGTCCCCATCGCCGACGCCGCCCTGCAGGACCGCCCGTTTCCGACCCAGCACGGCCTCGACGCCGGCACCATCAACCCCACGACGTTCAAGAACGGCCTCGTCCTCGACGTCTCGCAGGCTGCGATGGCGTCGGTGCCCTCCGACATCGACCTCCACCGGGGCCGGACCATCGTGATGACGGTCCACACAAACGACCCGACCCAGGACCTGCAGGACGACTGGCGGCTGGACGACGGAGGGTACGCCCGCCGCCGGGTGCTCCACGCCCCCAGGGTCGACCGGTACGAACAGACCGTCGTCCACGCCCTGGCGCTGTACCTCGCCGAGAGCGAGCACGCCATCGACCAGGCCGATCTCGTGGACGATCTGCTCGTCCTCGACGGCCCCATCTACCCGACGGGGTTGCTGAAGTGGAGCGAGCGCGACCCCGAACTCCAGCGGCTGCTGACCGAGGAGAAAGCCCCCCGGGACGTGATCGCCAGCTACCTCTCGCTCGTCGAGACGTTCGTCGAGCGCGGCGTCCCCATCGTCGGCTTCGTCAAGAACAGCGCGTCGAAGGCCGTCACCCGCCCCCTCAGGGAGAAAATCGGGGCGCCCTGGGTGAACGACGACGCCTTCTTCCGCCGGGTGCTGGAGCGCCGCGACGACGACGGGGACCTGGAAACCGACGCGCTCACGTTCACCAACTGGTTCCGGTCGCGGCTGGGCACCGACAGCCTGGTGGCCGACCCGGACGCACTCGACCTGGGTCACGACCGCGCCCTGGAGTCGGGCGCCTACGACGTGACGTTCTTCGTCGTCTACGACCCCCGGGACGACCTGGTCTACCGGGTCGAGGCCCCCTACGCCGTGACCCGGGACGAATCGATGCGCCAGCAACTAACCGACCAGATTCTGGCCGAAGTGGCCAGCGAGCGCGGCCCGCCGCGAGCCGTGGGCAAGGCCGACTCGCTGGCCAGCATCGACAGGCAGGGCAAGGAGGCCTTGCGAGAGCGGATAGAGCGGGAGTTCGACACGCGCCAGCAAACGACGTACAACGAAAAGCGGTGGGGCGTCGTCGAAGACGCCGTCTGACCGGAACTCGGCGGTCAGCGGGGTGGTGGGCGGGCGTCGGTCGATGGGCGGGCGTCGGTCAGTTTGCCTCGCGGACCTCGAAGCCACAGGCCGGGCAGTTCAACCGCTCGTCGTCGAACGACAGGTCACAGTAGGTACACCTGTAGCACTGCGTCCCCGAGAGTTTCGTGGCGAGCAGGCGTTTGAGTGGCATCGTGGTGGTCGTGTGGACAGCTTCGGTCGGGTGGCTGTACAGCGGTTCTGTGGGTCGGTATTCGGTCAGTCGCGCTTGCCGCAAGCCCGGCACCGCGACGCGCCGGCGTCTGCGTCGTACACCAGCGTCCCCTCGCCGCAGTGGCGACAGCCGAGGTAACTGGCACTGACGCGGAGCGTCGGGCTGGCGTCCGGAGCCGGAATCGGTACCGAATTGCTGGATGGGCTTTCTACGCTCATCAAATACTGCAAACGCTTCGATACCAATAAGTATTCTGGGCAAACGTCCTAGTTCACCTTATATTGATACGGTATCGTATCTTCGTGGACCGAACTACTGGCGGAGTCGGACAGAATCGTTCCTGGGAGTGACCGTTCGGTCGTCGTTGTCCAGCCGGTGGGGGAGGGGCCCCGGCCGGCGTGTCACGGGTGGGCAGTCTGGCAGAAATCGCGATGCAGCTGAGGACGTTCGAGGGCTTAGCTGTTTGTGGGTTCGTCAGTCGCAGGGTGGCCGCTCTCGAGGAGGCGCCGGGCGAGGACGACGAGTCCGTTGCCCGACCCCTGACCGAAGACAGCCAGTTCGCTCGCGTCGACCGGTTCGATCGAACTCACGAGGATCGTCTCGCGGTCGACCATGAGCAGTCGGCCGATGGCGGTCTGCTGTCCGTCTCCGTTCTCGGCCAGCCAGTCGAGGTTCGAGACGAACACCCGTGCGGCGGGGACCGCCTCGCGAAGCCTGTCACGACTCGACTCGGTCGCGGCCCCGACGACCACGTCGACGTCTCGCGTTGCGTCGGCCAGCGCGTCGAGGAGGTCGTCGGTCAGCAAGTCCTCCGTACCGACGACGATGACGACCTCGTCGGTCGCTTCGCCGACGAGTTTCCGGGTCCGGTTGGCGATCGTCTCGGCGCCGCTGAGCCCCCAGACCTGCTGGGTGAGCGCCTCGTCCTCGCGGTCTGCGGGCTCGAGCCCTTCGAGTGCGTCCTGGAGCGTCTCTATGCGAGACTCGTACTGTTCGTGGAGTGATTCGACGGCTTCCTCGACGGGGACGGCGCGAAACAGCTGGGGATTCGAATGCTGTATCTCGACCAGGCCCTTCGCCTCGAGGACGCGAATCGCGTCGTAGACGCGGGTCCGAGGCACGTCGGTACTCTCGCTTATCTCCTTTGCAGTCGCCTTCGGGAGTCGCGAGAGTGCGACGAAACTCTTCGCTTCGTACTCTTTGAGCCCCAGTTCCTGGAGCACTTCTACGGCTTGTTCTCGTAGTTGATCCGAATTCATGTGTCCCAACCACCGATCCCGGGAACGCCCGGGTGGCTATCGACCGCTTAGGGCTCGGGTACATTGACGATAACGGAACCTCTAGCTCAAAGTCAATCGGCCTGCCACAGGGTAGGCAACGCCTTTGCCCCGCGTTGACGCCTGATTTCCGGTTATCAGACGCGAAACCATCCGTTTACTCGTTTCCTCACAAAAGCAATTTAGTGCCTGGACCCAAAGTTGCTGCTGGCACGCAGCCCGGTACGTGTCCCAACCACCTACCCTGCGTGCCAGACCGGTCAGTATACCTGACCGGTTTTACCAATCTGACCGTTAGTATTTTGACTCGTGCGTATCGCAAACGTTCTGTTGTTAGAATACTCAAAACACGGAATCCGCTCAAAGTGAGGGGGGCTTAACCGGTCGAATGCTGTACGGTCCCTCGATGACCGACCCACCTGGTGGATTCCGTGGCCGGCCGACCGATTCGTCCACAGAACCGATCCGCACGCGGTTCGACTGGGCCTCGACGACGCCCTCGATGGCCGTCGTCGAGACGGTCGCGGTGGCGCGGAACGAAGACCCGTTGTCGCTGCCGCCGCTGTATGCCCGTATCGACCCCGACGCGCTGGACGCGCTGGTCACCTCGGCCGCGACGCCGACCGACGACGGTCTCAGAATTTCGTTTTCCTACGCAGACCACGACGTGACCGTCGGCTCCGACGGTGGCGTCGCCGTGACGCCCCATTGACCGGCACCGCCGTGGCAACTGCGAACGCCTGCGGGCTCTGTCTCTGTCAGCGGTCGAGGGTATCGATTGCATTGCGGTCTTCGTCGGTAATTTCGACCTCGACGTCGCCTCGCTCGATGCCGATGCGGGCGAACTGGGTCCGGACGTGTTCAGTTGCCGCCCGGAGCGCCTCGTCCCGGGAGTCGAATCCGCGCGGCGTCGGCCGCTCGAAGACGACGTGGATTCGTTCGTCGCCGACCTGCTGGACCAGGCCGCCGCTCTCGACCTGGAAGAACTCGTCGCACACCCAGGTGTAGGGCGCCCCCTCGTCGGGTGCACCCCGGAAGCTCGGGGCCTGCTCACCCCGCTCGTAGAGTTCCCCCGTCAGCTCGGTTCCCCCTGCCGTCCCGCGAACGTGGAGCATACCTGAAGGGAGGAGCCGGGCAGACAAAAGGGCCCCGCCAGGGGCTTCCGTTCGGGTCGGCAGTGGTGCCAGCGCGCCAGGGGAAACGCGTTAGTGGGCGGCCGTCGATAGCCCGGCAATGTCCGATCTCGGGGATTTCACGGAGTACGAAGACGAGGCCGGGGCCGCCGAAGACGGCGAATCCGGTGTGGAGGCTCCCCCTGCCGAAGACGACTCGTCGGCGTCCGACGGGACGACCGACGATACCGGCTTCCAGGACTACGACGTGGAGCCCGTCGGCACGGACCGCGGCATCGGCGTTCTCTCGGCCGCCGAAGGCCTGCGGATCCACGAGGAGGGCGAGGAAACGCGCCTCCGGGCCTACGTCACCGTCGGCAACCGCGACGACGTCCGCGTCGGCACCTACCTGCTGGCGCCCTACCCCGACGACGAACTCCTGTTCTGCCGGATCGCCGGCGTCGAGTACGCCCAGGAGTACCGCGCCGACGACGCCACCGAGATCCACGCCAGGAGAGCGATGCGCCAGCGGGGTATCGACGAGGAGGACTTCAAACTCGTCGCGGAACTGGAGCCGGTGGCCGTCATTTACGAGCAGGAGGGAGAACTCCGCCGCAGAATGACCGACCGGGTCCCCAAGCCCGAGACGGTCGTCCGGCACGCCGACGACACCGCCGAGATCAAGACCGGCCTCAAGATTCCGGACGAGGGCGTCTTCCTCGGCCACCTCGCCGTCGGAGGCGAGAAGGTCCGGACGGTGGCCGAACCGCCCACGATCGATTATCGGCTCAAGGACGACTACGCCGCTGGCGACCCGCTGGTCTTCCGGCACACGCTGGTCGCCGGCGGCACCGGCTCGGGGAAGACCCACGGCGCGAAGAACGTCCTCCGGCAGTACCTGGCAGACGAGCGGACCTACCCCGTCGAAGCCGGCGGCGATAGAGAGGTATCCCCGGGCGCCGTCGTCTTCGACCCCCAGGACGAGTACGCCCAGATGCACGACGACGGCGACTACGGCGACGAGTTCGCCCGTCGCCTGGACGCCGAAGGCATCGCCCACGGCGGCCACGACGACACGGTTGCGTTCGTCCCCAAAGTCGGGGGTGCGAGCTACGCGGCCGCCCACCACGACGCCGAGCAGGCCTTCTTCTCCATTCCCTTCGAGATGGTCTACGACAATCCCTGGCTCATCGCCGGCAGCGGCCTGAACGACAACCAGTACAACGCCCTGGCCCACGAACTACTGCCCCGGTTCCAGCGCGAGTACGGCGCCGACGCGACCTACGACCAGTTCACGACGTTCCTCGACGATCCTGCCCTCCGGGAGGAACTCGACGAAAGCGGCCGCGTACACGAGGCAACTTTCGACGCCGTCGCCAGGAGAGCGCGGGGCTTCGGCCACGTCTTCGACCAGGACGTCCGGCCCATCACCGAGCGCATCCACGAGTTCGTCAGGCCGGGCGGCCTCACCGTCGTGCCGACCTACCACGTCAACGACACCCGGGCGACTGAGACGGTGGTGCTTGCCCTGGCGTCACTGCTCGTGGACCAAAAGCTCTCGAACGACCCGGACTTCGAGCGCATCAAGGAGACGCCGCTCGTCGTGGGCATGGACGAGGCCCACAACTTCCTGACCGACGCCGACAGCGTCCAGGCCCGGAAGGTCATCGGGAAGTTTACCGCGGCTGCAAAACAGGGCCGAAAGGAACGCCTCGGCCTGTTTCTCATCACCCAGGACCCCCAGGACATCGCCGAGCCGGTGTTCAAGCAGATCAACACGACCGTCGTCCTGAACCTCGGTGACGAGGATGCCATCAAGGCCGTGAACATCCCTTCCAATCTCGAATCGAAGGTTCCCTACATGGAGAAGGGCCAGATGGTCGTTTACTCGCCGGACAACTCCGAGCCCGTGGAACTGATCGGCCTCGAACACTGTTTGACGCGTCACGGCCGGGATTGACTAACCGGCAGTATCCGACAAGGGAGGGGGCCGAGGAGGAAGCGCGGGGCGAGGGGGAAGGGTCCGGACTGCCGGCGCCGACCCTGCCGAAGTGATTCAATAACTATGGGGTCTGTGGAGCTACGGCCGCCGTGGTCTCTCGCGTCTCCAGACTGGTCGGTCGAATCCGGCGGGCGTTGCGGCCTGGCGACTCCGTCGGCGACCGCGCCGTGACCGGCGGGGTGTGGATGGTGCTGTTGAACGCCGTCGACAAGGCCCTCTACCTGGTCACCTACGCCATCCTGGCGCGCCTCCTCGCACCGTCGGAGTTCGGTCTCGTCGGACTTGCGTTGCTCGTCCTGGCGGTTCTCCAGCAGTGTTCGAAGCTCGGGCTGAACGAGGCGCTCGTTCAACACGAAGACGAGGACGTCGACGCCTACCTCGACACGACCTGGGTGCTCCGCCTCGGCCGCGGGCTAGTCATCGCAACCGTCGCCTACGTCGCCGCGCCGGCCGTCGCGGCGTCCTTCGACGCGTCGGGGCTCGTCCCGGCGATTCGCGTCCTGGCGCTCGTCCCGCTGCTGACCGGGCTCCGGAACCCCGGAGTGGTCTACTTCCAGAAAGATCTCGACTTCCACAGGGAGTTCGCCTACAAGACCGCCGGCACCGTCGGCTACACTGTGGCCGCCATCGGCGTCGCCCTCGTCAGTCCGACCGTCTGGGCGCTCGTCGCCGGCACGCTCGCCAGGAGAGGTGCCCAGTCGGTCGCCTCCTACGCCGTCCACGACTATCGACCGGGCGTTGCCCTGGACCTCGGTGCCGCCCGGGAACTCCTGGGTTTCGGGAAGTGGATCTTCGGCTCCGGGCTCGTTCTGCTGGCGCTCAACTGGGGCGACGACGCGGTCATCGGCTGGGTGCTGGGCGCGTCGGCGCTGGGGCTCTACCGGGTGGCCTTCACGTTCTCGAACGCCCCGGCGACCGAGATCACGCAGGTCGTCTCCAGCGTCACCTTCCCGGCCTTCTCGCAGGTCCAGGACGACGTCGCCGCCCTTCGGTCGGCGTTCGACCGGACCATCCGCGTCGTCACTCTGTTGACGTTTCCGATGGCGGCCGGCATCGCGCTGGTCGCCCCCCACTTCGCCTCGGGGATCCTGGGCGAAGGCTGGGGGCCGATGGTGACGGCGATGCGCGTCCTGGCCGTCTGGGGCGCGCTCCGCTCCCTGGTCGCCATCGTCGGCCCGCTGTTTCAGGCCGTCGGCCACCCCGAGTACAGCACGGCCCTCCAGACCGCTCGGCTCGTCGTCTTCGCCGCCCTCCTCTACCCGGCGACGGCGACGTGGGGCATCGCCGGCGCAGCTGCTGCCCTCGTGGGAAGCGCCCTCGTCGAGAACCCCGTCGCGCTCTATCTGGCCGTCAGGACGGTCGACGGCGAGATTCGGCAACTGCTGCGCTCGCTGGCCGTCCCCCTGGCCGGGACCGGCGTGATGGCAGTCGCCGTCCACGGGGCGGACCGGGCGCTCGGCGGGATTCCGGTTCTCGCCGAGCTGGTAGTGCTGGTGGTCCTGGGCGTCGTCGTCTACGGTGCCGCCGTCGCGACGGTCTGTCGGACGGTCGACGTGGGCTACGGCGCCGACCTGGCCACTATCCGTGGTGCGCTGCAGTAATCCTCGATTCCGGGCCCCAGGTCTCTCCAACCACGCACAGCGAGCCCCGGCCGTTCGACCCGGCCGGGCTTTCCCATCGACCCATACGTATTATCCCGGTCTGGTATACAAAGCGAGCCTGGAACGAGCGCAGAACTGTTTCAGTCGCCGTCAGTGGGCGAAACCGTGGTCGACTCCGGGGGCTCCGGAGGAGCCTCCGACCCCATCTCGGGGGAATCCTGGAATCGCTCGACCCATCGTTTTGCAGTCCGGGCGAGGGCGTGGGTCGCCGGCCCGCCGAGGGCCGCACCCAGGTAGACGTACGTCCATCGCGTCGTCGGGTCCTGGCGGAGCGAGTGAAGCAGGTAGCCCAGCGACTCCCGGTAGTGGCCGTGCCGAAGCGCCGCGGCACCCATGCACTTGGCCAGGGTGGCCCGAAACGTCCCTTCGAGTTCCGGGTCGTGGTCGGCGAGACGGGCGCCGTGGCGCTCCAGCAGTCTCGGATACGCCACGTCCCGGCGGCCCTCGTAGTTCGAGGAGACGCTTCCGGGGGTACAGTGTCTGACCGTCAGCGGCTCGGGTATCGAGACGTAGTCGGCGTGGTGTGCCAGCCGAAGGTACCACTCGCGGTCCTGCCAGCAGGGGAACTCCTCGTCGAGCGAACCGGTCCACTCGAAGGCGTCTGCGTCGACCAGGACCGTCGAGAACGGCCCGAAGTAGGCGCCACGGGCCAGGTTCGCCAGGAACGGCCCCTCCTCGGTCGGGGTCACGACGTTGGCGACGGCCCCAGACTCGGTTTCGAGGCGCTGGCCGGTGTAGACGATAGCGACGTCGTCGTCCGCGTTCCGGATGGCCTCGACCTGCCGTTCGATCTTCTCGGGTAGCCAGCGGTCGTCGTCGTCCAGGAAGGCGACGTAGTCGCCGTTGGCTGCCCGGACGCCGGCGTTCCGGGCGGCGTTGGCGCCCTTGCTCTCCCCGTGTTCGATGACCCGGACTCGTTCGAGCGTCTCGAGGGACAGTTCCTCGAGGAGCTGCGGGACGTCCGCCGTCGAGCCGTCGTCGACGACGGCCAGTTCGATCCGGTCGTAGGTCTGTGCGGCGACGCTCTCGACGGCGTCCACGAGCGTATCCGGCCGGTCGTGAGTCGGCACGACCGCACTGACCAGCGGTCTAGTGGCGGTCAATGCCGACCACCGGCGTTGTGCCGTCGCGTCGCGTCACGTGCCTCCCGCTCCCTCCCCGGTTCCGTCCGTCGCCCCGGCCCCCGCCGGAGCTACCGCGTCCGGTTCGCCGTTTCATATGCCGGCGGCCGTAGAGAGCGCCTATTGTTACTCGGCAGTTGGCCCCGAGCCGTCGGTCGCGTTGGCCGAGTAGGCGGCGACTGAATCCGGTCGATACCCCGTGATTCTCACCGGGCGTCGAGCATCCCCCGGACCCGGCCGGCCGTCTTCGCGAGGGTGCCACCGAACCGGGCCAGTGCGTGACGCGGCGACCGGCCGACGTAGTTCGTCGGGTTGCCGGCCAACCGGGCGATGGACAGCCACTGCTGCCCGTCGGAGACGCCGGTCTTGCGCCAGAACGTCGGCGTCTGGCGTTCCAGTTTGTACTGCTTTCGCCAGTAGTCGACCAGCGAGTCGGCGTAGGGGTGGTAGACGACCAGCTCCGGGTCGTAGAAGATGGGCGCGGTCTGCAGGACGCGTTCGGCCAGCTCCTTCTCCTCGTGACCCCAGCCCATCTCCTCGTCCCACGGGCCGACCGCGTCGAAGACGTCCCGGTGGACCGCCATGTTACAGCCCCAGAACCGCGTTACGTACCGGGATTCGTCGCCGAAGTCGTAGTGACCCGTGAGCCGCCTGCCGAAGAGGTCGTCCCGTGGATGGACCGTCCGGCCGGCGACGGCTTTCTCCTCGTCGAGAACGTCGGCGACCCGTTCGAGGTATCCCTCGGCGGGGACCGAGTCGTCGTCGAGAAAGACCAGCTTGTCGCTGCTCGCCCGCCGAATTCCCTCGTTTCGGGCCCTGGTGACCGGCGCCTCGTCCTGAAAGAGGAGTTCGTACTCGACGTCGTCGTGGCCGTCGAGCGCCTCGAAGACGTCGGTGTTTTCGGGGGCTTTCAGCGTCGGGACGACGATGCTGAGTTCCGCCATAGTGGATCGTTCTGCGATGGATTCTCCCGACCCCTTCCTTGTTACTGACCGCATTCCTCCGGCGACGAGGCTGCATCGATCCCCTCTCGTCGGCGCCACTCCGGGGGAGTCAGCCGAGTTTGCCCGCGAACTCGGCGTCGGTGAGTCGTCGGGGATGGTCGGGGTGGGCCGGTAGCACCCGGTCGCGGCCCACGGCCCGTCGGTAGGCCGGATAGACCGGGTAGGATTTGCCCTCGTGTGACCACGAGGCAGTGCCCCGTTTCCCGCCGAAGACTGCCCAGTCCGTCTCCGCGTCGATGTTGAACCAGCAGACCATTCGAACGTCTTCGGTGGCAGCGTAGTCGTACAGCTGCTCGATCCACGCCCCCTTCTTGTCGGGGTGATAACTCCCCTCGTACGACGAGGAACAGCCACACTCCGAGAACGTCACCGGCTTGTCGGCGACCGACCGAACCTCACCGAGCATCCAGCTGAAGATGTCCTCGGGCGTCGACCAGCCGCCCCATTCGTCCCAGTTGTAGCCGTGGACGCCGAGCCAGTCGACGTAGTCGTCGCCGGGGTAGTACGCGTCGATGGGTTCGTCGTCCCGGCTAGCGTTGTTGGCCGTCCAGACCCACCGGACGTGGGAGCCGTCGAGACCGGTCGCCATCACCCGGTCGTAGACGTGTCGCCACATGGCGGCGAAGTCCACCGCCGTCGACTCGCCGTCGGCACCGCCCCAGGGCACCCAGTCGCCGTTCATCTCCGGCGCGAAGTTGAGATAGAGGCGCCGGTCGGGCAGGCCGGCGGGGGTCTGTAGCCAGTTCGAGAGGCGCGTCGCCCATCGCTCGACCAGGTCGTCGTGGGCACCGGCGGCGATGTCTGCCGGGATGCTCCCTGGCGTCTCGCTCGCCGTGGCCAGGTACGGCTGCCAGACGACGTGGGGCACGGCACCGTGTGCCCAGATAGTGTCCAGAACGTCAGCGACGTACTGGTCGATACCTCCGGCAGACCAGCCGAGGTTGGCGAACGTAACGACCGTCGCGTTCGGCACGCCGGTCCACTCGTCGACCCGCTCCAGCCGTTTCTCCCGGACTTTGGGAAGCGTCATACCCAGTAGCGTCTGGCCCTCCCGGGTCGCGTCTGCCGGCGTTTCTCGCCGAGGCGACGACGTCGCGTTTCCCGGCGTTCCCCGTTCTTTCCCGCCGTTTTCGCCCTGCCCACGCGACGCCGGCGAACCGAGACCGTCGTAGAGGCCGTAGAGGCCGACGCTCGCGGCGAGTCCTGATCCAAGTGTTACGACCGCCTGCCGTCGATCCATGCCCGAGGGGCCGACTGACGGGCGTTTTGTTACTCTCCGTATACCGACGGAGTACTCTCGTTGCGCCGTGGCATCCGGTCGCGGGTTAGACGGCGCGTTACTAACCCGACTATCTCCCCATCGCGCAGTGATGACTGCCCCGCCCGTCGACGCGCGAACCGGCCAGTTCAGCAAACCAGCCCACTGTTCCGGCAGCCATGACCGTTCGTGAGTCCGACCGGCAGGCCGGATTCGGCGGGACGCTGGCCAGCCTCGGCCGGTTCCCGCTCAGGCGACCGCTGCTCGGCCTCCTCGCGGGACTGACGGTCGTCGGTTTCGTGGTCCGGCTGTTTCCGATCGACGTGGGCTTTCACGTGTGGGACGAAACCGTCTACCTCCAGCACGCCGAGATAGTCGCAGACCTCAGACCTAACACCTACAACGAGTTCCACATCAGGCCGCCGCTGATCTGGGTCTCGCTCGGGCTCCTGTTCTCGGTCGTTCACTCCGTGGTTCTCGCCCACGTTCTAATAGCCGCCGTCGCCACGTCCGGCATCGTTCTCACCTACGTCCTGGGGCGCCGCCTGTTTTCCCCGACGGTTGGATTCGTCGGTGCCTTCGTGTACGCCGTCTCGCCGGAACACGTCGAAATGTCGAACGCCATCCTCGTCGATTCACTGCTTCCCGTCGCGTGGCTCCTCGTCGCCCTGGGGACGCTCAGCCTGGCGCGGAACGGGAGTCGGTGGACTGCCTTTTTCACCGGCGTCGTCGTCGGGCTCGCCGTCCTCCTGAAGTTCACCTCGCTCGTCCTGCTCCCGGCCGTGGCTGCCGTCCTGGGCCTCTCGGCCCTGGCAGAGACGCGAAGCCTGCGTAGGACTGTCGAACGGACAGTCGGCCGGTCGCCGCTCTGGCTGGTCGGAGTCGGGTGTCTCCTCGCGCTCGTACCGTACCTCGCCTGGAACGTCGTCCGGTTCGGCTCGCCGCTGTACACTATCCTGGAGGCGTCGACGTCCTTCGGTCCCTCGTCGTTCTGGGTGTACGTCGCGGGCTTCGGGCAACTGGTCCCGCTGGTGCTCGTCCCGGCGCTGGTCGTGTTCGTCCTCCGAATCCGCCACGTCGACGTGGTTCCAGCGGTCCTCCTCTCGACGTTCGCGCTGGCCCTCTTCGTCCCGATGCAGTTCGTCGTGGAACACCGGGAGGTGAGGTACCTGCTGCCGATGGTGCCGTTTCTCGCCATCGCGGTCGGCGTCGGCCTCCGCGAAGCCGCTCGCCTGGCCAGGCTCAGCCCCTCCGGCGTGCGGATACTGGTCGCAGTGATGCTGGTCGCAGCGACGGTGCCGGTCTGGACGTCGCCGTCGGTCGCTCCGGTTCGACACGGCGACCTCACGAGAGAGTATTACCCGCCCGTCTACGAGGCCGCGACCTGGCTCCGGTCCGAGACGCCGGCCGACACCCGCGTCTACGCAAACTTCAACTACCCACCGATGGCGTACTACTCGGAGCGACAGTTACGGCCGCTCCCCCACGGCACCGGATGGCAGGACAACTTCGGCGCCGCCGTCGACGGTCCCGGCTACGTCTACTACTCCACGTACGCTCCGGACGGCCAGGAGCCCACGCTACGGTTTCTCCGGTCCGATCCACGGTTCAGGCTCGCCGCCACTATCGGAGACGGCGAGGCCTACCTGTTTTACTACCTGGGTGAAGGGTCGTAGTCCGGCGTCGGCACCTGGTTCCGCCAGGGCCGACGTCCCGCCACCGGACCAGGGCAGGCACCGGCGAGTCGCCGGTGACGTGGTGGAAGACGCCGGCTAGTGCGTGGTATTGACTGGTTACGATCCCGTGACCGGCCACCTGTCGTCCGTACTGGAGTGATTTACTATCCCCTTTTCCTGACTGAGCCGCCGGTATGTCACTCGAGGCGGATGCCTCCCGGGAACGCCCACTCGATTCGGCCGGAGACGAACCGACCGACGTTGCCGAGGCTGCACTCCACCGCTGTCTCTCGTGTCAGGAACGATCCGTAACGGAGCGGACCGTTTGCGAGCACCCGACGTGTGGCCACCTGGACCTGGCGACGGCGTTCTGGGGGGCTGAGGGGCCGAGGTGTCCGGACTGTGAACGGCTGGAGACGGGCGCTGACCTCCGACTCGTCGGCCTCCTGTTTCACTGTGCGGTCTGTGAGGAGACGTTCGACCGACCGCCGGGTCGCTCACGTCGATGACGCGGGACGAGCGACCAGCGTCTCTGGCTGCAGGCCGGTCGACGGAGCCGGGGTCGCCAGTCGGCGTCACCCTCGTTGCAGGACTGCTGGCCTGTTCGCCCATCGTCGGCGCTGCGCTCTTCCTGGGGTGGTGGATCCTCGTGCCTGCAGCCATCTCGACGGCAGCCGGGTACGTCTTGCTCGGTCGCTTCCAGCGGGGCCGGGACGACCGGCCCGGAGATGTCGGGTTCGCCGTGCCGAACTGGCTGGTGGCCGGCACCGCGTTCACGGTCGTCCTCCTTGGCCTGCTGGTCGCTACGGGACGAATGGACTCCGTCTTGCTTTCCTCGGCCGCACTGCTCGGTTTTGCGACAGTGCCGTTCCTGGCCGGCTTGCTCGGCGGGCGTACCTACCGGCGAGCGTTTCGCCGGATGTACCTCTCGAAGTGGTTTTTCGCCTATCTCGTGGTCTGTCTGGCCGTGGTCGGATCGGCACACGCGTTCACCGTCGGCAATCCGACGCAGACGGCGCTCGGTCTGGCCTTTACGTTGCTGGCCTTCCAGGTCTGGTTCGTCATTCCGGTGGCGACCTGGCAGTGGTACGGCGAGCGAGACGTCGGGCCGGCGGAGCCGCCGTTCCCGAGTCTCAGCGTGGTGATCCCGGCCTACAACGAAGAACGCTACGTCAGTCGGTGCATCGAACGCGTCCTCGCCGCCGAGTATCCCGACGACTTGCTCGAAGTCGTCGTCATCGACGACGGGAGTACCGACGACACCTACGCCGAAGCCGCGAGCTATCGTGACGAGGGCGTCGAAGTCTATTCGAAGGAGAACGGCGGCAAGTACTCCGCGCTGAACTACGGGATGCTCTGTACGAGCGGTGACGTCGTCGTCTGCGTCGACGCCGACAGCCGCGTCGCGCCGGACGCACTCCGACAGGTGGTCGGCGCCTTCCAGGCCCACGAGCACGTCGGGGCCGTCGCCGGCACGGTCAACGTCTACAACCGGGACCGAACCCTCACCAAACTGCAGGCACTGGAGTACCTCGTCGGTATCAACACGTTTCGGCGGGCGTTTTCCTACTTCGGTGCCGTACCGCTGGTGCCGGGCTGTCTGAGCGCCTTTCGCCGTCGGGCCCTCGAAGACGCCGGTGGGTTCGACCCCGATACGGCGACGGAGGACTTCGACGTGACGCTCCAGGTCCTCAAGGCCGGCTGGGAGGTGCGCCAGACGAAGGCGGCCGTCTGGACCGAGGTCCCCTTCACGTTCGAAGACCTCTACGACCAGCGCAAGCGGTGGTACACCGGGCAGATACAGACGCTCGTCAAGCACGCCGACGCGCTGGTCCGCGACGACTCCGGCTACCTTCACCGGCTCGCCTATCCGCTCTACTTCCTCCGGCTCCTGGTCACGCCGGTCGTCAACACGTTCATTCGGCTGACTATCTTCGCTGCACTGCTCGTCACGCCGGTCCTGGTCGTCGCCGGATTGGGCGTCCTGGCCGGGTCCGTCATGCTCCTGTTCGGCGTGCTGGTGGTTCGGATGGCCGGATCCGACGACGGCCTCGCTCTCTACGCCCCGCTGTTCAGGCTGGGGTACACCCAGTTCATGGAACTCGTGTTGCTGGTGACCGTCGGACGGCTCCTGCTCACCGGCGACGACGTCGAGTGGCACCTCATCACCCGCCAGCTCCAGGCCGAAGGCGACCGGGGCCCGCTGTCCGACCCCACCTGACCTGGCGTTCGACGTCGCCGGGGCCACAACAATCTTCATGCCCGGTAGTATCTAACACACCACATGGGCAAACGGATCCTGGTGCCGGTCGACGACTCCGAACACGCGAGACGGGCCTGTGAGCTGGTCTGTACCGACTTCCCCGACGCCGAACTGGTCCTGTTGCACGTCATCAACCCGGCGGAGGCCGGCTACAGCGCCCAGGCCTCGCTGCCCAGTTTCTCCGAGGAGTGGTACGAGGAGGAGAAAAAACGGGCCGAGGATCTGTTCGACGACATCGAGGAGGTCGACCTGTCCTGTGACGTCCCCGTCGAGCGTGTCATCGAGGTTGGCAAGCCCACGACGACCATCGTGGAGTACGCCGAGGACAACGACGTCGACCACATCGTGATGGGGAGCCACGGCCGGTCGGGCGTCTCCCGCATCCTGCTCGGCAGCGTAGCAGAGACGGTCGTCCGACGCTCGCCGGTGCCGGTGACGGTGACGCGGTAGCGGTGCGCTGGCTGTCGAGAAGCATCCGCCGAACGAGCGATGCGAGTGAGGCGGTTCACCGGTCGCGACCGAAGGGAGCGACCGGCCATTTTCGCCCACGTTTTTAAGCAGTGGTAGCCGGAGGGCCGCGAAGCGGCCCGGAGGCCCCCGACGCAGAAAAAGGTGGTTGTTAGAAAATATTGGCCTGCTGGTAGACGCTGATGCCCTCGCTGGTGATCTCGTAGGGCTTTTTCTCCCGGGAGTGGTTCGCGTTCCGTATCTTCTGTATCTCCACGGCAAGCCGCGTCTCCCGCGACTCGGACCGGACGTACTGGAGGACGAACACGGCGTCGGTGAGGTACTCGATGATGCCAAAGCGCGAGGCGTAGGGATTGTTCTCGCTGGCCTCGCTGGTGAGGAACGTCGTCACGCCGGCGTCTTTCAGACTCCGCGTGAAGTCGAAGACCTCGGTGCGGCGTTTCGACTGGTCGTCGTACATCATCTCCAGCAGCGAGACGGAGTCCAGCACGAGTCGGTCGGCGTCGAAGTCCTCGATGAGTTTCGGGAGTTCGCCACGGATGTTGTCGAGGCTGTTGGCCATCTCGACGGGGTCCAGGTCGACGATGGCCAGTTCGTCGTCGTCCTCGTAGGCCTCGAAGTCCCAGCCCCACTCGTTGGCGGTGTCGAGGATGGCCTCGCGGCTCTGCTCCAGCGTGATGAACACGCCCTTCTGGTCCTGCTGGAGGCCGTGGTAGAGAAACTGCAACCCGAACGTGGTCTTGCCGGTCCCGGCAGAGCCGATTGCGGTCATCAGGTGACGCTGGGGCACGCCGCCCTGGATCATCTGGTCCAGTCCCTCGATGCCCAGGTCGATGCGGGGGATGTCCGTCTCGAAGTCTTCGTCGGAGAATTCGTCGTCACCGCCGCTGGCGTCGAACGCGCTGGCGAAGTCGTCGTCGAAGATGCCGCCCTCGCCGCCGCCACCTCCAGCGGCGCCGGCGCCACTGCCGCTCTCACCGGGGCTACTGCCACCCTCACCGGGGCCACTGCCACCGCCGCCGAAGTCTGGACCGGTTCCGGAATCCTCGGCGCCGAAGCCACCCTCGGGACCGAACGCCGAATCGGCCTCGGCTGCCGACTCGTCGTTGACGTCGGGCACATCGACGTCGGGGTCAGCCGCTTCGGCGTCGACCGTCTCAGTATCAGCCGTCGCGGCGTCGACCGCCTCAGTGTCGGCTGCCGGGGCATCGTCGGCCTCGTCCTCGTCGCTGCCAACGGCGCTCTCGAACCAGTCGTCGTCCTCGGCGTCGTCCCCGCTCATCGACGCCAGCCCCCCGTGCCGTCGCCTGCCATACCCCGTCGATTGACGTGGTGACTGATTAACCTTGCCCGGCCAGTATCAGGATGGATTCTGGGACGCTACTTTCGGTTCCGACGTGTCGTGGAAAGGAAAGCTCTCGGTCGCTCGGCTCGGGCGGCTCGCTCACGGCTCACTTCGTTCGCCGTTCGCTGGAGTCGAGACGCTCCCTTCGGTCGCGTCTCGCACTCGCTGCGCTCCTCGTTCGTTTACACTCACTCCGGTGCTTACTTCCTCAGACCCCGCCGAGCGACCGGGGGCTTTCAGTCCGGTTGCGGTGCCGTTCACCGCGACGCAATTACCAACCACCTCACCTAGCCGGAACGTCACGGCTTTTTGTGCCTGTGGGGGCAACGTCGTCTCGATGAAAGTCGGAATCGTCGGCCA
Organism: uncultured Halobacteriales archaeon; assembly: GCA_964523745.1. GTDB lineage: Archaea > Halobacteriota > Halobacteria > Halobacteriales > Haloarculaceae > CAZGAX01. The sequence continues at coordinate 26,002 of CAZGAX010000007.1, read as the reverse complement.
GCGGGGCAATCCCCGCGCCGTCGCCCTCGTCGGCGACCTGGCCGAGCGCCTCACCGTGGCCGGCGCGTCGGTGGTCGTCGACGAGACGACGCGGGCCGCCTTCGACCGGGAGAACGTCTGGCACGAGGCCGACGTCGAGGCCGACGCCCCGCCGGGCGTCCCCGTCGAGGAACTGGCCGAGTGCGACCTGGCGGTTAGCGTCGGCGGCGACGGCACCTTCCTCTACGCCGCCCGGGGCGCCGGCACCACCCCGATCATGGGCGTCAACCTCGGTGAAGTGGGCTTTCTCAACGCCATCGCTCCCGAGGACGCCGTCGACGCCGTGCTGGCCGAAGTCGAGCGAACCCGCGAGTCGGGTGGTCCACGGACGCGAGAGCTATCCCGGCTCGAAGCCAGTGCCGACGACTGGACGCTGGCCCCGGCGCTCAACGAGGTCGTCGTCCAGGGCGGGCAGCGCGGCCACGGCGAGGGCTGCAGCGTCGAGGTGCGCGTCGACGGCGCACTGTACACCAGCGGCCACGCCGACGGCGTGCTCGTGGCGTCGGCCGCCGGGAGTACCGCCTACAATCTCAGCGAGGGCGGCCCGCTCGTCCACCCCGACGTTCCGGGATTCGTCGTGACGGACATGTGTGGCGAGGACGCCATGCCGCCGCTGGTCGTCGACGTCGACAGCGAAATCACCGTCCGGATCGACGACGCGGAGACGGGGATCGTCGTGAGTGACGGCCGATTGACGGAGTCGGTGACGCCACCCGCAGAAGTGCTGATTCGGCGGGCCGACGAACCCGTCAACGTCGCCGGCCCGCCGCTCGATTTCTTCACCGCGCTCGGAAAACTGGGGTGAGGAGGGAGCGGGCGACGCCGGGAGCGGGTCGCCCGCTCACTGTCGGCTCGCCGTGTCCGTGCACCTTCACCGCGACGCTATCGTTTCGCGGTTGCAAACAACACCGGACTCACGACCAGCAGCGCGAGTCCCAACAGCTTGTACTGGAGGGCGCTGCTCAACAGGTGGTTGCCGGTCGCCTTGACCGCGAAGAGGCTGTTCGGCGTGAGAAAGAATATCAGCCCGAACAGCAGGAGGTGGAGCGTGAGCACCTTCCAGGACTTCAGGGGAATCGTCGCCAGGATTCCCAGCACCAGCAACACGATGAGCGCGTCCCCCACGTTGTAGCCCAGGAGGAAGCTGTCGATTACCTGCAGCGGTGGCGCGAACATCCTTGGTCGAAACTGGCCCTGTCGCAGCCTTTAAACTTCCGTTCCGCCGCGCGCCGAGGGCCGTCTGGGCGTCGGGGTCAGGCGTCAAAATCGCCAGACTGCGACCCCGCTGGCCCACCAGCTTCCCGGGCCACTCACTCGGTCGGCGTGTAGAGCACGTAGCCGTCCGTGGCCTCGCCCCCGGCGTCGGCGGCGACGCGAACCCGCATTGGTCGCGTACCGTCCGGCGTCTCGCAATCGACGACCGCATCGAACTCACCGCCGTTGCGGGCCGCCTCGTCGAGGTCGTCGGCGCGTTCGGCGACCATCAGCGCGTCGCCGAGTGCCGCGTCAGTCACGGCGGCGGCCGAGACGCCGAAGGCCGACTCGAAAGCCGGGTTGACGGCACGCACCACCGGGCCCTCGCCGGCATCGCCGTAGTAGAGGATGGGGTCCGGCGCCTGCTCGAACAGGTCCGCCGGCCGTGGCTCCGGCCGGCTGGCCTCGCCGGTGTCGGTTCGGTCGACGGTCACGGTCTCCGGAGTGCTGGGTTCGGGTTCGCCGACGGCCAGGAGTCGGACCACGGCACCGAGACCGCCGCCGACGGCGATGCCCATCCCAGCCGCGAGTATCGGAGTGAGAAACCCCTCGACGACGGTGCCGGTCACCCAGCCCACGGCACCGAGGACGGCCGCCCCCATACCTATCCAGCCGACGTGTCCGAGCACGTCGTCGCGGCTCGCCGGGCCGGCGAGTAACAGCCCCAGGCCGGCGACGGTAGCGCCGTTCGCCGCTCCCCCGGCGGCGACCACGACGACCGCTATCGCGGCGAGAGCGCCGACCGACGGGTCGACCCCCTCTCGTGACACCCGTAGACGCATTGGTGGGAACATGCCACCCGGGTGGTTTAAGTGTGTCCACCTCCGCTCGGCCGGTTCGTGGCCCGTTTCCCCGGCGAGGCCGGCCAGACGTCGAAAGAGATACTTCGCTCACGACGGAATAGACAGGTACGTGACAGAGGAACGGCCCGACCCACCGGTCGTCCTCGTCGTCGACGACGAGCCGGCCGTCGCGGAAACGTACGCCATCAGCCTCGAGTCCGCGTACGAAACCCGCGTCGCAACCGGCGGCGAGGCGGCCCTGGAGGCCATCGACGACGACGTCGACGCCGTCCTCCTCGACCGGCGGATGCCGGACGTCCACGGCGACGCCGTCCTCGAGGAGATCCGCGACCGGGGGTACGACTGTGCGGTGGTCATGACGACGGCAGTCGACCCGGACCTGAACATCCTCGAGATGGACTTCGACGATTACCTCTGCAAGCCGGTCGAGGCCGAGACCCTCCGGGAAACCATCGCACAGCACCTCGACCAACCTGGCGGAGACCCCCGGATAGACCGGTTTTTCTCGCTGGTTGCGAAGCTAGACGTCCTCGAATCCGAGCGAACGCCGGCGGAACTCCGGAACGACCCGGAGTACGACCGCGTCCGGGCCGAGATCGACGACCTCGCCGCCGAACTCCGGGCGGAACTGGACGACTTCGAGGACCTCCACGAGACCTACCGGGAGATAGAACGGACGAGGTAGGTCAGGCGACTGACGTCGACTCGTCGTCGGCTGGAATCAGGTGTTCCTGGCCCCACTCGGCCATCGCCTGGACGACGGGTTCCAGGTCAGCACCCCGCTCGGTCAGCGAGTATCGGACACGGAAGGGCTTTTCCGAGACGACTTCGCGCTCGACCAGTTTTGCCTCCTCGAGGTCGCTCAGGCTGTCAGAAAGCACCTTGCTCGAAATGCCGTCCACGTCGTCTTTGAGGTCGTTGAATCCCATCGGCCCAGCCTGCAGGAGCCGGTGGACGATGACGGGGTGCCACTTCTTGCCGATCAGCGTCGCCGTCGTCGTGATCGGACACCAGTCGTCGCCCGCACACCAGACGGCGAGTTTCTCCGGGTCGTCGGGAGCCATGCCGGAGCGTGTGCCGCCATCGCCATAAAGTTACCTTCAGAAACTCGGTTTCGGTACACTACCGAGGAGGGGGAGGAGACGGCGACCGAGATGTCGGACTGGTAACGTATCGAATTACCCCCAATTTCTTTCCGAATAGCGCTCAATAGGTAGTGGTATGATACGTGAGGGAGACACGGCACCCGACTTCGAACTTCCGGGGACCGTCGGTGGAACGAACCGCCGATTTAGCCTGGATGCGACGGCGTCGGACGGCAACGCGACTCTCCTGTTGTTCTATCCGTTCGACTTCAGTCCGGTCTGTCGGACCGAACTGTGTGCGCTACGGGACGCCAAGTGGTTCGACCTGACCGAGAACCTGAACGTCTGGGCCGTCTCGGGCGACAGCGTCTACAGCCATCGCGCCTTCGCGGACCGGTTCGACCTGGCGTTTCCCCTCCTCAGTGACTCGAACGCCGCCGTCGCCTCGGCCTACGACGTCCGGTACGACGAGTGGGAGGGCCACCGCGACGTTCCCAAGCGGGCGGTGTTCGTGGTCGACTCCGACCGGACGATAGCCTACGCCTGGAGCACCGAGGACGCGACCGAGAAACCGGAGTTCGCTCCAGTCAAGGAGGCCGTCGACGAACTGGCGGCGATCACTGGCGCCGAAGTGAGTCCGGCCGAGACCGACTTCGACCTCACGTACGAGTCCGTCGACTGACGTTGGGGCGGGGCGTCCGGGGCCCGCCCGGTACCCAAGCGCAACGGCTAACCCCACGGCTGCGAACCCTTGGACGTGGACGAGACGATCGACTGGCTCCGCGGTCGACCCTACTACGAGGACCAGATCGCGGACCACCGGGTCCTCCCCGGCAGGGAGGCCCGCTACCGGGACCTGGCCCTCGACGATCGCCTGGCCAGCTCCCTCGCCGGCCAGGGCATCGACCGACTGTACGCCCACCAGGCCGACGCCGTCGAGGCCGTCCGGCACGGAGACGACGTCGTCCTGGCGACCCAGACCGCCAGCGGCAAGAGCCTCGCCTACACCGTCCCGGCGTTCGAACGAGCCCTGGACCACACCGGGACCACCCTCTACGTCGCCCCGCAGGTCGCGCTCATCAACGACCAGGAAGACACGCTCTCGACCATCGCCGACGGACTGGGATTCGCCTCCGGCGTGACCGTCGACCGCTACACGGGACAGCTCTCCCGTTCGGAGAAAGAAGCTGTCCGGGACCGCCAGCCCACCGTCTTGCTGGTGACGCCGGACATGCTGCACTACGCTGTACTGCCACACGCCCACCGGCTCTGGGACTGGTTCGTCGAGCGCCTCGAAACCGTCGTCCTCGACGAGGTCCACGAGTACCGTGGCGTCTTCGGCAGCCACGTCGCCCTCGTCTTGCGGCGGCTCCAGCGAGTCTGCGAGCGGTTCGACGCCGACCCGCAGTACGTCTGCTGTTCGGCCACCATCGGCAATCCCGTCGACCACGCCGCGACGGTGGCCGGCCGCGACCCCGCAAATTTCACCCTGATCGACGAGGACGAGAGCGCCACCGGACCGACCCACTGGCTACTCTGGAATCCGCCGGAGTACGAGGGCGACGACGGCTGGGGGAGCGGCCGCCGCCGGTCGAGCCACGTCGAGACCAAACGGCTGTTCGTCGACCTGGTCCAGGGGGGCTACCAGACAGTCGCGTTCACCGGGTCGCGCCAGACCGCCGAACGCTACGCCACCGAAAGCGCCGACGCCCTCCGGGAACGCGGCGAACACGACCTGGCGAGGAGCGTCGGCGCCTACCAGGCCGCGCTGACTGACGACCGCCGGGAAGCCATCGAGGCCGACCTCCACTCCGGGGACCTCCGTGGCGTCTGGGCGACCAGCGCCCTCGAACTCGGCGTCGACGTCGGCGGCCTCGACGCCGTGCTCCTGGACGGGTATCCCGGCACCCGGATGGCGACGTTCCAGCGCGGCGGGAGGGCCGGCCGCGGCACCGACCCCAGCCTCGTCACCCTGGTTGCCGGCGAGGACCAGCTCGACCAGTACGTCGCCCGGAATCCGGGCACCCTGTTCGAAGATGACCCCGAACAGGCCGTCACCAACCCGGAAAACGAAACGATCCTTCCGGACCACGTCAGAGCCGCCGCCCGGGAAAACTGGCTCCACCCGGACGACGACCGCCACTTCGGCCAGACGTTCCCCGACGTGGTTGCCGCCCTCGAAGGCAGTGGGGACCTCGCCCGCCGAACGACCGGCGACGGCGTGCGCTGGACTTACGACGGGGAGGGGAGCCCCCAGCACGAGATGAGTTTGCGGACAGTCACGGACAGGAACGTCCAGCTGAAGACCCGAACGGGCGACAAAATCGCCTCCCTGCCGTTCGAGGACGCCCTCCGGGACGCCCACCCCGGGGCCGTCTACCACCACCAGGGCAGCACCTACGAGGTGGTCGACCTGGACCTTGACCACGACGTCGCCACGCTCGACCGGACCTGGGCCGACTACTACACGAAGGTGCTCCACGACAAGCAGATCACCGTCGAGGGGGACCTGCGAGAGACGGCCTTCGCTGCCAGAGCGGACGTTCCCGTCCGCTTTGCCGACGTCACGATGCGAAAGCAGATAACGGGCTTCGAGCGCCGGGACGCGTCCAGCGGCGACGTCCTCGGCGAGCAGGCGCTCGACCTGCCCGAGACCAGCCTGCGGACGAAGGCGCTGTACTACGTCCTGCCGGACGACCTGACCGAACGCCTTCGGGCGGCGGGGGACTTCGCCGGCGGCATCCACGCCGCCGAGCACGCCATGATATCGATGTTTCCCCTCTCGTTCCTGTGTGATCGGCGGGACGTCGGCGGACTGTCGACGCCGCTGCACCCCCACACCGACCGACCCACAATTTTCATCTACGACGGCCATCCCGGCGGCGTCGGGCTGACGCGGAACGGCTACGCGACGATCGACGACCTGGCGGCGACGACCCACGAGATGGTGTCGTCCTGTGACTGTGCCGAGGGCTGTCCGGCCTGCGTGCAGTCGCCCCACTGTGGCAACGCAAACGACCCGCTGGACAAGGCCGTCGCCGTCGACCTGCTGGCGGAACTGGCTGGCGTGACGGGCTGACCGGCGTTGAATCACGTCTTTGGCAAAAAGCCTGTCGCTGGTATCCGGCGGCGACACCGCAGATGGTATGAATACGTAGAACGCGTAGTAACGAACGACCACTACGACGACCCCGGGTGGTTTCGAGTGACCCCGGTCGGGGCCGGCGGGTGTGGAGGTGGAGAGACCGACGATGAACGCGTGCCAGCCGAGTGTCGACCGAGATTCGTCGCCCCCTGGTAAGCCACGCGTTCGGACTCCGGCCGGTCGTGGATGGGAGGTGCACTGAGCGATGGACCTGCCCGACTCCGTCACTGAGTTTCTGGACGACCGCCGGAAGGTGGCCATTCTCCTCGTCATACTGCTCGTCGTTCTGGGAGCCGGTATCGGTACCCTCTCGAACGGCGGCGACTCCGACGAGCCACCGGTCATCACCGCGACGCCCGTGCCGGCGACGCCCACGCCGACACCGACGTCATCGCCGTCGACGCCGACGGATACGGCCGAACCGACGACGCCGACTGCAACGCCGACCGTCACTTCGACACCTCCCACCACGAGGACGCCCGGACCGACGACGACAGCCACTGCCAGGTCCGGCGTCGGCGGCGACCCGGTAACCCTAGAGACGGTCGGGTCCTCTGCAATCCTCGATTACGACAACCTCTCGCCCGGCGAGAGCGGGTCCGGCTCGGTCGTCTTCCGGAACGCCGGCGACCAGTCCGGACGCCTCTCGATAGCGAACGTGACGGCACAGGACCACGAGAACGGTATCGTCGGCCCGGAAGCCGGCGTCGACAGCACGCCGAACGACGGCGAACTCTCCGAACACGTGATGGTCGTGGTCAGGGTCGAGTACGACAACGGGACCGTCCAGCACCTGTACGACACCGACCAGGGAGCCCGGTCGCTGGCCTCTCTGGCCAACGAGTCGGCCCCGGCCGAGGCAGGAATTCTCGACGCTGGCGAGGAGGCGACCGTCGTCTTCGAGTGGTCTGTGCCGAGTTCGACCGGCAACGTCATCCAGAGCGACGGCGTGACGTTCGGCGTGGACTTCCGACTCACCCAGACGAGTTAGAGCATCAACGCGACGTTGTGTGCCGTCGTCAGCAGCCCGACGATACCGAGGACGACAGGCGGGCCGTAGAACAACAGCGGGTCGTCGTCGAGGACGCCGCCCCAGAGGCTGATCCCGATGCAACCGTAGAACACCAGGAGCTTCAGCGCCAGGAAGCCACCGCCGCCGAAGAGGGCGATGGCACCGGCGATGACCGGATTTGCTTCGACGTACAGCGGACTGAACCAGACGAGTGCGATCGTCGTCACGATGTCCCCCACGCCGTACGCTGCGAGGGCCATCAGCCAGACCCGCGAGAACGACTCCGGCGTAAACGAAACCCCCTCGAACGTCCACCAGTCGGTCTCCACTGTCGTCATCGCCAGTCGCTACGCCAGGGGCCTACAAGTATGTGGGGCTTTTAGAATCAATATTGATAATAAGGCGGCGATGAACCGGCTTTTTTGCGGTTCCTGTGCGTGGGCCATTCCGGCGAAGAGTGGGGGAAAACCACTGGAAGGAGCACAGTTCGGACGGCAGGGGCGTCCTCGACGAGTACAGTCTCTCGATGGCCGACAGGTTGTGACGTTTCCTATAGCTATCAGAAACGAATCTCGAGGAACGGATGGGGGAGAGGGAAGACGACCGGGGCGTCAGGTGCTGTCCTGCTGGCCGTTGGCACCGTCGTTGCCTGCCAGGTCTTTGGCTTTGGTCAGGTAGGCCGTTCGCCGGGCGTTCGAGCTCACTGAGACTGTCGCGGTGTAGGTGTACGGCGCCTGGGTATCGCTCGTCTGGAAGTCGTTGGTACCCAGAATCTGGTAGTCGTTGTTTGCCACCAGCCAGACGCGGATAGAGTACAGCTTCTCGCTGGAGTCGAACGAAACGGTCACTTGCCTGTTGGCGGTGAAGCGGGCGTCGAAGTTGGATATCGTCGGTGGCGTCGTGTCGTTGGTTCCGTCGGTGTCCAGGACTGTGATCGTCGCGGTGTCCGTGTCCCACCCCTGGCTGTCGGTGACGTTCAGTTCGACGGACACGGACGTGTTGCTGCTCACGTTGCTTGGTGACTGGTAAAACGGCTCTGGGTCATTCGTAGAGTACAGCGTTCCCGGTCCGCTGAGCTTCTGCCACTGGTACGTGGCGCTTCCCTGGGTGGTGCTCCCGGTTCCATCGAGCTGGATGAAGTTGCCTCCCTCGAGCACTGTGTACGGGCCGCCGGCGTCGGCGGTGGGGCCGACTCCCTGGAAGCTATCTGCGGCTTCGACCGTCCCGAGGGCGTCGTGGGCGTCGGTGAAGGTAGCGCCGGTCGAGTACGGGCCGGCGAAGCCGAACAGTCCGAGCAGGACCAGGGCAACGAGGAAGCAACGACCGGTCCCACTGCTTTCGGTCACGTTCCGTCACCCTCCGTATCTACGTCGGCACTGGCTTCGCGATACAGCGCGTAGGCCTCGGTCACGACGAGTGCGAGAGCCGGGAGAACCACGAACGCCACCAGTCCCAGGTCCGTCCCGGCGAACGTGATGAGGTAGCCGATCAGCGGCACCGTGAACCACACCTGTCCGACGAGAGCGCTGCGAGAGACGAGTTCGGGGTCCCGCCGGTCGTTGGCGTCGCCCTTCGTTCGGAAGTACCGGTCGTCACCGCGCTCGACGACCTCGACGACGCGGTGCGTGACGAACTGCGAGTGCTCCGGCTGGTCCGACCGGTACGTGATGACGTCTCCGACGTCGATGGCACCGGGCCCGGTGGACTGGACGACCACCACGTCGCCGGCAGCGATGGCGGGCGCCATGCTGTCGGAGTTGACCACGTGGGACGACTCGGCGCCCACCAGTCCGGGCACGACGAACAGGACTCCCAGGACCGCGGCGCCGAGGACGAGTAGCAGGCCGACGGCGTGTGCGGCGGTAGCGAGGTTGTCGCGCATCGGTCAGGCCCCCGAATCCGAGTGCTGGTCCAGGCTGAACGTCAGCGTGAACTCGATGCTGTCGCTCTGTGCTTCCCGGCCGGTGTCGCTGGGGAGTTCCCAGTCGAGGACGAAGTCGTCGCTGGCGCCGGCCGCGAGCTGGTAATCCGTGCTGTAGACCGTCCCCTGACCCAGGCGATTCGCGGCCAAATCCCAGCCGCTCCAGAGGTCCGGCCCGTTCTGGAACCGTGCCTGCACTTCCAGGTGGTCCTGTAGTTCGCCCTCTCCCGGGCCGGGATCGTTGCAGGTACTGTCCCGCGATCCTTCGTTCCCGGGACAGCCGTTCTCGTAGTACACCGAAGCACTGACGACGACGTCGACGTAGCCGGGCAGCGACCCGGTGTTTGCCAGCGTGACGGTCGCCTGCCCGCTCTCACCCGGGGCGACGTCGACCTCGGAGAGAAGCGTGACCGAGGCATCCGAGCCGTCGAGGGTGAGGTTCAGCGTCCCCGACTGCAACGAATTGCCGGTACTCGCCTCCGAATCGGCAAACAGCGCGGCCGTCCCGGCGCCGGCGCCGACGCCGGCGACGCCGACAGTTGCCACTCCCCCGAGGAGTCGACGTCGCGTGAGTTCGATAGATTGCTGCCCCATGCTACGGCTCTCTGGCCTGGCGACCGCCGGGTGGCGGCGTGTAACGCTGCGTTACTGCTGTTGCAGCGTGAAGGCGAAGTCGACCGTGATGTCGTCGCCCTGTGCGTCGTTGTTGCCCGACTGGTCCGGGAACCGCCACTCGACGTTGAAGGCGACCGGGCCGGAGAAGTTCGTGATGACGTCCGACCAGGTCGTCCCGCTGTAGTTCGCGGCGGTCTCCCAGGTGCCTGCCGAGTCCGCGACGGTAGTCCCGTCGCTCTCCAGGCCGATGTCACCCGTATCGGGGGTCGTGTCCGAACTGCCGCCCGTCCCGATCCACAGGCGCATCTCGAGCTGGTCGTCCAGGTCGCCCGGCGACGACGTGTCGGTTTCGGCCTCGACGTCGGTCCCTTCTGAACTCGCGACGTTGGTCACGTCGACAGAGAGGTCGCCGGCGATCGACGAACTGGAGTTCTTCTGGAGGTCGGCGTACGTGCTGCCTGAATCCGTCGGCGCGATGTTGCTCCCGCTGAAGGTCAGCGTGTTCGAACTACCTAGCTCCAGGTCGAGCGTGCCGGCACTCAACGAATTGCCGGTGCTCGATTCCGTGTCGCTGAACAGCGCGAAGGTCCCTGCCCCCGCTGCAGCGGCCGCGCCGCCGATAGTGATCAGACCGCCGATCGCTCGTCGCCGTGTGAGTTTGATGTGTTTGTCTGACATGATTGGACTACTGCCCGGAGCGGTAGGCGCGTGGTCGTGCCACCCACGGAGGATCGCTCCCCCGACCCACTCTCGAGCGAGACTGTGTGTTCGTTCACTAATCAACTCTTGTACTGCCATAAATCCACCAGAGTGCTTTCAAAGTCGGAGAAAACGAATAATTGCGTGATAATTGGAGCGAATCTACGGCGGAACCGAAATCCGGCCGATTCGAGATCGCCGCGTTCGTGCCGACTGGTTGCCGAATTCGGGCCATTCGACTAACACGTCGCCGTCGACGGTCCAGAAATCTCAAACGAAATAACGAGCGCTCGCCGTCCGGAAATCAATCGTCGCCGGCGGTTAGATGCGAAATCGCTCGAGCACCGGGATCTCCGCGACGCGCTCCTCCGAGAGCAGGTCCCAGTCGATGCCGGCCGGTTTGGTCTCGGCGTCGGGCCGCAGGACGCGGTCCGGGGTCACCACCAGATCCATCGGCACGTCGTGGGCGTCGGCGCTCGCCTCGCCGTCGATCACCTGGCGTTCGTGGACCGTCGTGGCCACGGGCGTATCGCCGTCGACCAGTCCGAGTTCCCGCAGGACGGCGTATTCGAGGTCGCTGTAGCCCTCGCCTTTGCCGATCCGGGCGCCGTCCTCGGTGACGGCGACGCTGCCCGACACCACGAGGTCGATGGGGGCGACGTCGTCCGGCGGGACCTGCACGCCGGCTTCGTTCGCCCCGGAGATGGTCGTGGCGTCGTCCACGTCGTCGATGCGGTCGGGGTCGAGTTCGACGAAACACTCCTCCTCGGATAGTCGGGGAACGGCCATGTACAGCGTCTTCCCGGCTTCGAGCGCCAGACGGCGGACCGGTTGCTGGGGCGAGTCGGGGTTGATCTTTATCGCACTCGCGTCACGAAACTCGGGTTCGCCGGCCAGGCGCTCGGCGGCCGTCTTCGCCCCGGCGAAGTTGGGGATCCGCCCGTGGGGTGGGAACGGAAACCGCGCTTCCCCCGACTCCTCCAGGTCGTCCCAGACCCGGTCGCGGACCTCTTGTTTCTCCATACGGGCCGAACGGCGACGGAGCCCTTACGTGCACTGTCTGGAAGAGACGGTGGTCGAGTCACACGGACTGGCGTCCGGTGTCGGGTCTCGCTCCTGGCCGTTCGATGCGGATCGACGAATCGACGGACGGCTGACGGATTCCGGGCTATCCCGACACCTTCATTGTGGCCGGTAATCCACCCTTACCAGCAATGGTCGTGAAGACGGACCAGGTGGCGAGCCCGGCCCGGGCCCGGCGGCGCCGCGTCGACCAGTTCACGAACGCTCTCCGGTACTATCCCCGAACGGTGTTCGAACTGGCGACGACCCGGTCCTGGCGGCGACTGTTTCGCCGGACGGTCGTCCGGAGTGACCGGACTGCCGCCCTCGTCGGGCTGCACACCGAGGGGCCGATCTACCACACAGACGACGACCGGCTGGTGGTCCTCCGTCCCGTCGACGGCGTCACGGCGGCCGTCGTCGACGACCCCCCGGGGGACCGCGTCTATTACGGCTCCCGGTCGCTGGCGACTACCTTCGAGGCGGACCCCCATCGGCCGCACCTCTCGTTCGACCTCGGTGCCCACGGCCTCTCCGTCGAGGAGGGGCTCGCCCAGTTGCGGCCGGTCGATCGGTGCGAGGAGTACGCTGTCCCGACCGCTCTGGAGTCAGGCGTCGCACGCTCCAGGGAAACGGAGGGACACCGATGAGTGGCCAGGTCCCCTCCGTGGCGACCTATCGCACCGTCCTGGTCGCCGCCATCGGACTGGTAGGCTGCGCCATCGCCGTCGTCGCCACGACGCCCCCGGACCCGATGACTGTCCGGAAACTGCTCGGCCTGGGTTTCGGGCTCTTCCTGGCGTTCGTCGGATTCTCCGGCACTCTCGACGCCGTCCGGAAGACTCGGTAGCCGTTCGGCCGCCGACCTCGTCGGCCGGACCCTCGTTTTTTGAACCGTCGCACCTGGGGAGGGGGCTCGCGTCAGTCCGGGCGGTTCGCGTCGACGAACGAGCACACGGCGTCTGCACCCTGGAACCCCTCTGCCCGCCTGGCGACTGACTCGCCGTCGACGAACAGCACGAGCAGCGGGACGCTCGAAACCCGGAACCGTTCGACGAGCACGGGGTCGTCTCTCGGATTCACCAGACCGACGGCGGCGTCAGTCGCCCGGGCCACGTTGCCGAGCACGGGCTCCATCGCCGCACACATCGAACAGCCCTCGGTGTAGAACTCGACGAGAGCGAGGTCGTGGCCGGCGACGAACGCGTCGAGGTCGGCCTCGTCGTCGAGGGACGTGGGTCGAGCGGTGGTCTCGCCGGCTGGCCCTCGGGGCTCGTCACCGGCGGGGCGGTCGTCCTGGCTCACGAACCGATCCAGGGGCTCCTCGGGGGTACGTGCTTCGGCGTCGGGCTGTCTTCCGGGTGTTTAATGACTGGCTAACTGTAGACGTAGATTGAATATCGATGGTCGTCTCGTAGTTGTCGATGCGTAGACGGGCGGTTCTCAGGTCGTTCGGGACGGTTGCGACCGTCGGCGTCGCCGGCCTGTCAGGCGTCACGGCCGGGATACCGGACGACTTACAGTGGGCGACGACTTCGCGGGCCACCGACGTCGATGCGACCGGTGACGGGGCACCTGACTCGGACTCGTTCACCCGCCGACTCGCCGTTCCGGTTCGAGGGCAGACCGAGACGTTCACGCTCGACGTCCCACGGTCGCTGTACGACCACTTTGCTGATCGACCCCGTCGGGGCGACTACCTGTCGTACGCCACGGCGACGGGCAACGCCGCCGTCGTGGCCCCCGTGGCCGACGCCGTCAGTGAACTCGTCGGAGTCGCCGACGATGCGACGCTCCGCCGGGCTGTGACCGGCCTTGTCCAACACGTGCCGTACGTCTCCGACGCTGCCGCCGGCTACGACGGCGAATACCCGAAGTATCCCGTCGAGACGCTCGTCGACGAGGCCGGCGACTGTGAGGACAGCGCCGCACTCCTGGCGGCACTGCTCGACCACCTCGGATACGACGTCGCCTTGCTCGCCCTCTGGGAGGCGAACCACATGGCCGTCGGAGTCGCTGGCTGCGAGGGTGCCATGGAGACGCCGTACGTGGCCGACGGGACCGCCTATCGGTATCAGGAGACGGTCGAACCCGGCTGGGCGCTCGGCGACGTACCGTCGAACTACGCCGGTGAAGACGCCGACATTTTACCCCTCCCGGCCGGCCGAGCTCGGTCGTAGAGCGGTCCGACCTGTGGAGCGGTGCCGATCACAAATCTGGCGAAAATGTAGTGTATATGTGATATCCAGACGGATATTTATCCATAAATACGTTACATAGATCCTAAACGTAGTGTGAAATCCACACAATATAAGAAGACGGCAGGAGGAATCCTCCCCATGGAGGTACAGACGGTCGAGGACGCATCCGTATCCCTCGTAGACGTCGTGACGTACGGGGGGATCGCGGTATCGCTGGTCGCGCTCGTCCTCTTACCGACGCTGTTCGACAGTGCGTATCCACGCCTGGTGAACACGCTGTTACTCGTGCTGTTGCTCGGTCTGATGGGACGGGTGGTGGTGTCCTCGCTACTGTCGTTCGGGAGCCCTAACGCCCCGGACCTGACGCTCGACGACGCGGAACTCCCCGACGTGAGCGTCGTCATCCCCGCCTACAACGAAGCGCCGGTCCTCCCCGGCACCATCGAAGCCTGCAAGGCGCTCGACTACCCGGCCGAGAAACTCGAGGTCGTCCTCTGTTACGAGGCGGACTCGACCGACCGGACCGGCGAAATCTGCCGGCAGGCGGCTGCCGACGACGAGCGGTTCGTCGCCGTCGAGCGCGACGAACCCGGCGGCGGCAAGGCCAAGGCGACCAACTTCGCGCTCCGGTACGCCTCCGGCGAGATCATCGCCAGCGTCGACGCCGACCACCGGTTTCGCCCGGACGCCATCCGCCGTGCGGTCGCCTGGTTCGAGTCCGACGAGGACGTCTGGTGTGTCAAAGGACGGTGCTTCGGGGACAACCCCACCGACTCGCTGCTCGCCCTCCACGCCACCGTCGAGCGCCACGTCGCCGAGAAGGCAGACCTGTTCGCCCGCCAGGTGATGGGTTCGTTCACCATCTTCGGCGGCGGGCAGGCCTTCTTCCGTGCGAAGACCTTCGACGAACTGGGCGAGTTCGACGAGGACGTTCTCGTCGAGGACATCGACATGTCCTCGAAAATCCACGCTGCCGGGAAGAAACTCCAGGTCGACCCCGGCATCATCACCTTCGAGGAGAATCCCGCCACGCTCGACGCCTGGTGGAGTCAGCGAAAACGGTGGGCCCGTGGCTGGATGCAGGTCGCGGCTCGGTACTTGACGACGCTACCGCGTAATCCCCTGGTCGCCATGCGAGCCAAAGTCGACGCCGTCTACACGTTTTCCTACGCCATCGTCCCTCCCTTCTTCATCGTTTCGCTCCCCCTCTTTCTGATGACGCTCTCGGACCGCTTTGCCACCTCGACGTACTTACCAGCCGACTGGCTGCTCTGGACGTCCCTGTCCATCGCGCCGGCGCTCGTCGCCTACATGGTCTTTCTCCAGGACTGGCGGGACGGCCTTTCACACCACCCGCTGGAGTACGTCGCGGCGTTTACGATGTGGTTCTACCTGGCGTTCCAGTCGGTCGTCTTCGTCGCGGCGTTCATCGAGGAGTTCGTCCTCGGGAAGAAGTCGGTGTACGTGACGACCTCCCGCTCCGAGGAGGCCGAGCGGAGCGCCGGTGACCCGAGTGGGGACTGACCTCGCCTGCTCGGGCTGCCAGCGCCGGTGGGTGAACCACCAGGTAACCGGGCGGAACGCGGCAGTAAGTTACTTGTATAAAGAAGGTGAATAAAATTCCAACTGGTATGAGCCAGAATCCCGTGGACGGCGCCGACGAAGCGACGACAAACGCCTTCTATCGTGCACTCTCGGCAGCGTGTCGCCGGCGTGCCCTCCGGTTTCTGGCGGCGAACGACCCGGTGCCGATGCCTGTGCTGGCGACCACGCTGGCCGACACCGACGACGGCGGGGACCCGGCGACTGTCCACTTGCAGTTGTACCACAGCCACGTTCCGCTGTTGGTCGAGGCGGGCCTCGTCCGACGCACCGACGAGGACCTGTTGACGACGACCGACCGGGGTGAGGCGGCCGTCGAGTTCGTCGCCGAGTGGGAGCGCCACGCAGGGCCTGGCTACGCCGACGACTGACTCCCCAATTCAGGTGCCGCCCTCCCGCGTCGACTCGAGCCACCTGACGAGTCGTTCGAGGAACTCGAGCAGGCGCTTCAGTCGGTCGACCTTCGTGGGAGCCACTCCGGCCGGGACGACGTTCACCCCACGGCGGCGGGCCGCCAGCGTCACAGTCACCGTCTACACCGTTCGTAGGATTGTTCGTCGATTGCCCGGTTTCCCGGTGATACGCACTGGTTGACTGGGACTCGTTCGATGGTGGTCACGAGTAGCGACCGCGAATTCACGAAGCCGGTGAACATCGGGGGAGCGACTTCGGAGTTGGACTGGACTGCTTCCGACGTATTCCTGGCACATCTCCGAGGCAGGGTGCTCGTGAATGGCGCGGGTAGTTAGGTGGCTGGACTTCCGGGTAGCGGGTGTACCATGTCCGACGACCCGTTCGAATCCGGACGTCTCGGGAGACGAGCGTACCTTCGAGCCGGCGTGGCGGCGACTGCGGCCGGCCTGGGAGTGGGATCAGCGACTGCCGCCGGCTGTGGGAACAACGACGGCAAAGACGGCGATGGTCCCGTCACGGAGATAACCGAGTGCCCGTTCGAGATCACCCGACCGGGCCGGTACGCCATCGCACAGGACCTCACCGTCGGCCCCGACGAGGTGTGTGTCTTCATCCGAGCCAGCGACGTCAGCCTGGACGGCCGGGGCAACACCATCACGGGAACGATGGCCGGCGAGGCAGTCACGGCCCAGCCGCCTGACGACCAGGACGCCATCGAGAACGTTACCGTGCGAAACGTGACCGTCACCGGGACCGCCACCGGAGTTCGCTACCTGTTCGTCGACGGAGGAACCATCGCCGACTGCTCCGTCTCCGAGACGACGGCGGCCGGTATCGAGCTGTTCCAGACCAGCGGCGTCACCGCCGCGGACAACGCCATCAGCCAGGCCCAGCCCGGCATCAACGTCGCGGAGTCGGAGTCAGCTACCGTCACCGGGAACGAAGTCACGGCGAACCTCGCAGCCGGGATCGCCCTGGAACTCTCGGACGACAACGAGGTGAGCGACAACGACGCCTCGGACAACGTCGCCATCGCCGGCATCGGCGGAGACGGCATCGCGCTGAGCGAGTCCAACGGCAACGCCATCACCGACAACACCGCGAACGACAACGACGACGATGGTATCGGCCTGAGCCTCTCCAACGAGAACACGATTACGGGGAACACAGCCAGCAACAACGGCAGCGACGGCGTCGAACTTCTCGACTCGAACGACAACCAGGTGACCGACAACGTCCTCCAGAACAACGCCGGCCAGCCGGTCGCAGTGCTGGGCACCTCCTCCGGGAACACCGTCGCGAACAACACGACCTGATGGGTTGGGGGGAAGATTGGGAAAGTTCGGTCTCACGGACGACGTCGAAGCTCGTGGTCAAGGCACTCTCATCGCATCGATTCCGGAAGGTTTGAGCCTCGTGGCCTGGATCCACGATTGTGTCCCGGGCCAGACTCTTCACGTCGCTCTGTGGCCTCGTCTTCCTCCTCAACCTGGCCCGGATCGTCTTCGCGCCGCTGTTGAACGTCTTCATCGCGGAGTTTCCCATCGGCGAGGCGACTGCGGGACTCATCGCGACGCTGGCCTGGGTGGGCAGCGCCGCACCCCGCCTCCCGACGGGCTGGCTCCTCACGAGAGTCAGGCGCCACCGCCTCGTCGTCGCCGCCGGGTCGATTCTGGCGCTTTCCTCGGCCTTCGCCGCGACGGCGACGTCGGTCCCGCACCTGATGGCCGGCGCGTTCCTGATGGGCATCGCTTCCGGGGTGTACTTCGTCTCGGCGAACCCCCTGTTGAGCGAACTCTACCCCGATAGGGTGGGCCGGATGATCGGCATCCACGGCGCGGCGACCCAGATCGCCGCCGTCATCGCAGCGCCCTACGTCGCGCTCACCCTGCTCGTCGACTGGCGGCTCTCGCTGTGGGGCATCGCCGCCGGTGCGGCGCTGGTGACGCTGTTCACCTGGTACGCCGCCCGGGGTACCGACATGCCGAGGGCGGGCGCCGAGGACCGGGACTTCGTGGCCGGCGCGCTGGCCGAGTGGCGACTCATCGCGACGGCGCTGGCAATCGTCGGCCTGGCGTCGTTCGTCTGGCAGGGCGTGTTCAACTTCTACGAACTCTACATGCAGGCCAAGGGTCTCTCGCCGGGGACGGCGGGGTTGATGCTCACCCTCCTATTTCTGTCCGGGGTTCCCGCCTTCTTCCTCGGCGGGGACCTGGCCGACCGCTTCCCCCAGGTCCCGTTCCTGCTGGGCATCGTCGGGACGTTCGCGCTCTGTCTGCTGGCGCTGACGGTCGTTTCCGGCTTTCTGGGGTTGGTCCTGCTCACCGCCGTCATCGGCCTGGTGATCCACTCGCTGTTTCCCGCGACGGACACCTACCTGCTGGGGACCTTGCCCGACGAAACCCGGGGTAGCGCTTACGCCGTTTTCAGTTCGGTGTGGATGCTGGGCCAGGCGCTGGGGTCGTGGGTGGTCGGGCTGTTCGTCGAGGGTGGGTTTTCGTATGATGTGGTGTTCGGCGGGGCGGCAGTTGTGCTGGGTACGACGGTGGTTGTGTTGGTGGTGTTGGAGTGGCTGGGGAAGCTGCCGGGGTGAGGCGAGGGGTTAGTCGTCGGCTCGGAGGGTAGCGGTGGACGGGCCGCCGCTCCCGGACGAGACCCGGGCCTTGCCGAGGGCGACGGCACAGTAGACGACGGTCAGGACGCCGGTCGCCGCGAAGACGAAGCTCCCGAGGGCCGTCGATGGGATGAGGAACCACAGCGGGCCGAGAACCCACCTGTAGTGTGAGAACTCGTAGTAGATTCCGGCGAGTACGAACCAGACTCCAGCGACGAGGAGGACCTGGGCGTTCTCGATAAGAATCCCTCGGATGTCGGTCGGCGTTGGTGCCGAGATCTCCCGGCCGCGCTGGACGCCCTTGACGACGACGTACAGGAGCGCCATGACGATGCCGCCCCACCGGAATCCGCCGGGCAGCGGGAGGAAGATGACCTGGAAGAAGATTATGTCTAGAATCATCCAGAGTGTCAGGATGACAGCGATGGGGAGGCTGTCGCGGAGGAGTTGGTGAGGTTCGAGCGGGAGGGACATGTTTCTGGGGCTCACAGTCTGGATAATTGTAGGCTTTGGTTTGTGAAGCACACTGGCGCCCTCGGGTCGGTGGCCATCACGGGGACTGTTTCAGCAGATGGTTGTGGAGGAGTACGATTCAGCAAACGGGTCCACGACGGCCGACAGCAGACTTATCCGGAGGTGATTCGGCTAGTACCCATGGGAATTCGGGACCTGTTCGCGTCGGCGTCCGATGATTACGTGGGGTTGATTGGGGTGCTCGGAGCGGCCGGCGGGGTCGTCCTCGGGCTCTAGTCGGACCTGCCGACAATCCGCCCCTCTGGGCGGCTGTCGGGGGTGTAGTTGGGCTACTCGTCGGTCTCGTCGTGGCTGAGGCGAGGAAGTGGTGAGCCGTTCGGAGCTATTGTAAGTGGTCGCGGCAGGCATCCGGGTAGCCAACTTGTCGACAGGGAATGTGGGCTTCTCCTATCGCGATGCCGGCGATATCGCTGAACGAGTCTTTAACCAGAATACAGAATGAAACGAGGACCAACATTGCAACCTTGTGAACGACGACCGCGTAAGTGCCGATCGGTGGCCGTCACGGCCGCCGTTCACGTTCACTCATCCTCCACTCGGCGGATATACCTGTACATTATGATGGACCAAGAGGGACATAAATATATCCTGAACTACAAAGATTGAACGCGATTATGACTTGTAGATATCCTTCCCGGTTTCAATCATTGGAAGATTGACTGTCTTCCAACAAGTCAATAATTCTGCTTGACACCCTTTCCAGATCCTCCTCATCTTCTTCCGTGACTATCCACCAGTTGTGGGCTAACTTATTCCTTTTGCTCATCAATTCGGTAAACGCGTTATATTGGTTTTCATTAAGAACATTAAGAATATTCGCAAGATATATGATATTTCTGTGCCCAATTTTACGGAATATGTTCTTCTCCCTATCAGACAGATGTTCGCCCTTCAACTCTCTCAATTCCTTCTGGACTGCAAGAGTAACCATTGATTCGATATATGCTGCTTGACGCAAAACTGCAGCCTCATAGTGTCCTTGCTCCACTAATTCCCTCTGTGATTCAATTTCCCTATCGAAAAAGTCAGAATATACCTCTTGAATTATAGCTTCGACCAAGTCCTGATCAAAAAACTCGACTATGAATTCGGCTAGGGAATCAATATCGTCCTCGTCGAGTTCTGAAAGTGGTTCTACGACGGGATAATCGAGTTCCAAATCGTCCAAGATTCCCACCATGATCCGAT
Organism: uncultured Halobacteriales archaeon; assembly: GCA_964523745.1. Lineage (GTDB taxonomy): Archaea > Halobacteriota > Halobacteria > Halobacteriales > Haloarculaceae > CAZGAX01. Next base: position 5,814 of record CAZGAX010000007.1, on the reverse strand, counting down.
TTCGAGGGCAAGCGTACAAGTCCCTTTTCCACATATCCACGCCGGGGAATCTATCATTGACTTTGATTTCTGTTCCATATTTTGGGAGGATCTAACCGTGAGACTATCCCTTTCTCAAAATCACACACAGGAGAGTGGAGGAGTAATTTCAATTTCGACCTTGGTGTGGAAGAGGGCCACCAGTTACCAATCCCCTTGAGGAAGATGCTCAATCTAATTTGGGTAGCGGGAATTTTCTGGAAGAAATAGGGCCGCTGGAGCGAACGTATACTATTCGATCCCGGGCTACTCACGGTCAACATTGATGCCGACCAGAGAGGAACTGGAGCGAGTTGAGAGCATATCGGCTTTCTCTCGTCGCTGCCGAAGCGAGAGATCGTCTCGCTGTATGACCTGCAGACTGCCCGGACAATCTCGACGGCATCCTCACAAGCGTGAGCCACGACGTCGCTCTTGTTTATGCCGTAGAAGTCGGACGCTTTCTCTATAGAGTACTATCAAGAGCGTTTCCCGTCGAATCGAAGGCGCAGGCTGTCCGCCATGGTCGTGAACACGAATCGCTATTCCTAGATTTTCGCAGCGACGTACTGGGTCCCCTTTATTTGTCGGGGTGGGTCTTCGCCGTGATCGGCACGACGACTCGGGCGAAGGTCGGAATAGTGGCTGCGATATGAATACGACTCGACCGGAATTCGTGTTCATATCCGGTCAAGCATTCTTCGAGACGTGTAACCTCTGGGAGTTGGAGGTGGCCGAAGCGCCTTTTGCCGGCTCGCCCGACTTTAACCTCACAATGGACCGAAGCTTTTCAGGCCAAACGGCTGTTTTGCACACTCTGGTTGTCGAAATCAATAATAGGGTGCTAAGAACTAAGTATCTAGGAGTAAACGCCCGAGACGTAATTCCGAGAAGCAATTAAGGCCGGGGATCAAAAATATGGGGAAAAACAACCTAGTTCGGGCAATTCAGGATCGTATTTCTAAAAGTGACCAAATTAGAGCGGGGGATATTGACTCTCCTCCGAAATGCAGGCAATGTGGGAAAAGTATGCCATTTGAAAAATACAATAAGAAATCTCCACAGGATGACTTTATAACGCACGTTGTTCCCGGTTCTGATGAGTATACGCCACCGAAAGAAGTTCTGTACTGCGATGTCAGTTGCTTTATGAGGGAGATGGACCGTTTCGAGTAAAGAGTGACTCTATCGCCGATATAGTCTTTCGGCCAGGATGGACGCTCGATACCTATTCGGTGGATTTCGAACGATTATTTTCCCGTACTTACCTCGGGTGACACCGCTGTACTCGTCAATCGCATCAACGGCATCTTCGAGCTTTCCACGCCGTTCCCATACTGAACCTTGATCCAGCTCATTGGCAGCTCTTGATGGGGACACACGGAGCATCCCGGCCACTGTTTTCTTGATTTCTTCATCGGCGTTCATGTGGCGTTTAAGGCGGGATATCTCGGTATCGAGGGCAGGGACGAGATCTCCCCTGCCGAGATAATCTCCCGTTCTAGTTTGGATGATCCAGGTGTTTGCCCCGGATGAGTCCTTCTTAGCGAACCCCAAATCGACCAACCGCTCGATTCTGCTGTACTTGGCATCAGAGCAATTCGAGACCAAATTCTTAGTCTCGATGTATGTACCTCCCTTCACGTGGCCGTTTTGGCAGAGGTACTCAATGATGTTCGCTAGTTCGGGGGCTATCTGCAGGTTTTTCGGACTCGTGCTGTTCAACGCGAGTTTGAGGTGACGGTTACTCATTTGATAGGTTGGTGAGTAAGAACACTTCCACCCTTCTCAGAAGTTATATTGGGATAGAGTTCTCCCTTTGGAATGCATTTCACTACTGGTGCATTCCAGCACTCCAATCCGGGGGCGAACAAGTTGCGTGTCTCAGCACGCGACTTGCCCTCGATACTGTTGAAACGACCAGTCATGGTTGTTTACGTCCTTATTCTATCTTCCTAGAATATCTCCCCCCTTTTAGTTCTTACGGCCATCGGTATGGAGTCTGATACAGGTACAATCAGATTCTCCGGATGTTTTCACTCTGGAAAAACAGTAACTCGGGCTCTCTATCGCCTATATTCTCTACTATAGTCTAGGGATACCTAAATCACAGCCGAATAAGGTCGCATTTCCTCTCTAAAGGAATTACATATTCTCTCTATATACATTATTGGGATATTCCTTTTTAACCACTCAAGCAGCCCTTCTTCATTTGCTATTTTCTTATGCATGACTGATCCTTTTGAGGTGCTGATGGCAATAGCGGCCTTCTAAGCCGTTCTCGGATAGCAATCTGGCGTGTGTGGTTGTATTTTGAGGTTGTGGCCTTAGCCACACCCCTAACGGGGAACCGAACCCCCCGGGTTGGATTCGCCGCCGACACGATCTCGCCGGAGCCGCCGCTGGTCCTCGAGGAACACAAGTGAGTTTGTGGTATACAGCTGGTAAGCTGAAACCTGAGTTGTACTGAACGGGAAGAACGAGAGTGTTGCCACTACCCTGGCCGCCGGCTATCCGGTGCTCAGTGCCCGCCAGGCGTCCCCCTTACTTCCGTCAGGGTAGCGAACTCTCGCCTCTCTATACCGCTCCTCGGGCAATCCCGCGTCCTTCCAGACCCGGAAGCCTTCACGGAGTGCCCGGTCGGCCTCCCGGAACGACTCTTTCGCATTGAACCGGAGCGACAGACGCGCCTCTCGGGCGTCGTCTACGTCCACGTCGTGCCGGGCGGCCCAGGCGATGAACGCGCTCATCGTCTCGCCCAGCCCGCGCTCGGCGGCCTCCATCGCCTTTGCGCCGGTCTCAACTACTCGCCTGTTGGCCTTGCGAGCGTCCTTGATGGCGTCGTGGACCAGTTCACCGATGTACTCCGACCGGAGGGACACCTTGGCATATTCCCGGTGTACCAGGTCCTCCATCTCCCGGAGTGCCCGCCGAACGCTCCCGACGTGGCGCTCGTGGTCTTCCGCAATATCATCCGGCGAGACCTCGCCACCGTCCGAGACAAGTGTCTTCAAACTCTCCCATTGAACCGGACTGAGCCCGTCGGCCACGTGCTTGATGACGACGCTTTCCTGCTGCTGGCGGACTCTCGTAAGCGAGAGTTCAATCGGATTCGGCCCGCGTTCGCCGGTCTCCGGCTCGAAATAGGCGTCCGGGACGTAGGGGCCGCCCTCGGACGGCGCCACGTCGAGCCCGGCGTCGGCTAGGACCGAGAGCACGACCTGATCGAGTTCGCGCCGCAGCTGCTCCAGGTCATCGAGCCGAACGGTTTCATTTTGCTCCAGCAGCGAGACCTGGAGGGACGCGCCAAGCTTCGGATGGGCCAAGGGGTGGTCGTCCGGAACGCTCAGGGCCTCGCGGGAGTAGTAGTGTTTCACCTCTTTCGGAAGTGCCTGGTGGGGGAACGCCTCACGGATACGCCTGGCGTCGAGCGTCACCGTATGGTAGTACCCTGGCAGGTTGCGGCCCCTTTCGTCGGCGTCGTTCTGGACGACTTTCCGGTAGCCCTGGCGGTCGTGCTCCAGCAGGTGTCCCATGGAGGCGAGCGGGCCGTCTCTCGCGTGGACGGGGCCGCTGGCGTCCTTGTGGAGCCGGACGTACCGCTCGGCGTCCTGGATGTTGCTGTAGGGGTGTGGGTTTCGGAAGTATCGGCTAGCGATGCCGAGGGCGCCGGCCGCCCGCTGGAGTAGCGGGAGGTACCGGGCAAAGTCGATGTTCGAGCCCTTGAGCCGGACGTTCACGCCTTCACCGAAGCCATCCGGGACGGGTATCTCGACGCGGGCCCCGTCGTCTCGCTCGCCCTGCATACCGGGCCAACGCGGGGCGATGTGGGCGGTAAAGTCCTGCTGGCCGGCCTGGTCCTCGTCGGGGTGGCGCATCACCCGGATGCGGTACTCCCGCATCTGTTCAATCCGCCAGTCCGTTCCCTGGGGCGTCTGGTCGCCGGGGTGAACGATGTTGCTATCCTGGTAGGACAGGCGGGCCTGCCACCGCTCGCCGTCGTCTGAGAACTCGGCCATGTCCGACCCGCCGGCCTGTTTGACGGCCGAATCGCACCCGAAGAACGGCGCCAGGCCGTCGTTGTTGAACAGGGCGTTCACGTGGAACTCGTGGCAGGCCAGGTCGACCGTCTTCACCGCGACTCACCCCCTGCCACCTCCTGTACTGCCTGCTCGACGGCCGCCTGGCTCTCCTGGAGCGGTTGGCCATTGTCCCAGTCCCACAGGACCCGCTCGCCGCTCTCAACGTCGTAGAGGCGGGACGCAGGGACGAACTCAGGCACCCTCGCCACCCCCGAGCTTTCGCCGGGCTCGACGCAGGTGGTTCCCGACGGTGCCGGGCGAGCGGCCGGTTTTGCGGGCGTACTCCCGGACGCCGAAGCCGTCCTGCTCGACGGCCTGATAGGCCTCTCGCGGGGCGTCTGAGAGCGCCGACAGGTCCGTCTCGAAGTGCGCGAGGGCGGCCTGGTAGGTCACCGCCACTCACCCCCGAAGCACTCGGGATTTCCACACGGGTCGTAGGTTGGTCGGTACGCGGCCAGGGGAACGTCCGTGAACTCGGCACCGGGCCGATCTCCCTCCGGACAGGCCGGCCGGGGAGTATCGGAATCTGAATCCTGCCTATGGAGGGTGTCGGCGTACTGAGAGCGGTTTCTTACGCCGATTTCGGGGAGTTGATGGGTCTGTTCCCCGCCTGCGGCGTTACTCACCGCCCCCACCTCCGGTCAGTGACGCCGCCGGACGTGGTGGGGGTCCGTAAGGGGACCTGTTCGGACTACGGAATCTGACCCTACCCCATCTGAAACGCAGGCGGCGAAGACGCCGCTCTAAGACTTTGTACGTTGGAACCTGGGTCGGCTGGAAACCGACCGCAATGAGGATGGGCCAACGCGGATTTGAACCGCGGACCTCCCGGTTATCAGCCGAGCGCTCAACCTAACTGAGCTATTGGCCCAACACGCACTTCGTCGTATCCGGCAGGTCCTGTTAAGCGTTACTACTCGCGAACCGCCCTACGTCTCCGTCTCGTCCTCGAACTCCACGTCGTATGCGTCCTCCCCGAGATCCACCGTCTCACCAGAGCCACCGGACCCACCACTGCCACCGCCACCAGGCCCTCGACCGCCCATGCCACCCATCGGTCCGTCGCCTTCGTCGCCGGGGAAGCCGCCGATGTAGACGTTGCCCGTGGCGAAGCCGCTGGTCTTGGCGTCGACGTAGGGCGTGACGACCCACTTCTTGAGCGCCCAGCGGACCGGGTAGCGCGTCGGCGGGATGACCAGGATAAAGCCGACGGCGTCGGTGACCAGGCCGGGCGTCAGCAGCATCGCGCCGGCGACCAGCAGCAGGGCGCCGTCGAGCAGTTCGTCGGTGGGCACCTCGCCCTGGGCGGCCTTGCGCTGCATCTTCGCCAGGGTGTGGCGGCCCTCCGCTCTGACGAGGAGCATCCCCACCAGCGCCGTGAGGACGACGAGCAGGAGGATGACCTTCCACCCCAGGATGCCCGTGAGGACGACCAACAGCAGCATGTCCAGCAGGGGCACCAGGAGCAGGAGCCCGATGATGCGCAGCATACTCCCCCTTGCGAGCCAGGCCCCAAACCCCTTTCGAGGTTTATGGAGTGTGAGTGGTTTGCGATGATGGTGTCGTCGGTACCGCAACGGCGGGAAAGCCCTCGGCCTGCTCGGGTCCCGGGACTCGCTGCGCTCCTCGGCCTCTGGCCTGCGGTGCTTACCCCGCGAGAGCCGGAGGCTCTCGCTGGTCCCGACCTCGCTTCGCTCGGTCGGACTTCGTCCGG
>CAZGAX010000006.1:0-53384 GCA_964523745.1 uncultured Halobacteriales archaeon | reverse complement strand
ACACGGTCGAGCGCGAGATGCAACGCCGCGAACTGGAAGGACAGGACGACCCCATCGAAGACGAGCGACTCGACGAGGAAACCCGCGAGCGGTAGGCGAACGGTCGGCCCTGCACAGGGGCGCAGTGGTCCGTGTGCAGTTCGAGAGATCGGATTCTATCGACAGCGTCTCGATCGAAGATCATAGACAGTTAGAATCGGTCACCGGATTTAGCACGAGCATCCGGGGCGCTCCGCGCGCCGGTTCACTCCGCGCGAACGCAGTGAGCGCGGAGGTCGTTTTTCCCCGAGTTTTTACAAGGAGCGGTTGCGTGCCGGAGGCGCGCAACCGGACCAGTAAAAGGAGGAGTGGACTCGCCGGGACCCCCGCGAGCGACCGGAGGGAGCGAGGGGGAGGTCGGCGAGGGAACGAACGACTGACGGAGCGGAGCGACGGAAGGAAGTGAGTGGACTCGCCGGGATTTGAACCCGGGGCCTCTCCCATGCCAAGGGAGTGATCTACCGCTGATCTACGAGCCCGCACCCTGCGCTTACCCGTCCCGTTTCATAAACCCATCGGAGTGGCCGAACGGCCTGTGTCGGCGTCTCACGCGGCCGGCTTTTTTCCGACCTGCCACAACGGCTAAGAGGGAACAATACGTTGGCATCTGGAAAGTGGTGCCACTCGGAGTCCGGCACGGCGGCGCTGTCCGCGCCGGGACGGCAGCGAGTAGCGGCCGGCCACGGCCGGTCGGCCGACCGGTGGCCCGGAGGCCAGACACGTGAGAGGGCAAACGACGCTGGACTTCGCCATCGGCGTCAGCATCTTCCTCGCCGTCATGCTGTTCGTGTTCTCCTTCGCGCCGGGCATCCTCCAGCCGTTCACCGTGTCCGGCCAGTCCGACACCGTCACGGTCGACCGGGTGGCTAACCGCCTGGGCCAGCAGGTGTTCGCCAACGCGTCGGCGCCGTACGCCTTCGACCGCCACTGCACGGTGGCGTTTTTCGACCGCTCGGGCCCCGACGCCGTCCACTCCGCGCCGGCACGCTGTCCGTACGACGACGGGACGCTCAACGAACAACTGGGCTTGCTCGACCGGGCAAACGTCAACGTGACCATCCTCGGTAATGCGTCGGCCAGCCCGGCCGGGTCCCACCCGCTGTTCTGGGACGATAGCGACCAACAACTCCGTGAGGTGCCAGCCGCGACGCCACAAAGTGGTGACACTGTCCTCTCGGCGGGAAGTTCCATCCCAACGCGGAACCAGGCGACCGTGACGGCCACGCGGGTCGGCCTCCTGGCCGGCGAAGACGTGACCATCCGGGTGGTGATGTGGTCGTGAGGTCCAGTCGGTCACGCCTCGGCGACGAACGGGGGCAGGCCCACACCCTGGAAGCCATCGCCGCAGCGATGTTGCTCCTGGCCAGCCTCGGGTTCGCCCTCCAGATGACCATCGTCACGCCGCTGTCGGCGAGTACGTCCAGCCAGCACATCGAGACGCAGATGCAGGCCACCGCCGAAGGGGTGTTGGCGACCGCCGCCGAGACCGGTGCCCTCCACGAGGCAGTCGTCTTCTGGAACAACAGCGCCGGGTCGTTCAACAACGCCAGCAACATCGGCTACTACACCAGCGACCCACCCGAAAACGAATTCGGGCGGATGCTCAACCGCTCGTTCGACCAGCGCGGCATCGCCTACAACGTCTACGTAACGTTCCAGACGCCCGACGGCAACGTCAGGACGCGGCGGATGGTCTACCGGGGCGTACCCACCGAGAACGCCGTGAGTGCGACACGAACCATCGTGCTGACCGACGACACCCGGCTCGTCGACCTCGACGGGACGCTCAACGAGACGACGATCGAGAACTCCTCGACGTTCTACGTCCAGGACATCCAGCAGGGAAGCCCGTTCGACGAGAACGGGCTGTTCAACACCGTCCGCGTAGAGGTGGTCGTGTGGCGGATCTGAGGCCACCGGCCGAACGCGGGGAAGAGACGGGCAGGGGGCAGGTGATTCTCGTCGCCGCGTTCGCCCTCGCCGTGACGTTCATCGCCCTGGCGCTCGTGGTCAACTCGGCGATCTATACCGAGAACCTCGCGACGCGGAGCAAGGCCCAGGCTGGCGGCGACGCACTGGAATATCGCCACAGCGTCGAGCAGGCCCTGGGCGAAGTCGTCCGGTTCGCCAACCGGAACAACAACTCACAGTACGACCACGTCAAGGACAACGTCACTGTCGCTCTCGGCAACGCGAGTCACGCACTCGCCATCCAGTCTATCGAACAGGGCACGGCTATCTCGCTCCAGAAAGCGTCTCCCTGGCACCGACGGGGCTCTATCGTGATCCAGAACAACCAGTCGCGCTTCCGGAGTAGCGACGCCGGCGGGAGCCAGGCCGACGACTGGACGCTCGCGACGGACGTCGACCGGGTCAGGGCGTTCAGCATCAACGTGACCGACCGGAGCGTGCTGGCCAGTTCACAGGGGAGTGCCTACAGCGCGACAGTGGACAACGCGGCCCCCGGACCCTCGGAGACGTGGGAACTGTTCGTCTGGGACGATTCCGGCGACCTCGTCGTCAGGGTAGAACGAAGCGACACCGGAACGAGCGGGACCTGTCGCGTCAGCGAGGCAGGTCCGGTGGTCATCGACGTGACGGCCGCCACCGTCGCCGACGAATACTGTCCGGCCCTGGACGTGGTCAACGGCAACGAGATGCACTTCGGCGCCGGCGTCGACCGGCCGTACAACGTCAGTTTCCAGAACGGCGACGTCATCAGGGGCAACTACTCGCTGGTCCTGACGAACACGTCCATCGGCGAGTTCACGGGGTCGTTCCCTAACTTCGGTCGTCCCGGGTCGGCGAGCCAGCCACACGCCTTCCCGGCGATGTACAGCCTCTCGGTCCAACTCGACTACCAGACTCCGACGGTGTCTTACGAAACCGTCGTTCGGATCGCCAGGGGTGAGCCGGATGACTGACCGGTCTCCTGGCTGGCGACGTGCCGTCTCGGTAACGCTCGGTTACGTACTGACGCTCGCCATCGCCAGCCTCCTGGTCACCGGCCTGTTGATCGCCGGTGGGAACTTCGTCGCCGACCAGCGTGAAGAGGTCATCCGGTCGGAGCTGGAGGTGATCGGCCAGCAGATCGCCGCAAGCCTCCAGAGTGCCGACAGCCTGGTTCAGGCCAGTGAGGGCTCGCCGATCGTGCGCCTCGAAAACCGATTTCCCCGGGACGTCACCGGGTCGACCTACCACGTCCACCTCGTCGAGGGGCCGGATCCGGAACTCGTGCTGAATTCGACGGACCCCGACGTCTCGGTTCGCGTCGCCGTCGCGAACGAGACGGCGTTCGGCCAGTCTCACGCGGACGGTGGCACCGTCGTCATCGTCTACGACTCCGGTGCCGACGAGGTGATCCTCGACGATGCCTGACGCCACTGGCCACCGAGGAGTCAGCGAGGTGCTTGGCTACGTGTTCGTCTTCTCGCTCATCGTCGCCACGGTCGCGTTCGTCACCGTCAGTGGCTTTGGTAGCCTGGAGTCGGCGCGCAACGCAGAGCAGCACAACAACGCCGAACGGGCCTTCGACGTTCTGAACAGTAACATCGAGGAGGTGTACGGCAACGGTGCCCCCAGTCGGGCGACCGAACTGAGCCTGGGTGAGGCGTCGCTCCACACCGACGACCCGATCGTGTTCAACGTCACTGTCGTGGACGGAAGCGACGTAACCACGATCGAGAGAGAAATCCGGCCACTCGTCTTCTCAGGCATCGGCGAGACGAAGTTCGTCTACGAGGCCGGTGCAGTGTTCCGGGACCAGCGCGAGAGCGGCGTCATCCTGGAGAAGCCGCCGTTTATCTTCGCCAGCGATCGGACGGTCATCCCCATCATCCAGACGACCAGTGACGGCCAGCGTAGCATCGCGGGATCGACGGTCCTCGTCCGGACGGTGGCCAAGGAACGCACGGTGGCCGTGGCCGATACGGACCCGACCAGCGCGGCCTTCGACGACGTATTCGTGAACGTCACGAACTCGCCCCGACAGGACCTCTGGAAGCGATACTTCGAGGACCAGGTCGGACTCAGCTGTTCGGTCGAGACCGGACCGGACGCCGTCGTCTGTCATCGCTCCGGAGGGGCGCCGAACCAGGTGTTCGTCACCGTCCAGCGCATCAAGATAGAACTCGAGAAGTAGGCCAGTGCAAACGTGGTCGTGATCGCCGTTTTCCTGGTGAGTAACTCGAAGGGGCGGTTTCAGTCCGTGACGTGGACGCGATTTATCGAGACGTGGAGGTAGGTAATCGACGGAATCGAGCGGTTTCTGACGATAGATTTGGTGTTCGCGAGTGCCTCGTCGTAGTGAATCTCCGCGTTGTTTGCCTGAATTTCCACGTCGCCGACGAGACCCCCGTAGACGTCCATCTCCTCCTCGATGACGAGGTCAGCCCCTGGGTTAGTCCCGACGCCCGGACCGTACACCACGCCGCGGAATTCGACCCCGTTCCAGAGCTGTAACTTCCTGTCCGGGTGCATATACAGCCAGAACCGGGTCGAGTTGTCGCCGGCGATCAGTACCCTGGCGTTGTTCCGGAATTCGCTGTCTCCGGCGAGGTAGATGTTGACCCGTCCATCGCCGTTGACGTCAATATCGACCCCGTTGTCTACGTAAAGGTCGCCGTCGATGGCAATACTAACGTTACCCCCCGTCGCGTCCAGTGTGAGGTCCTGGTTTACGGTCATCGACGAGAGGTAGTAGTTGCCCGCCGAGAGGGTACAGTCGCCCGAACAGGACAGCGTCGGCGTTGGTCCGTCCGGGTCGTCAATGTCGTCGGACTCCGCGTCGTTGTCGTTGTTGGCGGGGTCGCTCCACTCGTCGTTCCGGTTGTCGATTTCGATGGAGACGCTGTCGGGCGAAACGACGCTCGCGTTCTGGGCCACCCAGTGTTCCGGCCCGCGGGTCCAGCCGCTGTCCCATCCACCGCCGCCGATCCCGTCGCCGTACGATATGTTGCCGTGCCGAATCTCGCCGTTGTTGTCGATCTTCAGGGAGCGGCCGACCTCGATGTTCCCGTAGACGACGGCATTGTTCGAGATGTTGACGCGACCCGCAGCAACGATTCGCGTATTGCTACCGGCCGTCGTGCTGTAGTCACCGACAGAGGAGTTGAAACTATCAACTTCGGCTCCGTTCTTGATGACGAAATCGGTCCCCGGTGCACCCGCGACCACGCCGCCTTGGACCGGCGGATTGTTCGGCGGGACGACCAGTCTGACGCTCGCCGTCTCCTTTGCGTGGTTGTACGCCACGTCACCCGCTGTCCGGGTCTCGAAGTAGCGGCCCCAGGCCTGGTAGTACTCGCTCCGGACGGTGACGACGATTTCGCTGTTTCGGAGCGGATTCTCCCAGTCGGCCACCCTGGCCGTGTCGGGGAACTTCTGTTCCGTCGAGCCGTTCTTCGTGATAGCGGCGGTGTTCCCGAGCGACGGGTCGCCTGTCACGGTGACCAGCGGAAGCGTCAGCGTCGCGTTCCGGTAGTGGAACTCCGGCGGCGACACCATTACGCTGTGCCCGTCGTCGAGTCGCCAGACGCCACCGCCCTGGTAGGCGATCACCGTGTTCCCGTTCTCGTATTTCACCGCCCCGAGCGATTCGTTGAACAGTTCTCGCTCGGTACTCGTCGCCTGGTCGGTGATGTTGACCCGCATCCAGCCCGAGCCGTTCTCGACGGTGAACTGCTCGCCGGAGGCACGGGCGAAGGTGACCTGTTGACTGTCGGCCCGGCCGAGGGCGACGAGGGCGACCTCGGAGTCGAGTTCCGTCATCACCTTCTCGGCGCGCTGCGTCGAGAGCTGATTTTGCGTGTCTCCGATGGCAGCGGCGCCGAAGACGACGATCATGACGGCACCGGCGAGCATGATGCCGAAGACGAGCGTGATCCCCAGCGGCCCGCTCTGGCCACGAGCGGTGCTGGATTGCTGCGCACCGCTGGGAGCCGCTGGGGGCACTGACATTCAGCGACCGTATGTGGTCAACCTCCATAAACTAACTGGCCGTCAAACGAAACGATTCCGCCGTATGGACGACTGTGTGGCAGTTAGCCGGTCACGTTGACGCGATTGACCGAGACGTGGAGATACGACAGACTCGGGACGGTGGCCTGCTGGAAGACGGACGCCGTCCGCAGGTTCTGGTCGAAGTAGATCTCGGAGTTCGAGTCAAGTTCTGCGTGAGAGCCGCCGCCACTGACGATAGCGCCATAGACCTCTGCTTGCTGCCCGATATCGATGTGGCCTGCCGTCCCACCTGGTCCGGGGGGTGCGTAGATGACCCCGTTAAAAACGGCATGTTGCGTGATTTGAGTCTGGCACTCAGCGTCGCAGTACAGCCAGAACTGTCTGGAGTCCCACCCGCGATTCCAGACTTTTGCTCCCGTTCCGGTGATCTGTGTCTGTTTCGTCGCGTATATCTCGACCCGTCCGTCGCCCACGACGGTTACGTTCCCTCGATTGACCGCCAGTTGTCGGTCGTTATCCAGTGCGATCCGGATGTCTCCGTTCGTCGTATTCAGGAGCAGTTTCTGTCCGGTATTGACGCTCAGGTCCTGATTGGCGACGTAATAGTCGCCGGCTTCGAGCGTTATCTCGTCGGCTGCACAGGGACCGGTCCCGTACTTCAGGGCGTCAGCAGCCGAAATACAGGGATCGCCGGCGTTGTCGTTCGAACCCTGGAGGTCAGTGATCGTCTGACTGATCTGATTTTCAATGTCGGGGGTGGCGCCCATCGACGCGTTCTTCGCACACCAGTTTCCGACGTACCGTGTACAATCGCTGCCCGATACAGTCCCCTCGCCGTATCGTAGGTGTCCTCCTACCCGGTACGGCGGGCCGGGACTACCCGCGAAGCTCACAGTACCGTCGGTCGTGAGGTTGCCGTGAATCTCGGCGTTGCCATTGAAGTTCACGTTCAGGGACGTAACCACGTCCCCATTCCCCCCGCCACCTGCAGGCCGACTCTTTCGATTCGGCGAAATCGTGCTCGAGTTGTAGCTATCGACGGTGGAGAAGGCCCCCGCCTGAATCCTGAGCGTCCCATCGCTCCCGCTCGAGATAGCTAGTGCCTGGGAAACCGTTCGCGTCTGCTGCTGTTTGAGCAGTCGGAGCGTCACCGTCTCCTTGGCGTGGTCGTACGTGACGCCGCCGGTCGTTCTCGCCTCGAAGTACGAGCCCCAGGCCCGGTAGTAGTCGCTGTGTACAGTGATAGTCACTTCGCTGTTCTGCAGCGGATTGACCCAGTCGTCGTTTGCCGACCGGTCCGGGAAGACCGGTTCGCTCGAGCCGTTTTTCGATATCGAGGCCCTCGACCCCAGCGAAGAGTCGCCGCTGATGGTAACGAGCGGGAGCGTCAGCGTGGCATTCCGGTAGTGGAACTCCGGCGGCGACACCATCACGCTCCGACCGTCCTCGAATCGCCAGACGCCACCACCCTGGTAGGCGATCTCGGCCCCGCCGTTTTCGTAAATGACCGCGCCGAGTGACTCGTTGACCAGCGTCCGTTCGGTGTTCGTGGAGGTGTTGGTCACGTTGACCCGGAGCCAGCCGCTGGAGTTGTCCACCGTAAACTGCTCACCGGAGGTTCGAGAGAACGACACCTGCTGGGAGTCCGTCCGACCCAGCGCGACGAGGGCGACCTCGGAGTCGAGTTCCGTCATCACCTTCTCGGCGCGCTGGTTCGACAGGGTGTCCCGGGCGTCGTTGATCGCCGCCGCGCCGAAGACCACGATGACGATGGCGCCCGCCAGCATGATGCCGAACACCAGCGTGACCCCGAGGGGACTGCTCTGACCCCGGGCGGTCTCGGCACGCCTGCCCTCGCTGGACGACGCTGATCCCCCGATCATCGGGAATACCTTGCATCCCATCGCTCATAAACGAGCCACAGGCACTTCAGGCGGTGAAAGAGCCCTCGAACCGCCGATGGCCGGCGAATCGAAGAGAAACCGTTATGCGTCGGGAACGTTTGTCTCCGGCCGGGAACGCACGGCCGCAAATCTGACTCGCCCGCCGATTGGCGGGCTCGGGATTGCGGAAGTGTACCACGTCCTTCCCGGGACGTACGATTCGGTGAACGGCCACCGTTCGCCAGCTACACAGCGGCCTCTGTCGTTCCAACCAGAAACTATGGCACGAATGCACACCCGCCGCCGTGGCTCGTCCGACTCGGACAAGCCGGCGGTAGACGAACCACCGGAGTGGAGTGACGTAGACGCAGACGCCGTCGAAGAGCGCGTCGTCGAACTGGCCGAAGCGGGCCACAACCCCAGCGAGATCGGCCTGAAGCTGCGCGACGAGGGCGTCGAGGGCACGCCGGTCCCCGACGTCAGCCTCGCGACGGGCAAGAAGGTCACCGAAATCCTGGAGGAAAACGACGCAGACCCCGACCTCCCCGAGGACCTGCGCAATCTCATGGAACGGGCCGTCCGCCTCCGCGACCACATGGAAGAGAACCCCGTCGACTACCAGAACAAGCGCGCGCTCCAGAACACCGAGTCGAAGATCCGCCGCCTGGTCGACTACTACCGCGGCGACGAACTCGACGAGGAGTTTACCTACGAGTACGACGAAGCCAAAGAACTCCTGGCATAGATGTCCACCACCGGTCGTCCCGAGCGCTCGCCCGCCGACAGCGTCGCCGCCGCCTGCCGCGAGGCCGGCCTCGTCCGCCTCGTGGCGGCTCCGACCGGCGACGCGCTCGCTGCGACGGGCGTCCTCGGTCGGGTCCTCGCGGCGAACGACGTGCCGTTCCAGGCCAGCGTCGCCGCTGCACCCGACCACGAACACGGGGCGACCGACGCCGACTGCCGGATCGCCTTCGGACGACCGGACGTCGAGGCCGACCACGCCATCCTCGCCGACGCCGACGGTGCAGTGAGCCAGCAGGCCTACGCCGTCGCGGGTGAACTCGGCGACGCCGACCCGGTCCTGGCGCTGGCCGGAACCATCGCCGCCGATCGCCCCGCGACGGGGCTGGTCCACGAGGACGCCACCGCGGCCGGCGTCGAACGCCGTCCCGGGATCGCCGTGCCGACTGACGACCTGGCAGACGGACTGGCCCACTCGACGCTGGTCCACGGCCCGCTCTCTGGCGACGAGGAGGCAGCTGCCGAGGCCGTCGCCGACCTCGACGTCGACGACGGTGATGGCACCGTCGGCGCCACAGGTGACGAAGAGACCGGCAGACGGGTCGCCTCGCTGGCGGCCCTCTCGGTCACCGGCACTCCGGACGCGACGTCGCGGGCCGCAGACGCAGTCGAGCGGTTCTGCCGGCCCTGCGTCGGCGGCCCGTTCGCCACCGTCGGTGGCTACGCCGACGTCCTCGACGCGCTGGCGGTCAGCCGGCCGGGGCTCGGTATCGCCCTGGCACTGGGCCGGGCCGACGCGGAGGACGCCCGGTCCGCCTGGCGGGACCACGCCGAAGCGGCACACCGGGGAGTCCGCGAGGTGGACCTGCAGCGCCACGACGGTCTCGTGGTGCTCCGGGACGTCTCTGGACCGCTCGCAACCGTCGCCCGGCTCGTCCGGGACTTTCGCTCGCCGGAGCCCGTGGTGCTCGCAGTGGCGGACGAGGCTGCGGCCGCCGACGCCGCCGTCGTGGCGACGAGCGCCGACGAGACAGTCGACCTCGCCGGGGTCTTCGCCGCGGCCGGCGAGACGACTGACGCGGCGACCGGCGGCACCGGCGAGACGGCTCGCGCCAGGGTAGCGGACGCAGATGCCTTCGTCGCGGCAGTCCGGGAGGCGATGCGATGAGACGAGCCCGCATCCGAACGACTCACGCCGACGCCGAGACGGCACAGGCGATCGCCGCGTCGCTCGAACCGGACAACACCGCAGAGATGGAGACGAGCGTCGACGGCACAACGGTCACGACGACCATCGACCGGGAGACGACCGGCGGCCTGCAGTCGACGGCCGACGACTACGTGGTGAACCTCGAGGTAGCAGCACAGTTAGCGAACCGGGACGGGGCATCGTCCACGACAGACAGCGACACAGACGACACCAACACATGAGCGAACGATCGGTATCCAGACGGAAGCAACAGAAACAATGGTACACCGTGCTCGCCCCGGAGCAGTTCGACCGGGAAGAACTCGGTGAAACGCCCGCGGACGAATCGGAGAAGCTGCTCGGCCGGACCATCGAGACGACCCTCGGTGACCTCCGGAACGACGCCAGCGAGAACAACACGAAGCTGACCTTCAAGATCGAGGAGGTCGCGAGCGACTCGGCCTACGCGGAGTTCGTCAAGCACGAACTCACCCGGGACTACCTGCGCAGCCTCGTCCGCAGAGGCTCGTCGAAGATCGAGGCCTACATCACGGTGCTGACGGCCGACGACTACCGGCTGCAGGTCCAGCCCGTCGCGTTCACGACCAAGTCGGCCGACGCCAGCCAGGAGAAGGCCATCCGCCGGACGATGATCGACCTCGTCGAGGAGTCGGCGGCCGAACACACGTTCGAGGAGTTCGTCGACAGCATCGTCGAGGGCCGTCTCTCCTCTGCCATCTACAACGAGGCCAAGGAGATCTATCCGGTCCGCCGGGTCGAAGTCCAGAAGGCGACCCTCGAGGCCCACCCCGAGGAAGTCGCCGCCGAGGAAGAGACCAGCGTCGACGTCGACGAAGAGGACGTCGAAGTCGAGGCCGAGGACTGAGCCGACGACTGCCAGTCGAACGATTTTTTATTTCCCACTCTGTTGGGCGTAACAGATGGGAGAACTTCGGTCGGACCGGGCGAACGCACGGGACGGCGAACTGACCGTCAGTCACGCGTTTCGATTACTCGGAAACAGACGACGGCGATACGTACTTCACACGCTGCTCGACCACAGCGGGTCCATGGCGGTCGACCAACTGGTAGAGAGCATACGCGACCTGGAGCGCCAGCAGGGCGAGGACCCGTCCGACCACGTCGAACGGGTCGACATCGCGCTTCGACACACCCACCTCCCACAGCTCGAAGACGCCGGGGTCATCGCGTGGCACCGACGGGCCGACGCCGTCGAGCGCGAACCGGCGATGACCGTCCTCGCGCCGTTTCTCGACCTGGTGGAGGCGTACGATCTCGACTGAGGAGATAGTCGGAGTCGGCCACGTATGACCGTCACTCGGTCGGTTTGACCTCGACGGTGCCGACCATCCCTCGTTGCTCGTGCGGGATGCAGAAGTAGGTGTATGTGCCGGGCACCTCGAACGTGTACTCGAACTCGCCGCCGCCGGGTTCGAGGCGGCCGCCCGCCGACTCCGTCCAGGCCCTCTCTGCCGCGGCCTGGGAGTCGTAGCCGCCGGAGGCGAAGTAGTCGGCGTTCCCGGGGATGCGGTCTTCGTAGGCCGTGACGGTGTGGCTCTGCTTGCTGGTATTACGCCAGACGACCGTCTCGCCGGCCGTGACCTCGACGAAATCGGGCCGGAAGGCGACGACGCTCATGCCGACGTCGTAGTCTCCCCCCGTGTTGGCACGGCCGCCGAGACAGCCCGCTCCCAGGCCGACGCCGGCGACGACCGCAGTCCGCAGGAAATCCCGCCGGTCCATGTCCGACCCTCGACGGCCGGCGGGCAAAGGTGGCACGGTTTCCGTCGGTGGCGAAGGGAAACGCTCTTGGCCCGAACAGTCGCAACTTCGAGCATGAGCAACGGGGACGACGAGACGGACGCCGAAGATACCGAGGCGGCCGAGGAGGAGGCCGACGCGGGGACGGAACTCTCGCCCGACTCGCTCGACGCCCGCCTCGACGACGCCGAAGAAGCACTCGAGGCGGCCGAGACGGAGGACGACCTCGACGACGTCGAAGCGACGCTGGACGAAGTCGAGAGCGACCTGGAAGCTGCCGACCTGCCCGAACCGGACGAGGACGACGAAGACGCAGAGGACCCCCGCGCGGAGCTCGAAGGGCGCCTCTCTGACCTCCGGGACGACCTCGAAGACGCCCGGGGCCCCTACGCGGAGGACGTCACCGCCATCCTGGAAGACGCCGAGTCCACCCTGACCGACAGCGAGTGGACCGAGGACGGCGAGGGACAGGCGGTCACGGCCGTCGAGGACTTCCTCGACCCGGCCGGCGACGCCCTCGACCGAGACCTGAGCCTCGACGGCGACGACCCCGAGGCAGCGGCCGGCGCCCTCGGCTCGGCCGAGGACGCTATCGCCGTCGCCGACCTGGACGCCGACGAGGACGCAGACACTATCGCGACGCTGCTCGAGGCTGCCGAGACCCTGGAGTCGGACCTCGACGCGGCCGAGACCTGGAGCGATCTAACTGTCCGGGAACAGCTGGACGCCCAGGGCTTTTACGACGTGTTGAACCCCGAGAACCGCAAGGACTTCCCGCCGGAGTGGAACGCCATCAAGATCTACGCCACGCAGGGCGAGCCCGAGCCGATCCTGGAAGCGCTGGACACGTTCGAGTCGGACTTCATGGAGGAGAACATCCTCGACGCCCTCGAACGGTTCGCCCCACAGGCGGCGTTCGAGCCGCTCCACCAGCGCGCCCAGCGCCGGGACAAACACGCCATCAGAGTGCTGGGTCGCATCGGCGACGACCGGGCACGCGAGACGTTCGAGGACTTCCTCGGCGGCGGTGACGTCGAGCTGGAGAAGGTGACACTCCGGGCGCTCGGCGCCATCGGCAGCGAGGACTCGACGCAGGCCGTCGCGAACCGTCTCGATGCCGACAACCCCGAAATCCGGTCGACGGCCGCCCGGTCGCTCGGCCTCATCGGCGACACCCGGTCCGTCGACCCGCTCGCAGACATCCTCGCGGACGACGACGCAGACGAGGTCCGGGCCAGCGCGGCCTGGGCACTCAACCAGATCGGTACCGAGGAGGCCCTGGAGACGGCCGCCGAGTACGCCGACGACCGGTCGTACATCGTGCAGTCAGAGGCCGAGAAGGCCGCCGGCGTCTGAACACACCGCAAATTCCCCGGTCGCCATTCACTCGTCGATCGGGTCGTAGACGTTCTCTTCTGCCGGGAATTCGCCCGTCTCGACGTCCGCAACGTAGTCAGAGACGGCCTCACGGATAACGTCGCCGACCTCGGCGTACTGCCGGGAGAGCGCGAAGGACTCGCCGCCCAGTCCCAGGAGGTCCGTTATCACCAGGACCTGGCCGTCGACGTACCGCCCGGCGCCGATGCCGATGGTCGGCACGTCCACCGCTTCGGTGACGGCCTTGCCGGTCTCCTCGGTCACCGTCTCCAGGACGACCGCGAAGACGCCGGCCTCCTCCAGGCGTTTGGCCGTCTCCACCAGCGGTTCGACCGCCGCCGAGTTCGACTGGGCCCGTCCCTGGATGTAGGCGCCGCCGATCTGGTTCATTCGCTGTGGCGTCAAGCCGACGTGGCCCTGGACCGGTACGCCGAGTTCGGTCAGCCGGTCGATTATCTCGACCGTCGTGTCGCCGTGGGGCGCCGTCTCCAGTTTCACCGCGTCGGCGCCGCCCTCCTTGAGAAACCGCATCGCGTTGTCGACGGATGTCTCCATCGACTGGCCGTAACTCCCCATCGGCATGTCGCCGATGACCATCGCGTCCTCCACGGCCCGGTCGACGGCCGCCGTGTTCGACAGGGCTTCGTCCATCGTCACCGGTATCGTGTCGTCGTAGCCCAGGTGGTTGTCGCCGGCAGTGTCGCCGACCAGAACCATGTCGACGCCG
Organism: uncultured Halobacteriales archaeon; assembly: GCA_964523745.1. Taxonomy (GTDB): domain Archaea; phylum Halobacteriota; class Halobacteria; order Halobacteriales; family Haloarculaceae; genus CAZGAX01. The sequence continues at coordinate 39,685 of CAZGAX010000006.1, read as the reverse complement.
CCGCGGTCGACCTGACGGGCGACCGGCGCGTCGTACGCCGTCAACATCGTCAGGTGTTCGCCCGACTGGTACGATTCGTGGAGGTCTGCGATCGAAGTGCGGGACATCCTCGACAGCTTCTCACCGATCTCAGTTAGAATTGGCGAATCGAAATCTCACACCGTCCAGTTCCTTCCGAAATCCGCAAGCTGAAGCCGATTCGCAAACAATCTCGGCCCGTGTTCCGGTCAGTCCGCGAGCGAGTCGCCACAGCGACGACCTATCCCACCCGAATGTTGCTGGTGCTCACGCTTGGGTGGGCGACGCTCCAGACGGCGCGATTTCTCCTGCCGCCGCTGCTGCCCCGTATCCAGGCGACGCTCGGGCTGACCGACGCGGCGGCCGGCCTGGCGCTGATGCTGTTCGGACTGGTCTACGCCGCCGTCCAGTTCCCGGCCGGGTCCTATTCCGACGCCATGGGACGGGCGGTCCTCGTCGTCGCGGGCTGTCTCGTCATCTTCGCCGCGCTGGTGGGACTCGCGTTCGCCACGACGCCCATCCTGTTCGTCGGTGGCATCGTCCTGCTCGGCCTGGGCAGGGGACTGTACTCGAGTCCCTCCAGGGCGCTGCTCGGCGACCTGTTCAGCGACGACCGGGGACTGGCGCTCGGCATCGTCAGCGCCGGGACGGACCTGGGCGGTCTCGCCGGCGCGGGCCTGGCCATCGTCGTCCTCGCGACGGCCACCTGGCGCTCCGCGTTTCTCCCGCTGGGGCTCGTTCTCGTACTCGTTACCGCGCTGTTCGTCTTCTGGAACGACGAACCCTACCGGTTTCACCGCGTCTCGCTGGACCCGACCGGGACAGTTCGCGATATAGTCGCCACGCCGGCCCGGCGTGAGGTGTTGCTGGCGTTTTCGCTGTTTCACGTGGCCATCGGCGGCCTGACGAACTTCTTCCCGCTGTTGCTGGTCGCCGGCGGGCGGACCGAGGCTGTCGCAAGCGGCGTCTTTGCCGTTCTGTTCCTCGCCGGCCTCGTCGTCAAGCCGGTCGCCGGCCGGGTCAGCGACCGGTTCCCGCGCGTGGCCGTCAGCGTAATCGGCCTGGTGGTCGCCGCCGCCGGCATCGCCGTCGTGCTCCTGTTCGACGGCCTCGCGTTGGTCCTCGTCGGGACGGTCCTGACCGCCGTCGGCTACAAGACACAGTTTCCCATCGCCGACGCGCTGGTCATCGAGTCCGCGACCGACGAGTCGGTCGGTGCGAGCCTCGGCGCCGCCCGTTCCGTCTTCCTGGCTGCCAACGCGATGGGGCCGGGACTCGTCGGCGTCGTCGCCCAGGTCAGATCCTACGAGGCGGCGTTTACCGTGCTGGCGGCCTGCCTCGTCCTCGCCGCGGCCGTGCTGGGCCTCCAGTATCGCCGCGAGTCTCCCACGAACTAACCTGCCGGGCCTCGCGACCCTCTCAACTCACCGCCCCCTCTCCTGCATCCGAATACATATCAATAAACATACTAAATCATATAATACTCATAAATATATTGTTTTCGTCGTCGCAATCAACGGAATCCGTTCGCAGCGTGACAGTGGACTTTCCCTCAGCGTCTAATTCCCGAGTATTCGTACTCATTCGAGCGGTTTCAGTGCTTCTTATCGCTCTCCCGATGGGCTCCGAAGACGGAGACGCGGCCAGTGCCAATCGGCCCCAAATAGAAAGCCGAAGTTGGCGTGTTACGCCTGGATAGTGGCGATATCTCGGTTTTGTGGCCGCGACCTGGCGACGGACGGAGGATTATGACGGTTGATGTTATTGCCAATTCTCTTTCTATAATCTAAAACAGATAAGACTGCCGCGTGAGGCAGTCGTCGAAAGTGAGAGGGGGAGAGGGGGATGAGGGGTGAGTGGACTCGAATGGCACCGTGGATCGCGTGAACCGGGATAATCCTGACGCCGGGTGTCCGCCGGCGATCGGCGCACTCTCGGATGTATTCCCGGTGCCGTCCGTGGACCGTTACCTCAGTGGAGACTGCGACGTCTCCACCTGACGTACCGCTCGATCCGGTGAAAGGGATTAGCGTCGTCCACAGTATTGCCGGTTCTCGGCGTAGGACGTCCTGACGGACCAGCGACCGCTGGCGCGGCCGTCAGCGCTTGCCAGCAAGCTTGTCTTCGGCGTAGGGACGAAGACCGCCCCGGTCGACCAGTTCCTGGAGGAACTCGGGCAGCGGCTCGGCGTCGTACTCCTCGCCGGTCGAGTGATTGACGACCGTTCCGTCGTCGAGACGGAGACTGACCTCGTCGCCGTCTGCGATGCGGTCTGCCGCCGGACAGATGAGCACCGGCAGGCCGAGGTTGATGCAGTTCCGGAAGAAGATGCGGGCGAAGGACTGGGCGACGACGCCGTCGACGCCGGCGCCAACCAGCGCCACCGGGGCGTGCTCGCGGGACGAACCGCTGCCGAAGTTCTCGCCGGCGACGACGAACTCGCCCTCGTCGACGTTCTCGCTGAACTCCGGGCGGAGGTCCTCGAAGGCGTGCTGTCCGAGTTCGTCTGGGTCGCTCGACACCAGGAAGCGCGACGGGATGATCTGGTCGGTGTCCACGTCGTCGCCGAACACCCAGGCCCGGCCGGGATCGGTGACGTCGCTCACGGCGATGCCTCCCGGGGGACGACGTCGTCGCCGTACCGTGGCAGGTCCACCCGACGCGGGTCGGTGATCTCGCCGTACAGCGCCGATACGGCGACGGTGGCCGGACTGGCGAGGTAGACGGAACTCTCCATCGAGCCCTCCCGGCCCGGGAAGTTGCGGTTGGCCGTCGCAAGGCCGACGTCGCCGTCGCCGAGCACGCCCTGGTGCGTGCCGAAACACGGGCCACAGCCCGCCGACTGGACGATGGCGCCGGCGTCGACGAACGTCCGGAGTTCGCCGTTCTCCACCATCCGCTCGTAAACGGACTTCGAGGCGGGAACGACCACCATCCGGACGTTCGGCGCCAGTTCCTCGCCCTCCATGACCTCCGCGACAACTCGTATATCCTCGTAGCGGCCGTTCGTGCAGGTGCCGACAAACAGCTGGTCGATTTCAGTTCCCTCGACCTCGTCGACGGCGACGGCGTTCTCGGGGTTCGACGGCTTCGAGACCTGTGGCGCGAGGTCTTCCGCTCTGTAGGAGTGGACCGCGTGATAGTCGGCGTCGGGGTCTGATTCGAGATTCGGGTCGAGGTCGACCGACTCGCCGGTCTGGGCCTCGAGGTACCGGACGGTGCGCTCGTCGGGTTCGACGAGCCCGGTCTTGCCGCCCATCTCGATGGCCATGTTCGCCAGGACGAGCCGCTGGTGAACGGGAAGGTCCTCAATGGCGCTCCCGCCGTACTCGGCGGCCATGTAGGTGGCGCCGTCGAACCCGACGTCGCCGATGAATTTCAGTACGAGGTCCTTGGCGTAGACGCCGTCTGGCAGGTTCCCCTCGACTTCGAACCGGATGGTCTCGGGAACCCGGAACCACAGCTCGCCGGTCGCTAGCGCCGTCCCGAGGTCGGTCGACCCGACGCCCGTCCCGAACGCGCCGAGACCGCCGAACGTCGTCGAGTGCGAGTCCGCGCCGATGACGAGGTCGCCCGGCTCGACGAACCCCGACTCGGCGATCACCTGGTGACAGATGCCGTCGCCGACGTCGTACTGGACGGCCCCGTACTCCTCGGCGAACTCGCGGACGAGGTTGTGGTTGTTCGCCGCCTCCACGCCGTCAGCCGGGGCGTGGTGGTCGATCGTGACGATCGTGTTGTCCGGGTCGGCGAGCGACGGGTCGTCCCCGGTGACCTCTTCGAACACCTCGAACGTGAGCGGACCGGTCACGTCGTGTGTGAACCCGACGTCTATCTCGGCCTCGACGTAGTCGCCGGCCCGGACGTCGCGTCCGGACTTCTCCGAGAGTATCTTCTCCGCCAGTGTCTTGCCTGTCATGTCTCTCTGCCGACGGCGTCGATACTGGTCGGCCGCCGGTGTGCTACGAGGGCGTACAGGACCCAGGTACATGAATGATGTCCTTCCCGCCACCGGAGACGCCGCGGAACGGACGGCCGGTCAGGAATCTTTCGCGACCGTATCGAGCACCTGGTCGACCGTCCCGCCCATCAGGACGTGGCTCGTCGCCCCGAGGTCGAGACGGTCGGCGACGTCCGTAGCGACGGTCGAGACACGCTCGAAGTCCGCGCCGGTTTCGACGCCCATCGCCGTCAGCATGTGAACGAGGTCCTCCGTCGGGGTGTTGCCGACGCCGGCGAGTCCCTCGGGTAGGACGACGCCGCCGCCGAGGCCGCAGTGGGAGGCGTCGAACCGGTCGACGCCACACTGCATGGCCGTCAGCGTGTTCGCCAGGCTCATGCCGTTGGTGTCGTGGAGGTGCAGGCCGGCGTCGAGGTCGGGATAGCTGTCGAACACCGCCTCGTAGGCCGCCTCGATCTCGGTGGGGTTGGCCAGCCCCATCGTCGTCGCGAGCGTCACCTCGTCGACGCCGGCCTCGACGACTCTGTCGACGACTTCGAGGGTGTCTGCCAGGGGGATCTTCCCCTCGTACGGGCAGTAGAAGCTGGTCCCCATGCCGGCCTCGACTTCGACGTCGGTACCCTCGGCCATGGCGACGATTTCCTCGACCTCCGCGAGGATTTCGTCGACGCTCATGTTCTGGTTGTTCGCGCTGTAGGTCTCCGAGACCGTCACGAGGGCGTTGACCTTGTCAACGTCGGCGTCGAGAGCGCGTTCCATCCCCTTCGCGTTGGGCACCAGCGCCCGGTAAGTGACGTCGTCGTGGCGCTCGATGCGCTCGGCCACCTCGTCGGCGTCGCGGAGGGTAGGGACGGCCTCCGGGTGGGTGAACGAGGTGATCTCTATCTCGTCGACGCCCGTCCCGGAGAGCGCGTCGATGATCTCGACCTTCTCCTCGGTCGGGACGAACTCGTCGAGGCGCTGAAAGCCGTCGCGGGGCAGCATCTCGACGACGTGGACGCGGTCGGGGAGGTCCACCTAGATCGCCCCCGCGTCGTCGAGGTCGGCGACGGTCTCCTCGTCGTAGTCGAGCAAGCCGCCGTACACCTCCTCGTTGTGTTCGCCCAGTCCCGGGCCCAGGTGGTCGACCCGACCGGGCGTCTCGCTGAACTTCGGCACGGCACTCTGGACGAGCCCCTCGCCGAGGTCGTCGTCCGCCACTTCGACGAGCGTATCGCGGGCCTGGTAGTGCTCGTCGGCCTCGATGTCCGCGACGTTGTAGATGGGTGCGATGGTCGCCTCGCACTCCTCGAAGCGGTCGACGACTTCCTCGCGGTCGTGGTCGGCCATCCAGTCCTGGATGATCGCGTCGAGTTCCTCGACGTGTTCGAGGCGGCTCTCGTTGTCTTCGAACCGCGGGTCGTCGACGAGGTCCGGCCGGTCGATGGCCTCGAACACCCGCTCGGCGATCGGCTGGGCGCTCGCCGAGATGGCGACGTACCGGCCGTCGCCGGTCTCGTAGACGTTCCGCGGCGCCGACGAGGTCGACCGGTTACCCGACCGTCTCTCTACCTCGTCCAGTTGCTGGTGGCGCAGTGGCTGGGGACCCAGCAGCGAGAATATCGGTTCGACGAGGCTCGTGTCGATGTACTGGCCGCCACCGCCGCGGACGTCGCGGTGGTACAGCGCGAACATGATCGAAAACGTCGAGAACAGCGCGGCGATGCCGTCGGCCAGCCCGGTCGGGGGCAAAAGCGGTTCCCGGTCCTCGAAGCCGTTGAGGTAAGCGAAGCCGGACATCGCCTCGGCGAGCGTGCCGAAGCCCGGCCGGTCGCTGTACGGCCCGGTCTGACCGAAGCCGCTCAGCCGGCACATGACGAGGTCCGGGTTCACTTCCGAGAGGCGGTCCCAGCCGACGCCCCAGCGTTCGAGCGTGCCGGGCCGGAAGTTCTCGACCAGGACGTCCGCCTCGGCGACGAGGTCCTCGAAGACGACCGCGCCCTCCTCCGTCGAGAGGTTCAGCGTCACCGACCGCTTGTTCCTGGCGAGGTACTTCCACCAGAGGCCGGTGCCGTCCGCCTGGGGACCGAACTCCCGGAGGTGGTCGCCGGTCTTCGGGTGCTCGACCTTGACCACCTCGGCGCCGAAGTCGGCGAGGAACCGGCCGACGGTGTTGGCGGAGATCATCGTCCCGACCTCGACGACGGTCAGGCCCTCGAGCGGGCCCTGCCCGTCACCCGTCGGTGGGTGGTCGGCTCCGCTCATCGGTGGTCCTCCGGGGCGGTCGCGGTGTGATTCGACGCCAACCGGGCCGGCGCGAGCTGTACAGCGGTCCGTGCGGAAGCAGATAGATGCATGGTGGGAATTCAGATCGGGCGATCTACGTGCGTGCCGTATCCTCGTTCGCCGACGACGTCGCCGTTCGCGTAGGCCACCTGGCCGCGAACGACCGTGTGGGTGGGCCAGCCGGTGACCTCGCGGCCCTCGTACGGCGAGTAGTCGGCGGCCCCTCGCAGGAGGTCCGGCGTGACGGTCTTGGTTTCTTCGAGGTCGACCACGGCGAGGTCCGCGTCGCTGCCGACGCGGATCGTCCCCTTCTTCGGGTAGAGGTCGAAGGCCTTCGCCGCGTTCGTCGACGTGACCTCGACGAGGCGCTCGATGGAGATGCGGTCCTCGTGGACGCCCTCCGAGATCATCAGCGGGAGCAGCGTCGACGAGGACGGGAAGCCGGGGGCGCTGTCGGGGACGTCCTCGCCGATCTTGGTGTCGGTCGTGTTCGCGCAGTGGTCGGTGCCGATGCAGGAGATAGTGCCGTCGGCGACCCGCTTCCAGAGCGTCTCCTGGTCCGCCTTCGACCGGACCGGGGGGTTGACGTTGTGGCGCTCGTCGCACTCCTCGGCCGTGAGACAGAGGTAGTGCGTGCAGGTCTCGCCGATGATCTCCCAGCCGGCGTCGTGCAGCATCGCCAGCTCGTCGGCGGTCCGGCCGGCCGAGATGTGGACCGCGTAGAAGCTGTCGTCGTAGTCGTGCTGGCGGGCCAGCGACCCGCTCGCTGTCATGCTCTGGGTCTCGGCGTAGTCCGGGAACCCCTCGACGAGTGCGTCGTAGTCCCGGTACTCCTGGTTCTCGTCGACGCCAGAATCGAGGTACGGATTGTCCCCGAGGGCGCTCGTTATCTCCATGTTCTCGGAGTGGTGGCCCAGGGTCGTCGAGACGTCCTGCTCGGCCAGCGCCTGTATGAACGCGTCGGCCCAGTCGTCGTGCATCGCGTTGTCGACGCCGAACTTCTCCGGAGCGACGTCCTTGTAGTTCTTGTACCACTTGAACGACGTAATGCCGAGTTCCTCGACGATGTAGGGGATCTCCTCGACGTGCTCCCAGGAGAGCAGCCCGAGCGAGAAGAAGTAGTCGTGGTAGTAGTTGGGCTCGGCCTCGGCGAAGTAGTCGTCCATGATCGCCTCGTAGGAGCCGGCCCGCCGGAAGTAGTTCCCGATGGTGGTGACGCCGCCCACCAGGTCGGATCGGGACTCGGTTTCGGCGTCGGCCTCGAGACCGCGGTAGATGCCGTGGTGGGTGTGCGGGTCGATGGCGCCGGGGAGGACGTACTTGCCGGCAGCGTCTATCTCGCGGTCGCCAGATAGCGTTCCGGGACTCGCGATGGCCGAGATGACGTCGCCGTCGGCCGCCACGTCCGCCTCGAACGTGCCGTGTTCCGGCGAGACGACCGTTCCGCCGGAGATGACCAGGTCGTGGGTCATGGTCACGTGATCGACTCCACGTACTCCTCGACCTCGGTTCGCTCCTGTACCTCGGCGTACTTCATCCACAGGTCCAGCAGGCCGATCTTGTGGGAGGCTTCTATCCTGTCGAACAGGCACTCCTGGGGCAGGATGACGTCGAAGCCGTGCTGCTGGGCGTCGACCGTCGTCGCCCTCACACAGCCGCTGGTGGAGTTGCCGACGATGATCACCGAGTCGTGGTCGCCACGGACCAGCCGGGAGAGCAGGTCGGTCCCGTAGAAGGCGCTGGCGTAGGACTTGTCGATGACGGTGTCTTCCGGTTCGGGTGCCACCGGCTCGATGACGTCCAGGTCCTCGTGGTCGGGGTCGTCGTAGCTCGACGGGATCACCCGGGTGTAGGTGACCGGGAGGCCGCGGTCGCGGACGAACTCGAGGAAGGGTTCGATCTCCTCGATGGCGTTCCAGGCGATCTCGCCCATCGCCGTTCGGTACTGTTCGACGGCGTCGAGGATCGGTTCGTCCTCGCCGACGACGAGTCGCTGCATGTCGATGACGAGGACCATCGGGTTCTCGCCGAGGCCGCGGGACTCCCAGGAGGAGGCGCCGGCCTCGTCGTATCCCGCTTTTGATATCACTCGCTCGTCCTGCTCGCTGAGCAGGTCGTCCCAGATGTGCTCTGTCATGGCGTCGCTACGACTAGCGTTTACGGGGCACGATATTATGCTCTTCCCTCCGGCGCGAACGCGGTCAGGGTTCGCTCGACCCACTCACGGTCGGTGCCGGCGGGTGCCCGGACGATGGGGAGGTCGACGCCGGCCGCCCGCAGGTCGTCGAGGTCCTCGCGGACCGTCTCGGGCGTCCCGGCGACCGCCACGGCGTCGAGGAAGGCCTCGCCGACGTGGGCGGCCCCCGTCTCCATCGAGTCGGCGGCCCGCACGGCCGACACGTCGTCCTCGAACCCCGCCTCCGCGGCGACGCGGTCGTAGTATCCCGGAATCTCCCGGAGGTAGTAGGCGACGTGTTCGGCGGCGGCCCGCCGGGCCACCTCGGGGTCGTCGTGGACCGCCGTCAGGACGTACGTGGCCACGTCCACCTCGTCCACCGACCGGCCGGCGCGTTCGGCGCCCTCGGCAAGCCAGCCCAACGCCCGGTCGAATCGGTCTGCGGGGTAAAGATTCGGCAACCAGCCGTCCGCCCGGGCGCCGGTCAGCCTGACGTTGTCCGGGCCGAGCGCGGCGTTGTATATGGGGATTTCGGCTCGCTCCGGCTCGAAGGCTTCCCAGAAGCAGGTCCGACTCGGCGTGAAGAACTCGCCGTCGAACCCTTCTGGATCGCCCCGGAGGTAGCGGCGGACGAGTTCGACGTACTCCGCGAGACGAGCCAGCGGGCGGTCGAACTCGGCGCCGTGGAACCCCTCGACGACGCCGGGGTGCGCGACGCCGAGGCCGAGGATCGCCCGCCCGTCAGAGTGAGCGTCCAGCGTGGCGACGGCCTGGGCGAGGGAGGCCGGCGTGCGAGCGAAGACGTTGACGATGCCCGTCGCGAGGCCGATGTTCTCCGTGGCCGTCGCCCAGCGTTCGAGCTTCCCGAAGGCGGTCTTGCCCTGGCCCTCGGCGGCCCAGGCGCTCTCGTAGCCCAGGTGTTCGGCCCGGCGGACCAGGTCGACGTCGTCGCGCAGCGAGAACAGGACGCCCGTCCGGGGCGTCGAGTTCCCCTCGTCGGCGTCCGCGGCGCTCACGGCTCGACCACTCCCTCGACGGCGAGGTCGTTCCAGACGTCCAGCCGCCGGATCAGACCGTCCTCGACCTCGTAGACGTCGACGTACCGGACGCCCTCGAACTCCTCGCCGGCGTCGTCGACGCCGTACAGCGTCCCGACGCTGACGACGGTCCCGCCCGTCTCGATCCAGCGGTCGAACTCCTTGGCGACCCACTCGTAGCGGGGGCCCGCCCATTCCAGGAGGTCGGCCGGCGCGTCGGGGCCCTCGAAGCGGACGCCGGGAAAGGTGATCACGGCGTCGTCTGCGAACAGTTCGCCGATGGTATCGCGGCGGTCGTCGTCTTCCATCCGGTCGAAGAACTCCTCGACGACCTCGCGTGGCTCGCTGAGCATGCCAGTCCCTGCGAGTCGAGTACACTTAATTACGCCGCGTTTCGAGGCCGCCGGGTCTGACGGTCCGGTTCGAGGTGACCGCCAGCGGATGGCCCGGTTCTACGTGACTACCAGCGGACGGCCCATTTCGACGGTACCGGTAGATTTACGCGCGCAGATTCCATTGGCCCGGCCATGTCCACTCCCGAATCGGAGCCACAGCGACGCACGCTGGACGACGCCGGCGCCGAAGTCGTCTCGACCGACGAGGTGGAGTTCGACGTCGCCACTGACGTACTCGTCGCCGGTGCCGGGGCCTGCGGGCTCGTCGCCACGCTCGCCGCCTGCGAGAACGACGACCTGACCGTCACGCTCCTCGAAAAGAGCGACGAGGTCGGCGGCAACGCCGCCCTCTCGACGGGGATGATTCCCGCGGCCGGGACGCGACTCCAGCGCGAGGCCGGCATCGAGGAGACGCCCGCCGACATGGCCCGCGACGTACTGGAGAAAAACGACTACGAGGCAGACGAGGAGATGGTTCGCCACCTGTGTGAGCACAGCGCCGACCTCGTCCACTGGCTGGTCGACGACAGGGACGTCTCGCTGCACCTGGTGGACGACTTCAAGTACCCCAAGCACTCCGAGTACCGGATGCACGCCCCGCCCGGCCGCAACGGCGAGAACCTCGTCGCCGAACTCGAAGCGCGCATCGAGGACCAGGACAACACCGAACTGCTTCGGAACACGCCCGTAAAGAAACTGGTCGCACGGGACGGCGCGGTCGAGGGCGTCGTCGCCGGCGCGGTCCGCGATGAGGCCATTCGGGCCGAGAAGGTCGTCCTCGCCACCGACGGCTTCGCCGGCAACCGCCGGATGGTCCGCGAGCACTGCGAGGAAGACATCGAGAGCGCGCTGTACTTCGGGTCGGACGGCAACACCGGCGACGGCATCAGGTGGGGGGCCGAACTCGGCGGGAAACTCGCCTGCATGGACGCCTACCAGGGCCACGCCACGGTCGTCAACCAGACCGGCGCGCTGTCGACGTACGCCGTCGTCATGAACGGCGCCGTTCTCGTCAACGAGGACGGCGAGCGGTTCGGCGACGAGTCGGCGGGATACTCCCGGTTTGCCGTCGACGTCCTCCGCCAGCCCGACGGCGTCGCCTACGAGATCTTCGACGAGCGCATTTTCGAAAAGCTCCAGGGCGAGTTCGACGACTTCGACCGCGCCGCCGAGCTCGGCTCCTACGAGAGCGCCGACACCGTCGAGGACCTCGCTGCCCAGCTCGGCTGTGCTCCCGAGGCAACGCGAGACGCGGTCGAAGACTACAACGCGGCGGTCGAGGCCGGCGAACCGGACGAAGTGGGACGGACTGAGGGGCGCCACACCCTCGCCGCGCCGTTCTACGGCGCGAAGGTGACCGGGTCGCTCTTTCACACCCAGGGTGGCCTCGTCGTCGACGAGCACGGCCGGGTCTGCCGCGAGGACGACTCGGTCGTCGAGGGCCTCTACGCCGGCGGTGGCTGTGCGGTCGGTATCAGCGGGCACGGCTCGGACGGCTATCTCTCGGGCAACGGGCTGACGACCGCGATGGGCTTTGGCCGCCTCGCCGGCCTCCACGCCCGGCGGTCGCTGTCGGAGTGAGGACTCGCCAGGTTCCCTAGAAACGCAGTCACACGACGACTGTCCATCAAACAATATTTATAAAGGTGGGCCCAAAACTTGCAACGGCATACCATGCCTCGCAAGCCCACGGCAGATAGCGGTACCGACAGGCGTACGTTTCTGAAGTACACCGGCGCCAGCGTCGCGACGATCGGTCTCGCCGGCTGTTCCGGCGGCGACGGTGGCGGAGACGGCGGCGATGGCGGCGATGGTGGGGACGGTGGCTCCGACGGTGGCGGCTCCGACGGCGGGTCGACCGACGGTGGGTCGGTCGAGAAGGTCGTCCTGGGTTCGAACCACCCCCTGTCGGGCTTCCTCGCGTCGACCGGCACCGGGATGAGTAACGCGATCAAGCTCGCCGCCAAGCGCAAGAACGAGCAGGGCGGCATCGAGTCGCTCGGCGGTGCGACGGTCGAAGTCGTCGAGGGCGACAACGAGGGCAAGCAGTCCCTCGGCGGGCAGGTCTCCCAGGAACTCATCGACGAGGGGGCCGACGTGCTACTCGGCTGTTACTCCTCGCCGGTCACGACCGCGGCAACGGCCGTCGCAGAACGGGAGAAGGTCCCGTTCGTCGTCTCGGTCGCCGCCGACGATAACATACTGAAGGGTCGGGGCTTCAACTACGTCTACCGGCCTCAGCCACCGGCCAAGCGCCTCGCCAGCGACTACGCTGACCTCGTACCGGAGGTCATTCGGAACAACGACGGCACTCTCGAGACCGCCGGGCTGTTCTACGTGAACAACAGCTACGGCCAGGCGATCAAGAATCACCTCAAGGAGTTCCTGCCCGACCAGAACGTCGAGGTCGTCGCCGAGACGGCGATGAAGTTCGGCGCCTCGAGTGCCGACACGCAGGTGACGAAACTCAAACAGGCCGACCCGGACACCGTCATCGCCACGACGTACGCACCCGGCGGCGTCACGCTGGCAAAGTCGATGCAAAACCAGAGCTACCGCCCGCCCCACATGACGGCGTGTGCGAGCGCCACGTTCACCGACGAGGGTGCCATCGCGGACATCAGCGAGTTCGCCAACGGCGTCATGGACAACAACTACGCGCTGAACCCAACCATCGACAAGACGGCCACGGTTCGCGAGCAGTTCAAGTCGTCCTACGACCAGGAGTTCTCGGCCAGCGTCGGGATGTCCTACACCGCCGCAGAGGTCGCCATCGCAGCGATCGAGGAGGCTGGCAGCGCCGACCACGAGGCCATCAACCAGGCGCTGTCGGGAATCACCTACGAGGACCACATCGCCGCGATGCCGGCGATTTCGTTCAAGGACAACGGCGAGAACGAGAACGCGCTCGCTCCGGTCAACCAGGTCCTGAACGGGTCGGTCAAGGTAGTCTATCCCGAGCAGTTCGCCGAGACCGCGCCCCAGGTGTAGAATCGTTGCGTTCATAGTCACCGGCACTCGCCTTCAGATAGGACAGGTTCGTAATGGTACACCCACCGATATCGGCGTCGATACCGCTCCAGTCGAGTCTGCTAGATAGACTGCTAACCCCGTTCGCGAATCTCCTTTCCGACATCGTCAACTTCGAGCCCGTGCTGTTGCAACTGCTCGTCTTCGGGCTGTTGCTCGGCGGCGTGTTCGCGCTCACCGCGCTCGGGCTGACGATGATCTTCGGCGTGATGGACGTCATCAACTTCGCCCACGGGGTCTTCCTGGTCGTCGGGATGTACACCGTCTGGTACGCGTCCACGACGTTCGGCATCTCGCCGTTCCTGGGAATTCCCCTGGCCGTGGTCGTCCTGTTCGTCGTCGGAGTGGTCGTCCACCTGCTGACGATCGAACCGATCATCGAAGCGCCACAGCAGAACCAGCTCATCGCCACGCTGGGGCTGCTGCTCATTTTCCAGTCGGCGCTCACGATCGTCTTCTCGCCGGACCCACACCAGATTCCGCTCGACGTGGGGACCCTCCAGGTCGCCGGCGTGTTCATCCCGTACGGCCAGCTGTACGCGCTGCTCATCGCGCTCGGCACGATGGTCGCGATCCGCCTGTTTCTCGAGCGGACCGACCTCGGTCGGGAGATTCGCGGCACGGCCGACAACCGCGACGGCGCACGGGCGGTCGGTATAAACGTGACGCGCATCAACTACCTCACGTTCGGCATCGGTGCGGCGCTCGCCGGCGTGGCCGGGGGCTCGGTCGCCCTGTTCCAGCGGTTCGACCCATTCACGGGCTCGACGTTCCTCATCAACGCCTTCGTCATCGTCGTGCTCGGAGGCCTCGGGTCGTTCACCGGTGCCTTCGTCGGCGGTCTCGTCATCGGCCTCGTCTCCGTCTTCGGCGGCTACTACCTCCCGGGGACCACCTCGCAGGTCCTCATCTTTCTCATCTTCATCCTGGTACTGCTGCTCAAACCCGAGGGACTGTTCGGAGGGACGAAATGAGTACGACTGTTCGAGAGCGATACGCGGCGTTCGACGACCACCGATTGGCACCGTTCGTGAAGGGCGCGGTCGGCTTCGGCGTCCTGGCCAGCCTCCCGTACGTTCTCCCCGCGACGCCGCTGGGGGACGTCCTGAGCGTGAAGATCCTCATCCTGACGCTCGTGTTCGCCTACTCCGCCCAGGCGTGGAACATCATGTCAGGGTTCACCGGCCAGTTCTCGTTCGGGCACGCCGCCTTCTTCGGCATCGGGGCCTACACGACACAGAAGCTACTCATCGACGTCTCGATGAACCCCTGGCTGACGATGCTCGTCGGCGGCGTCCTCGCGGCGGCATACGGGCTCGTCATCGGCTTCCTGGCCTTCCGGTACGACCTCGAAGGCCACTACTTCGCGCTGGCGACGCTGGCGTTCGCCGAGCTGCTCCGCTTTACCGTCAAGAACATGCGCGAACTAAACGGGGCCAACGGCTACTTCAAGCCGTTCCCCGCCGATTACGGGGCCGAATACGGACTGGCGGCGTTCCAGTTCCAGGGCGACCTGCCGTACTACTACGTCATCGTCGCGCTGCTGGCGCTCGTCACGACCGTCGCCTGGCTCGTCAAGCACTCCTGGGTGGGCCTGTACTTCTTCGCCATTCGCGAGGACGAACGGGCAGCCGCCAGCGTCGGCGTGCCCGCCTTCCGGTACAAGATGCTCGGCATCGCCATCAGCGCATTCTTCACCGCCTGGGCGGGCACCTTCTGGAGCATGTACTTCAACACTATCCAGCCGGGCACCGTCTTCGACCTGTTCAAGAACGTCGAACTGTTGCTCCCGGCGGTCGTCGGCGGCCCGGGAACGATCGTCGGCCCGATCGTCGGGTCGTTCCTCGTGACGCCGGTGAGCGAGGTCGCCCGCACCCTCTTCGACGACGTCAACGGCCTCGCACAGGCCATCTACGGCGTCTTCCTCGTCCTCATCGTCATCTACAGTCCGGGCGGAGCCGTCGAGTGGCCCGACCGGTTCCGGAACCTCGTCCGGTCACTGCGGGGCGAGGAGACCGACGACACGACCCGGCACCCCACAACGGAGGAGACCTGACGTGGCACCAGAATCACCATCGACGGCCCCCGACGGAACGGATCCAGTACTGACGGCAACGGACGTTCGCAAGGAGTTCAGCGGACTCGTCGCCCTCGAGGACGTGTCGCTGACGTTGAACCGCGGCGAGATCGTCGGCCTCATCGGCCCGAACGGGGCGGGCAAGACGACGCTGTTCAACTGCATCAGCGGCGTCTTCCCCCCGACTGCCGGGACGATACGGCTCGACGGTGAGGACGTCACCAGCCTGGCCGCACACGAGATCGCCCGCCGCGGCCTCGCACGGACGTTCCAGATCACCCGACCCCTCGAACAGTTGACCGTCCTGGAGAACGCGATGGTCGGCGCCCACATTCACTCGCGGCGACGGGGGCCGGCTCGCGAACTGGCCCGCGAGAAGCTCGCGTTCATCGGGCTCGCCGACCAGGCCGACGAACCGGCCGGGGAACTCACCGTGGGCAATCAGCGGCGGCTCGAACTCGCCCGGGCGCTGGCGACGGAGCCGTCGGTCCTGCTGCTCGACGAGATCATGGCCGGGCTGACCCCCGCCGAAACCGACGAGATGCTCGAACTGTTTCGCGAGATTCGCGCCGACGGCACGACCCTCCTCGTCATCGAGCACGACATGTCCGCTATCATGAACATCTCCGACCGCGTGAAAGTGCTGGACAACGGGGCCGGACTGGCGTTCGGGCCCCCCGAGGAAGTTGCCGAGGACGAACGGGTCGTCGAGGCCTACATCGGCGCCGACGCCGACGAGGCCCTGGGGCAGGGAGGTGAGCGGGCGTGACGCTGCTCGAACTCGACGGAGTCCGCGGCGGATACGGGAACGTCGACGTCCTCCACGGCGTCGACCTGTCAGTCGACGCAGACGAGGTCGTCGCGCTCATCGGCTCGAACGGCGCCGGCAAGACGACGACCGCCCTCCACGTCTGTGGCCGGCTCACTCCGACCGCCGGCAGTATCCGGTACGACGGCGAGGAAATCGCCGGGCTCGCCCCCCACGAAATCGTCGACCGGGGCATCATCCAGGTACCGGAGGACCGCGACCTCTTCACCGGCCTCTCCGTGATGGACAACCTTCGCCTCGGGGCCCAGCGGAAGGCGGCCGAGGAGAACCGCGAGGAAAACGTCCAGGAGGCGCTGGAACTGTTCCCCCGGCTGGCCGACCGCCGGGACCAGGTCGCCGGGACGATGAGCGGCGGCGAACAGCAGATGCTGACGATCGCCAGGGCGCTCGTCGGCGAACCCGAGCTACTCATCCTCGACGAGCCGTCCATCGGGCTGGCGCCCCAACTCGTCGAGGAGGTGTTCGACGTTGTCCGCGAGATCCACGAGGGTGGCCTGCCCGTCCTCATCATCGAGCAGAACGTCAGGCAGACGCTGGAGCTGGCCGACCGCGGCTACGTCATGGAGAACGGGCAGATTACCATGCAGGGAAGCGGCGACGAGTTGCTGGCAGACGAGGGCGTCGTCGAAGCGTACATGGGCGTATGACGGGTGCCGACCTGCAACTGGCCGAATTCGCCGCCGGGCTCGACGCCGCGGACGTTCCCGACCGGGTCCGGGACCGCGCCGGCCTGACCGTCGCCGACACGCTCGGCGCCATTCTCGGCGGGTCGACCGACGACGCAGTTCGATCGCTCGCCCGGCACTGGACCGAGACGACGACCGGGGCTGCGACCGTCATCGGGACGGACGGCACCGACACCGCCCCGCCGCTCGCGGCCTTCTGTAACGGGGCGGCCGGGACGGCGCTCGAACTCGACGAGGGCAACCGGTTCGCCGGGGGTCACCCCGCGATACACGTCCTCCCGGCGCTGCTCGCGGACGCGGAGGTCAGTTACGGGACCAGCGACGCGTTCCTGCAGGCGTTCGTCGTCGGCTACGAAGTTGCCGTCAGGACGGCTCGCGCGACGGCGCCGCTCGCAGCGGGGTATCACCCGCACGGCGTCTGGGGTCCCGTCGGCGGGGCGGCTGCCGTCGCTCGCTACCGGGAGTTCGACGCCGAACGGACGCGAACGGCAATGGCTATCGCCGCCAACTACGCACAGCACACCCGGTTCGAGGCGGCGACCGAAGGGGCGACCGCCCGCAACGCCTACGCCGGGATGAGCAACCTCGCGTCGCTGGTCGCCGTCGACCAGGCAGAGGCGGGATTCGCCGGCCTCTCCGACGGGATTTCGCGCCACCTGGACCTGGCTGCGGCCGACGGCGTCGACGCCGGGGCGCTCACCGCCGACCTGGGCGACCGGTGGGACCTCGAACGGGGCTACTTCAAGGTGCACGCGGCCTGTCGGTACACCCACCCGGCGCTCGACGCCGTCCAGCACCTCCGGGCCGACGTCGACCCGGCCGACGTCGAGCACGTGGCCGTCGAGACGTACCCTGCGGCCGCACAACTGACCGAGACGCGACCCCGAAACGCGCTGCAGGCGAAGTTCTCCATTCCCTTCGCCGTCGCGACGGCGCTTTGCACCGGTGAGACCGGCCCGGACGCCTTCGACGAGGACGCGCTCACCCCGGAAACTCTGGCCGTGGCCGAACGCGTCTCCGTCTCGGTCGACGACGAGATCGCGGCCCGTGCCCCCGAGAAACGCGGGGCTCGCGTCACGGTCGATCTAGGCGACGAGACAGTCAGCCGAGCGGTCGACGCGCCCGTCGGCGGCGACCACGACCCGGTCTCCGAGGACCGACTCCGCGAGAAGTTCGAGACGCTCGCTGCCCCCGTTATCGGGCCGGAACAGGCGACGCGGCTCTGGAAAAACGCCCGGGCTCTGGAGCCGCCACGGGTGCTCTGTACACTCGCACAGCGCTAGGCCCGGATCCCCACGCTTTCTTGGTGGACGGCGTCGTTCACCCGTCCATGGCAAGCCAGTTTACGCGACAGTGGGAGCGCCACGTCAACGAGTTCCTCGACGCGCCGATTCCCGACGAAGTGCGCGAGCGGGGCCGGCAGACCGTCGCGGACGTTCTCGCCGCGACCGTCGCCGGGTCGGCCGTCCCCTCGATCGCTACCGTCGCCCGAGAAGCCGACTTCTCGGACGGCGACGCCTCGATCCTCGGGACCGACCGAGAAGTCGCTCCCGGACAGGCCGCGCTGGTCAACGCCACGGCCGCAATCGCCCAGGAGATAGAGGAGGGCCACAACACCGGCGGCCACGTCGGTGCGGGGATCGTGGCCGGCGGGCTGCCGGTCGCGGAGACTGAAGGCGTGGCCGGCGAACGGTTCGTCGACGCCTGCGTCCGAGCCTACGAGATATGCGTCCGGCTCGAACGGGCGATCTTCGCCATGAAAGACCGCATCAACGACGCCGTTCCGTGGCTCGTTCGCGACCCCCACTCGACGTGGACGGTGGTCGGTCCGGCGATGACGAGCGCCCTGTGCCTCGGCGCCGACGCGGACGAACTCCGGGAGACGTTCCGCGTCGCCGCGAACCTCGCCGTCGTCTCGATGCACGACCCGTACGCCGAAGGGGCCCCGTCGCGCAACTTCACGGCCGGGTTCTCGGCCCAGGTCGGCGTCACCGCGGCGCTGACAGGTGTCGCCGGTCTCCGGGGCTCGCTCGCTGCCATCGAGTCGGTTTACGACCCCTTCGAGTCGATGCTTCCCGACGGCTTCACGGGGCAGTTCGAGACGCTGGGCGAGGAGTGGGCCATCGCGGAGAACTACTTCAAGCCGTATCCCTCGTGTCGGTACACCCACCCGCCGCTCGACGCCCTCCGCGAGGCCGTCGACGGCCGCGACGTCGATCCAACGTCCGTCGAACGCGTGACCGTCGAAGCGTTCGCCAACGCGACGGACATGGATCACGACGACCCCACGACGATGACGGGGGCGAAGTTCTCGACGCCGTACGTCCTCGCGCGGTACCTTCACGACGGCGCCGTTACCCTCGACCACTTCTCCGACCAGGCTATCGCCGACGACCAGGTTCGGGACCTCGCGTCGCGCGTCGAACTCGTCGAGGACGCCGCGTACGAGGCCGCGTTCCCGGAGTCCTGGGGTGCCCGGGTCGAGGTCGCGGTGAGCGAGGGCACGTCCCTGACCGGTGCCCGGTCCTACCCACGCGGTGACTACCGCGACCCGCTCCCCGAGGAGGATTACCGCGACCGCACGGCGTCGTTGCTCGGGTACGGCCTCCCGGAGGAACGGGTACGAGAGGCCATCGCCGCGCTCGACTCGCTCCTCGGTCAGCCGGTTCCCGTCACGACGGCGGCACTTAGCCATTGATCTGAACAGTCGTTTACGATGGGCGAACAGACAGTACATTTATCCTCGCAGCCGCCCATTCCCGAGGCATGACAGACGACGAACGGGCCGGAGCGCTGGTCGGAGCGACCGAAACCTCGTTCGCCATTGCAGAACGGCTTGCGTCGGACGAAGGAACGGGCATCTCCGCGCTTGCCGACCAGCTCGGGCTATCCAAGAGTACCGTCCACAACCACCTCCAGACGCTCCGCGATCTCGGATACGTCGTCAAGGACGGCGACGAATACCGGCTCGGACTCCGCTTTCTGGGGCTCGGGGACAGCGCCCGGCGGCGCCACGGTCTCTACCGCGTCGCCAAGCCCGAGACGGACAGTCTGGTCGAAGCCGTCGGCGAGCGCGCCCAGGTGATGGTCGAGGAGGACGCCGTCGGCATCTACATCTACCAGTCGCTGGCCGACCAGGCGGTCCAGACAGATTCGCACATCGGCACCGTGATCAGCCTCCACGCGACTGCCGTCGGCAAGGCGTACCTCGCACACCTCCCCGACGAGGAACTCGAATCGATACTGGAGCGAGCCGAGCTGGGCAAGCAGACGCCGAACACGCTCACCGACTCCGAGACGCTCCGCTCGGAACTCGAGGAGGTCGCCGACCGAGGATACGCGTTCAACGACGAGGAGCGGACGCTCGGGATGCGAGCAGTCGGCGCTCCGATCCTCTCCGACGACGGCCGCGTACTCGGCAGTATCAGCGTCTCCGGTCCGACGACGAGGATGCAAGGGCCGTGGTACCGCGACGAAGTCCCCGAAATGGTCACGCAGTCGGCCCGGGTCATCGGCATCAAGGCAACCTACTCGTGACCGTCCACCCATGCCGAACGACCGTTCACTGACTTCCCCGGGGTCGGTTTATCCGTTACCACGAAACGCCGAAACCGTGAGGCCCGACACCCATTACAACACTAACCATGTAAAGAACACGTCCGTCTGGACCGTCTCCGCCCGTTCGTCTCCACGACCGACAGGCTCTGCACCGTCAGGAAGTCGCTTAGTCCGACCGTCGCCAGCCTCCGTCCGGCGACCCGAACCCGAGGTGACCGGTAATCTGGCCGAAAGTCCGGATCAGGTTGCTGTTCTGCATCACCGAACGCGTATTCGTGTCGATGGGACACTCGGAAACGCTCGCCCCAATTTACCGGTCCGGAACACGAAGGCGGAGGGACTTGCGTCCGGTGGTGGTGACGACTGTCTCGAGTGGTGTTAGAGACGGCGATCTGCCGGACGGAGACGTCCCCGAGATGCGGGGCCACAGAATGACATATATTCTATTATTTATCACTCCTATCTATAATACGATAGTATCGGCCGGAATGAGCTCGCGAGCTCCAATATCCGCCCCTCAACCCTCAGCTCCGCCATATTCTTGGTTATTAGTCCAAATCGATTTCTGACCGGGGAGTGCTCGGCAGCCACAGATTTCCCGAAAATTCCCAAATATAGTCCCCCATACGCCGGTATTGCCGATAGGGACGGGACATGAAGTCTGAATATTATGTTTTATCTTAATATATAAAATACTGTTGTTGTTTTCTCGTTGCGTCTCGTGACGGCCACGCAGATCCTGCCCCTCACTTTATGCCGGAAGACGGGGCCAACTAGCCGTGTGCGCGAGTCGCTGCTGGTATTCTCGATCGTCGTCGCACTCGTCCCGCCAGCCGCAGCCGCGCCGCCCCTCGCCCCGGCCGAACCGAGCATCGTCGGCGTCTACCCCAATCCCGTCGCCGACGAGGATGCCGGCGAATTCGTCGTCCTCTCGGTCCCACCGGGAACGGATACGACGGCCCTCCGACTGACTGACGGCGAGGCTACCGTCAGCGTCCCGGCCCTCCGCCACGGAGAGATAGCGCTCTCGACAGCACCGAACCGAACCAGAAAACTGATCGACCGCCGCGTCCGGGGGATTTCCGGGTCGCTCCGGTTGGCCAACGGCGGCGAGCGCCTCAGGCTGGTCCGGGAGAACCGAACCCTGGATACCGTGGCCTACGAGGACGCGCCGCCGGGGGCAGTTTACTGGGCCGGGGATACCGACGGCCGGGGCGTCACTGCCTGGCGACCGCTCGGTGCCACCGACCGGCCGGTGATCCGGGGCGGTCCTGGAACGGTTCGGGCGTTCGTACTCCCCGACGCACCCGGCGTTCCCGTCGAAACCGTTCGAGGCGCCGATCGGCGGATCCTCCTGGCGGGCTATACGTTCACGTCGAAGCGGGTGTCCGACGCCCTCGCGGCTGCTATGCGGCGAAACGTCACCGTCCGGGTCCTCGTCGAAGGCGGGCCGGTCGGCGGTATGAGCCAGCGACAGGCTCGACGGCTGGACCGACTGGCCGACGCCGGAGCAAACGTGAGTGTGGTCGACGGCGAGCGGGCCAGAGTCCGGTACCACCACGCGAAGTACGCCGTCGTCGACGACCAGGCGCTGGTGACGACGGAAAACTGGAAGCCGGCGGGGACGGGCGGCCACGCCAGCCGGGGCTGGGGAGCGGTGACGACGCAGCCTGACGTCGTCGCCGGGCTGGTGGCCACGTTCCGGGCCGACGCCGGCTGGTACGACGCGGTTCCCTGGGAGCGGTATCGACAGAACGCGTCGTTCGTCGCGGAGTCCGCCTCCACGGGGCGGTTCGGGACGCAGTTCGTCCCCAGACAGATCCCCGTCGACCGGACGCGCCTCCTCGTGGCACCCGACAACGCAGAGCCGGCGGTCAGGGAGGTGCTGGCAGACGCCGACGAGTCCATCTGGGTCGAGCAGGTGAGCGTCGGCGGGGTGAACCAGCCGTTCGTCCGCGAATCGGTCGCCGCAGCCCGTCGGGGGGTCAGAGTCCGAATCCTGCTGAGCGGCGCCTGGTACGTCCGGGAGGAGAATCGCCGGATTGCCGACCGACTGAACCGCGTGGCGAGGCGGGATGGACTCGACCTCGAAGTGAAGATCGTCGATCCCCGGGGTCGATTCGCCCGGATTCACGCCAAGGGTGCAGTCGTCGACGGCGACCAGGTACTGCTGGGGAGTCTCAACTGGAACAACAACTCCGCTCGGGCGAACCGTGAGGTGGCGCTGATCCTGGAGGGAGAGGAGGTGGGGTCGTACTACCAGGCGGTCGTTCGGGCCGACTGGAACGGTGGGTCGTGGCGAGTGACGGTCGGGCTGGTGGCGGCGCTGGCGGTGCTGGTCGGCATCGTCCTGTGGCGTGGAAAGCAGATCCGGTTCGAGCCGTGACGGACAGAAACGGTCCCCTAGTTCCGGCAGGTACCCTGTCACTAGCCAGAGACCCGAACCCGATGATGCCGGCTCTCACGTCCTGGACGCTTCCGTGCCGACCGACGCGACCGATAGCGGAGCATCGTCCCGACGAGAGATGGGGCCGGCCGGCAGCGGCCGGGCCGGACACTTAGAAGTTCACGGCGTTCTGGCCCTTCAGGTCCAGAAATTCACGCGTCTCGGCGGGATCCGCGACGTCGCGGCCGGCGATCGATTTCGTCAGATCGACCATCTTCTCGACCAGTTCGGCGTTGCTCTCGGCGAGCCTGCCGCGTTCGAGGTAGAGGTTGTCCTCCAGGCCGACGCGGACGTGGCCGCCCATCGACACCGCCTGGGTGCCGAGGGGAAACTCCTGGCGGCCGGCCGCGACGACCGAAAACGAGTACTGGTCGCCGAACAGTTTCTCCGCCGTCTCGTACATGTGAGTCAGGTGTGCTGGCTCGGCGGCGATACCGCCGTGGATGCCCATCACGAACTGGACGCGCAATGGTGGGTCGAGCAGGCCACGGTCGAGGAAGTGTTTCGCCGTGTAGAGGTGGCCGACGTCGTAGCACTCCAGTTCCGGCTTCGTGCCGTGAGCCTCGAAGGTCCGAAGTACCGTCTCGATGTCGGCAAACGTGTTCGTAAAGATGAAGTCGCGACTGGATTCGAGGTAATCCGGCTCCCACTCCTGCTCGAAGTCGTCGTAGGCGTCGAGGATCGGATAGAGACCGAAGTTCATCGAGCCCATGTTGCACGAGGCGGTCTCGGGTTCGAGTTCAGGGACGACCGCGACGCGTTCTTCGACGGTCATCGCTGCCGATCCCCCGGTGGTTGGCTGGACGATGGCGTCGGTCTCGGCCCTGATACCCTCGGCCACCTCCCGGAACAGGTCGAGGTCGCTCGAGGGTTCCCCTGTCTCGGGGTCGCGGACGTGGATGTGTACGATGCTCGCACCGGCCTCGGCGGCCTCGACGCCCTGGGTGACCAGTTCATCGGGGGTGACGGGCAGGTGCGGTGACATTCGCGGCACGTGGATCGAGCCGGTGAGCGCTGCGGTGACGATGACGTTGTCGAGTTCTTTCATGTGTGGATTCGGTCGATTCCGGTCGGTTGACGAGCGGTTCTGCTGGGACGACTGGGACGCGACGGGTCGGGAGCCCGGCTACGAAAGTGGCTCATTGTTCGATGAACGCCACCGGACGGACCCAGCCGGCGCTGGCGTCC
Organism: uncultured Halobacteriales archaeon; assembly: GCA_964523745.1. Classification (GTDB taxonomy): domain Archaea; phylum Halobacteriota; class Halobacteria; order Halobacteriales; family Haloarculaceae; genus CAZGAX01. Next base: position 16,019 of record CAZGAX010000006.1, on the reverse strand, counting down.
TGGATCTTCACCGGCTGGGTGAGGATCGGCACCTCGGTCCGGCGCGGCAGGGCGTCCAGGTTGGCCATCTTCTCGATCTGGCAGTACGCGACCTCGCGTCCGGCGAAGTGCGCCGGCCATAGTTCGGCCGGGTCCCCGGTCTCGGCGTACCGGGCGCCCATCTCGGCAAACGGCTTGTCGAAGCCGTAGGCGTCCGTGCCGATGACCCGGACGCCCGCCTCGACGAGGTACTTCGTTGCCTCGGAACTCATGCCGGGGAACTCCGTGAGGTACTCCGGGGTGCCCCAGAGGTCGTCGGCGCCGGTCTCAAGGAGGACGATGTCGCCGTCCGAGAGTTCGTGGCCCACCTCCGCGAGCTGGTCCTGGACGTCGAGTGCCGTGATCTCGCTGCCAGATTCCTTCCAAGTCAGGTCCAGCACGACGGCGTGGCCGGCCGCCCACTCGAGGGGCACCTCGTCTATTGTCATGGCGGGCTCGCCGTCGACCTCCGGGCCGTAGTGCCAGGGGGCGTCCATGTGGGTCCCCGTGTGGGTGATGGCGGTGATCTGTTCCCAGCCGAGGCCGAATCCGTCCGGGAAGTCCCCGGCTTCGACGTCGAAGCCTTGCTCGCGAAGTCGCTCGGCGAGAAGTTCGGCTCCTTTCTCGTGGTCGAAAGAGTCGATGGTAGGCGGCCAGGGTTCGCTCACGACGCCGGGTTCGATGCCGATGCTGAGGTCGATCAGGTCGTAGTTGGCTGGGTTGAACATGGGTGTCACATTCCGAGGTAGGCCTCTCTCACGCTGTCGGTCCGTTTCAGCTCGTCCGCCGGGCCGGACAGCGAGACCGCGCCGTTCTCGAGGACGTAGCCGCGGTCGGCGATCTCCAGGGCTTCGAGCGCCTGCTGGGATACCAGCAGGACGGTCACGCCCTCGTCGCTGACCCTGCCGATCGCCTCGATGATGTCGTCGGCCAGGTCGGGGGCCAGCCCCAGCGTGGGTTCGTCCAGCAACAGCAGGTCGGGGTCGGCCATCAGGCCGCGACTCATCGACACCATCTGCTGTTGGCCGCCGGACATCGTGCCGACGCGCTGGTCCAGGCGGTCTTCCAGCACCGGGAAGATCTCGAACACGCGGTCCCGGAGTGCGGCCCGCTCGTCGCCGGTCAGGTCCCGCGGCGTGCCGATATCCAGCGTCTCGTCGACGGTCATCTCTGCGAACAGCTTCCGGTCTTCCGGTACGTGGACCAGGCCGCGCTGCCAGGTCTCGTGGGCCGCCAGCCCGGTGACGTCCTCGTCGGCGAAGGTGACGGTCCCGGCGTCCGGCGTGAGCAGGCCGGAGACGTTCTCCAGCAGCGTCGTCTTGCCGGCGCCGTTCGACCCCAGTAGCGCGACGAGTTCGCCCTCGTCGACCGACAGCGAGACGTCGCGGAGCACCTGGGCCCGCCCGTAGGCGAAGTCGAGGTCGGTCACCTCAAGCATCGGTGACACCTCCCTCGCCGGGGCTAGTGCCCAGGTAGGTGTCGATCACCCGCTGGTCGTGGACGACCTCCGCGGGGACGTCCTCGGCTATGATCTCGCCGTTCGCGAGGACGGCGACCCGGTCACACACCTGCATCGTCGCCTCCATCACGTGTTCGATCATCAGTACGCTTACGTCGAGTTCCGCCCGAATGTCCCGGACGAGGTCGACCTGGCGGTCGATGTCGGCGTGGCTGAGGCCGGCAAACACCTCGTCGAGCAACAGTAGTTTCGGCTCCGTGGCGAGGGCGCGGGCCATCTCCAGGCGCTTCTGTTCGGACATGGTGAGGTCCCTGCCCTCCTCGTCGGCCAGGTCGCCGAGGCCGAGCAGGTCGAGCAGTTCGTCGGCCCGGGCCCGGGCGGCGTCGACGTCGTCGTAGCCACCGGCGTACAGCAGGCCCGGCAGGAGGTTGTCCCGGACGGTCATGCCGGGGAACGGTCGGGTGATCTGGAAGGTCCGGCCGACGCCCCGCCGGGCGATCTCCTTGGGCGCCATGCCGGTGATGTCAGTGCCGTCGAAGACGACGGTGCCGGCGTCCGGCGTGAGCAGGCCGGAGACGATGTTGAAGAACGTCGTCTTGCCGGCGCCGTTGGGACCGATGAGCCCCTGGATGGAACCCTCCTCGACGGTCAACGAGACGCCCTCGAGAACGTCCAGGCCACCGAAGGACTGCCTTACGTCGGTCGCCTCGAGCAGCGTCACGACGACTCACCTCCCAGGCTCAGAGTGCGGACCCGTGGCGGGAGTCGCGTCCGGGCCAGGCGCCGCAGGTGGGGATACAGCCCCTGTGGCAGGTACAGGATGACCGCCACCAGCAGGAGACCGTACATGATCTGGGCGACCTGGCCGCCGAACTGCAGGACGAGCACCTGGTCGACGACCCGCAGCAGGACGGCGCCGAGGAACGGGCCGATCCAAGATTGCGTGCCGCCAAGCAGGGCGATGAGCACCACGAGGATCGAGATGCGGACGTCGAACAGCGGCGCCGGCGTGACGTAGCCGAGGAACCAGGCGTAGATGCCGCCGGCCAGGCCGGCCAGCGCCGCCGAGACGACGAACGCGCCGAGTTTCAGCCGCGTCGTGTCGATGCCCTGTGTGCTCGCGACCTCCTCGTCCTCGCGGATGGCGAACAGGCCGAGGCCGTACTTCGACCGTTCGACCAGCCGAGCGACGAGGATGGTCACCGCGAGGACGACTACCATCAGTTCGTAGAGGAACGCCTGACTGAGCACCGTCGAGTCCAGCGGCGACGAGAGGAAGATGCCGCCCGTCGCGTTCAGGCCGGGCAGGTTCGAGACGGCGATCTCGACGGCGAGCGCGACGATCAGCGTCACCAGCGCGAAGTACGGGCCCTTGAGCCGGAGGCAGGGGTAGCCCACGACGAGGGCGACCAGTCCCGCGACGACGGCACCCAGCGGCGCCGTGAGGTACGGCTCGACGCCGTAGGCGGTGAGTAGCCAGACCGAGGTGTAGCCGCCGATACCGAGGAAGGCGACGTGGCCGAAGCTCTGGTAGCCGGCGTAGCCGCCGAGGACGTTCCAGCCGATGCTGAGCGCCGCGTACATCACGAGCAGCATCAGGAACGAGAGCGTAAACGTGTCCAACGTCAGGGCTGGAATCGCGGCCAGGGCGACGACGACCAGGAGCCCGAACCGGTCGGACGCGTGGAGTCTTCGGATCATTGGCTCACGAGTCCCTCCGGACGAACGACGAGCAGGCCGATCAGCAACACGAACATCACGAGTCGGACCCAGGCGAACGGCACGACGAGCGCACTCAGTTCGAACACCAGGCCGGTCACGAGACCGGCGACGCCGGCTCCGACGATGCTCCCGACGCCGCCGAGGATGGTGACGATGAACACCGGGATGAGCCAGGCGTAGTGTTCGCTTGGCGCGAACGGGAAGTACAGCGACGCGGCGACGCCGGCGATGCCGGCGGTTGCCAGCGCCAGGCCGAACGTGACGGCGCTGACTCGTCGCTCGTCGATGCCCGACAGCGCCGCCCCCTCCGGATTTTGGGCGACCGCCCGGACGGCACGGCCGGTGTAGGTCCGTGTCAGGAACGCGTAGAGGACCACCAGCGAGACCACCGCCAGGCCGGCACCGACGAGGCGCCCGCCGGTAACCGGCACGCCCAGGACGTCGACGGTCAGCCGGGTGTACTCGGTCCGCAGCAGTCGCGGGTCGGCGCTGAACGCGACGACCATGACGTTCTCGACGACGATGGCCAGGCCGAACGTGAGGACGAGCGACGCGAAGGCCAGTTCCTCCGCCCGCTCGGCCAGGGGCCGAACCACGGCCTCCTGGAGGGCGACGCCGACGACGAAGAAGGCGGGGACGATGCCCACCAGCGCCAGGACGGGGTCGACGCCGTAGCTGGCCTGGGCGAAGTAGCCCAGGTAGGCCGCCAGCACCGCGAAGGCGGCGTGCGAGACGTTGATGACGTTGAGCGTCCCCCAGGTGAGGCTGAAGCCGACGCCGAGCGTGGCGTACACCAGCCCGAGTACGGTTCCGAGGACGAGAGCCTCTAGCACGGCCATCGGTGTTAGAACTGCTCGCCGTACGGGTAGGTTACGTCCGTCGTCGCCACGTCCTCGGGCCAGACGAGTTCGGCAGTACCGTCCTTGACTTGCGTGGTGTACGTGATGGGGTCGGGGAGCCCCCGGTCGTCGAAGCAGTACTCGCCGCCGACCGTCGAGACGCAGTTCGAGCGCAGCCAGTCCTTGATGGCCGAGTTGTCGACCTCCCCGGCGCCCTCGACGCCCTGCTGGAGCGTCTGGGCCCAGGAGTAGCCGAACATGAAGTAGATGGGAGTCGACCCGCGGTCGTACTTCTGGTCGGCCACCTGCTCGAGGTGGTCGACGCCCTCGAAGGGCAGGTCGGGGTGCATCGACGTGCCCGAGATGATGTGGTTGCCGAGTTCACCCAGTTCCTGCTGCCAGGCCGGCGTGAGCGAGCCGATGCCCTGGAGGAACGCCTTGGGGCGGTACTCGACGTCGTGGACGGCCTGGACCGTCTGGACGCCGTCGGGGAAGAAGCCGTTGGCGAAAAACAGGTCCGCGCCGACGTCCCTGGCGTCGGAGACGAGCGACTGGGCCGAGTCCAGTGGCAGGCTGTACCGCTCGTCCATCTCGAGTGGAATGCCCAGGTCGTCGAGCCCGGTGGTCGTACACTCGTAGATGGCCTCGCCGACCGGGTTGTCGATCGTGATCGCCGCGGCCTTGTTCGGCCGTTCGCTCTCGGGCAGGGTCTTCACCCAGTCGAAGAAGCCGTCGTACCACCACTGTCCCATCAGCGGCGGCGCGCCGAAGGTGTACTCGAAGCCCTGTTCGAACGACTTCATGTGGCCGCCCATCGAGACGTACACCATGTCGTTCTCGTCGGCAACCTGCATCTGGCCCGCGGCCGTGCTACCGGGATAGCCCCCCAGCAACAGGTCGACGTTTTCCTGGTTGATGAGTCGCTGAAGCAGCGACACGCCCTGGGACGGTTTCGACTGGTCGTCCTCGATGGTGAGTTCCACCTTCCGGCCGAGCAAGCCGTCGCCCTCGTTGACCTCCGTCTCCCACTGGCGATACCCGTCCCTGATGTAAACGCCCGTGTCCGAAAACGCTCCGGACAGGGGCAGCGTCGCGCCGATCGAGATCGGTCCGTCGCCACCACCGCTCCCGCCGTCACCGCCGCTGTCCAGACAGCCTGCGACGAGCCCCGTCATCGCGAGACCGGATGTTTTCAGTACTGTCCGACGCCGGGCAGTGGTATCGGGTGTCATCCAGTACACCACACCGAACTGGGTAGGATAAACCTAGTTGTGAGGAAGTGTGAGGATTGCATACAGTCGGCACGTCAACGTAACGTCGTGGGAGTTGTGTGGCTCGTCCCGTGGCACATCGGAACGCGACCGGTCCCACGCGACAGTAGATTCAATAGCTGACGGTCGTTAGACCGCGTGTGAGACAGACCGTCAACCTCGATACCGAGAGCCACGAGCGCCTGGAGGTGCTCGCTCAGGCTGAAAACGCCTCGAAGTCCCAGGTCATCCGCGAGGCTCTCGCTCACTACTATACTCTCTCTCACGAGTGGCAAGACGTGAGTGACGACGCACTCGCGTGGTACGTCCGGCTTCTCGAAAGCAAGGAACACCGCATCTTCGACGTCGACCACATCGCCGCCCTCCTCGACGAGATCGACTCCATCTCGGAAGAACTCCTCGCCGAGTGGGAACGGATCGGCCGCAAACACGGTATCGAATGGGCCGACCAGTTCGACACCGTCGAGAAGAAGCTGCGGGTGCTGGAGTACTGTAACTGGTACACGATAACAAAAATAGCCGACGACAAGTGGGCGCTGACCACCGAGAGCCCAAAGGAAGCAGCACTGATGGCGGCGTTTCTTCGCGGTGAGTGTGGGGAACTCGGCCTCGACATTGACACGCGCCAGGTCGACCAGAAGATATTCGTCACCGACGAATCTGCGTGATCATCGGACAGGACCGTGGTGTGCCGAACGTCTGCTGGCTCTAACCAACCGGTTCGACCGAGCGGAGCTCACCACGAGCCACTCACTCGACCGGCTCCGTCCCGACGTGTAACGAGACGTCCCGCCGCTGGCCTTCCAGGTCGGCGACGATGCGCTCGACGACGCGTTCTGCCTCCTCCCTGACGAGGGGTTCGACGCGGTCCACCAGGAAGTCCAGCGAGACGAATGCGGGCAGGTCGATGCCTGACCCGTCGACGGTGTCCGGGTCGTACCGGACCACCAGCGAAACGAGCGTCGCCGGGCCGTCCGCGGGAGCCGCTTCGAGGTTCGACGCTTCGGTTTCGTCTCCGTCCAGCGACCGTATTCGCCAGGAACCGCGAGCGCCGATGGAACCGAGCAGTCGCCAGTCGATGCGTGACGGCGGGTCGACGGCCGTCACCTCGCTGCGGACGGTGTGCTCGAGGCGCCACCACCCGACGGTGATCTCGTAGACCGTCCCCTCGGCGCCGTCGCCGTCACGCCTCACCGATTCCAGGTACTCAGAGTAGCCCGCGTAGCCCTCGAAGTCCACGAGAAACTCGTAGACCTCCCGTGGCTCGACGTAGACGACAGTGCTGACGACGACGCTGTCCACGGGTCTCCTTCGTCACTGGACGTAATATGCTCGTCCCTCCCGGCAGACCGACCGGCTGGACGGGCCGACCCCGGAGATTTGTACAGACGGCCGAATCACCTCGGGATTTGCTCCACCGATATAGACATTCCAGAAAAATAAAAGGCGATAATTTGAAGCCTTTGGAGAGAAAATAGTATGATAGAGTATGGCACACATAGCAAAGCGGTGGCGGGTGGAACGCGTCGAGGACGTCTCGCCGGAGGCGGACGTCACGGACTTCGACGAACTCGGTGAGCAGGCCCAGGAGGCCCTACCGCGAGTGATCGATGGCGAAGCCATCGCTGGCGTGACCGGGGCGAGCGAGTTGCTGACGTCTGACGTGATCAACTACACGCAGTACTACCGGATCGAGCGCGGCGAGTGAGACGGCGCCACGACAGGTGCGGCCGAAACGGATTGCTCCTCGCGTCAGGTCGTCGCGCGGTGGGAAGCCTTCCAGACGATTTCGGTGTTGTGACAACTCGGACAGACGTATTCTGTGAGCTTCGTCGTCTCGTCGTTGTACGTCATCCGCGTTCCGCAACGACCACACTGGGTCATACAAGACCGGTAGGGAATCGCGGTTATTAATCATTATGGTTAATGGTCCGTCACGACAGTGAGGAGTGCCGTCATCCGACCGGCGTTCGGGCGTCTGACGGGGATTTACGGGCCGATTCGGAGTACCGACGGACAGATGTCCCGGTTGACTATCACCTTGCCGGAGGAGTTCGGGTCCGAGGGCGAGGAGACGCGAAGCGACGGTGGCCAGGTCACCAGCGGTGGGGACTTGCCGCCCCAATTGCGAATCGAGCGGCGCCAGCGAACGGTCCCAGAACGGTCCGACGAACCGGAGAAACCGCAGATTTACCGCTGGTTCGAGACCTGGGCGACCGCAGACTGCTAGTCGCCGCCGAGGCGGTTCGCGATGCGCTGGGCGCCGATGGTGGCAGCCAGGTCGGGCCTGTCGGCCGCGACGGCCTCGACGTCGCGCTGGAGTTCCTCGCTCGCCCGTTGCTCGAACTCTTCGACGATGCCGGGAATGCAGGCCATCCCGCCGGTGAGGACGACCGGCCGGTCGAGGGCAAGCTGGTAGACTTTCATGTGGTCGTTGGCCAGCTGCGGGAGGAACGTGTTGGCGAACTCGTCGACGACTTCGTCGAGGTAGTCCTCGACGGCGTCCATGACGCTGTCCTCGATGGCGAACTCGTGGGTGCCGCCACCTGGCTGCTGGATGATGTCCGTGAACGACTCGAAGTCGTCGAAGTCGGCGTGTTGCTCCTTGTACTCCCGGGCAGTGGTGATGTCGACGTTGACGCGTCCCTGGGTTTCCTCCTCGACGTTGCCGGCGATCATCCGGTCGACCTCGTTGCCGGTGACGGCACCCGTCGTGAACGGCGAGAGCTGCTCGCCGCGCCGGTAGGCCGACGCCTCCAGGTTCGTCGACCCCAGATTGACGGATATGAAGATCTGTTCGATGGCCTCGAGGTCGTCACCGAAGGCGGGGATGGCGCCACAGAGCGATTCGGGGAAGCTCTCGACGAGTTCGTTTCCGATGGGGCCGTTCTCGATGACCGACTGGAGGTTCGCCAACCCCTCGGGATTGTCGATCGTCGGGATAGCGTAGACCACCGCGCTATCTTCGGGAATTTCGTGGGCCTCGATGATCGACCGGTAGAACTTCGTCGTGAGTTCCGCACGGTCTTCGTCCTCGGGGAGGCCCGACCGAAGCATGAACTGGACCTTGTCGGGGTACTCGGTGGCCGCTTCCTCGCCGTAGAGGAGTTTCTCTTCACCAGTGAGAGGGTCGTCGTAGCTCGCCAGGCAGGTCAGGGTCCGGATCGTCTGCAGACCGGAGCCGTCCTCGTTGGGGAGGGCGATGACCGTCCGGGTGCTCCCGAGCTTCACGCCGACGGGCACCGCACCCTCGGCGTCACTCGCGGCGCCGTCGCCCGACACCTCTTCTGTCTCGGCATCGATGCTCATACGCAGTTGCTTGTCGATCACCCCATAAATAGAAACCGGCGACAGTATCAAAAGCGATAGATAGTGGCCAGATACCGTCCGAAACCGCTGAACCCGAAATCGCCCGCAGGCTACTGCATCGAGGAGAGTTTGGCGACGTAGACGAGGCTGAGCATGTGGTCGTCGACGTCGAGGTCGTTGTCGTCGTTGGCGGCCGCGTCGTCGATGCCGAGCAGGTAGTCGTTCAGCGCGCTCTCGACGTCCTCGGTTATCCAGTCGACGGACTCGTAGTAGGACAACGCCTCGGTCGCGCCCTGGTAGCCGGCGTGCAACAGGAGAAATTCGAGCCACTCGAAGACGAGATGCTCGCCGACGTAGTGGTCGGGCAGGGTTCGCAGGTACGGCTTTGTCGTCTCGTCGGACCCCGCTTCCAGCGGCAGGAGTTCGCGGTAGAGGCCGGCCCGGAAGGAGTTTCCGGCGGCGACCTCCTCCTCGGCACTGACGGCACTCAGCCCGATGTCGGGGTCGGGTTCGGCACTACCGCCACCCCCGTTGGTCTGGCCGCCCCGCTCTCTGGCCATCTTGCGGAGCTCGTCCAGGTCGTAGTCACGCGGGTTCAAGCTCATTGATACTGAGGTGTTTCTACGCTATCCTCATAAATCTTGCACACCGTCTGACGGCCGTCAGACGGGTTCTCGGGCCGAATCTCGCCACGTAACACCGGGCACGCGTGTTGTCCCGAGTGATAATCGGGAGCGTATTTTTATAAGCGGGGACCGCCCAGAACGAGTCGAGCGGCAATGCCAGGGGACGACACCGGTGCGGCCAGGATCTGCGTCACCAACGCGAAGGGTGGCACCGGCAAGACGACGGTCGCAATCAACGTCGCCGGGGCGCTGAACGCCCGGGGACGTGACGTGCTGTTCGTCGACCTGGACCCGCAGGGCAACGCGACGGAGGGCCTGGGGCTGCTCGACGCGTACGACGCCGAGCCACCCACGCTGTTCGACGCGCTGACCGACCACCGCAGGCGGGACGTCGTCAACGACCTCATCGTCGAACACCCCGAGATGGACGTCCTCCCGTCGAGCATCGACCTCCTGCAGGCCGAGCACGAACTGACCATCGCCGACCTCATCGCCCGGATCAAACACCGGCCGGACCTCGATGGCGGGGTCGAGGCGCTCTCGGAAGTTGCGCTCAACGTCGACCCAGAGGGAGTCACCGGGACGCACGCCCTGGACTCGCTAGACGAGGTGCTGGCAGCGCTCGACAGGGAGTACGACTACGTCATCGTCGACTCGCCGCCGTTCTACGGCAAGCTGACGGACACGAGTATCTACGCCGCAAGGAACGTCATCGTACCGGCGCTGACCGAGGCGACCTCCGAGCGGGCTATCGAACTGTTGATCGACCAGATAGCTGCGCTGGAGGGACAGGTCGGCATCTCGGTGCGAACAGTCGGCGTGGTAGCGAACCGCGTCGAGAAGACCAACGAGGACCGCACGATGATCAAGTGGCTCAACGCCGTCTTTTCGGACTTTCCGGTCTGGCAGGTCCGCAAACGCGTCGCCCTCCAGCGGGCGTTTTCGGCCGGTAGGTCTATCTTCGAGTACGAACAGTCTGTGGACATGGAGTCGGTCTTTCTCGAGATCGCGGACGAACTGGACCGACAGTTCGAGCAAGTCGAGGTGAAAGCATGAGTGAAAACGAGCGAATGGACAGAGCAGAACGCATCCGGCGGATGCGCGAGGGACGTCGCGGCAACGGTGCCGGTGACGACGCCGAGGAGGCAGACGAGGAACAGTCCAACGAAACGCCCGACGCGTCCGCCACGGACGAGATGGAACAGGCAGACGACGCCTCTATCGAGTCGGGCGGACCGGCCAGCGCGAGTACGGCCACGACAAACGGACCTCCGGCTGAAACCGGGGACGGCGACGCCGATTCGGGCGACGCCGACGTGCTGGACGCCGAAGAACCGGCTACGGACGAAGCAGCGACGACGGCGGACGAAGCGGCGGCGGACGAAGCGGCGGCGGACGAAGCGGCGGCCGCAGACGCCGAGGTGGACGACGTCGTTGCTGACGCCGTCGAGCGCATCTCCGGTGCGTCCGCCTCGATACCCGACACCGGAGAGGGAGAGGACGGTACAGAGGAGAGCGACGCCGACGCCGAAGCCGAAGCGGAGGCCGACCAGCAGGAGGGGGAGGAGGACTCCCCAGCCGAGTCCGCCGAACCGACCGCCGAGAGCGAAACGGAGTCCGAGAGTAGCGATCAGACCCGCGTCCTCGAGTTTATGCTCGACGACGAGCAGTACTGCCTCGACATCGCCTACATCGAAGAGATCGTCAAACACGAGCACATCACCCGGGTGCCGAACACGCCGGCGTTCGTCGAGGGCGTCGTCGACATGCGCGGCCAGATCACCACGATCTTGAATCCGAAGATTCCCATCGAGAAAGAGGACACGGAGCCCGGCAAGTTGATCGTCGTCTTCGACGCCGAAGCCTTCGACGAGCAGGGCCACCTGGGCTGGGTCGTCGACGACGTTCGACAGGTGTCGCCGGTCACCGACGCCGAGGTGAACCACCCGCCGATGGACGAAGACTACATCAACGGCATCATCGACCGCGACGCCGACGACGAGTTCGTCATCTGGACGACGCCCGACCTCGCGCTCGACGAAGCTGCGTGACTATTCTCCGCCGCGAACCGCCTCGCTGATCCTGTCGAGCAGCCCTGGCCCGCCTTCCAGCGACCGCAGGTATCGCTCGGCGACTGACGTCTTCAGCGTCCGAGCGGCCGCGCCACGCACCACCGTCGGACCCACCTTCGCGACGGCGCCGTCCCCGACTGTGACGAGCCAGCCTTTCGGCTCGTATCGGTACGTCGACAGCCGTGGCTCGAAGCCTGCGCCGCCCGACCGCTGGTGGTCCACCAGTCGAGCGACGTTCGTCGCGGCGACGTCCGCCTGGGCCAGTGCGGTCTGGGCGCTCGCCGGCACGGCCGTGCCCTGGGCGTCGACGACTCTCGCGGCGTCACCCAGGGCCAGCGTCCGGTCGGTCAATCGGAGCCGCGCCCGGACCTGGGGCCGACGGTCGTCCATCGCCGCCTGCCCGACGATGCCGCCGGTCCAGACCAGCTGGTCGAACGACACGTCCGAGCCGTCTTCGCAGGCGACCGCCCCGTCCGTGACGCCGGTGACGGTCCGTCCCGTCTCCACGACGACGCCTCTCGATTCGAGTTCGTCGGCAACGGCGTCCTGAAACGACTCGGGGAACGTGGGCGCGACGTGGGCCGCCTGTTCGAGCAGGCGGACCTCGACGGCGTCGTCGACAGTCCCGTCGGCAGCGAGCGCGGCCAGTTCGCCGGCCACCTGAATGCCCGACAGGCCGGCGCCGCCGACGACCGCTCGGCCGCCGTCCTCACAGACGTCGAGAAATCGCTCGCGGATGGCCTCGGCGTGGCTGAGTCGCTTGAGCGGCGTGGCGTGCTCGGCGACGCCGGGGAGACCGTGGAAGTCGGTCTGGGCTCCGAGGCAGATGGCGCCGACGTCGTACTCGAGGGAGCCGTCGGTCAGTTCCACGCGGCCCGCCTCGGGGTCGACGGACTCGACGCGGGACTGGCGGTGCTCGGCGCTGTCGAGGAGGTCAGCAAGCGGGAGTCGGAGGTCCTCGGCCACTTCGGGGTGGCGAATGGCCCGGTGGATCAGGTGCTGGACGAGGTGGGTGTCGCGCTCGTCGACGACGGTGAGGTCGACCGCCTCGGGGAGCGTAGATTCGAGCTGTCGGGCCAGCGAGAGTCCAGCGTATCCCGCGCCGAGGACCGCGACGTGCATGGGTACCGTTGGGGGTGGTCCGACGTAAAGGGTCGAGACTGCGAAGTCGTGCTGGACACGCTACACAGGGTGCAGTAGCTGCGACGGTGTCTCTCGAAAGAACGGTGTCGTCGTCCATCGCCGTAAGCGATGGGTGATCTACGCTATTCGATGCGGACGAGGTTCGTCGCGCGCGGTCCCTTCGGCGACGATTCGATGTCGAACTCGACTTCCTGCCCTTCCTCGAGGTCCGGGCCGCCGATGTCCTCCATGTGGAAGAACACGTCTTCGTCTTCGTCCACGCCGTCGTCGTCAGTCGAAATGAAACCGTAACCACCCGTGTCGTTGAAGAAGTCAACCTTACCGTTTGCCATTACGAACACACGTACACCCGTGCCGGGGATAACAGTTCCGAGGGTCGCGGTACCACGACCCCCGCTACTCGGGTGATTGTCGGGGGCAAGTACTTACGGGGCGGTCTCATGGTGATTCGTGCATCGCCATGAAACCGTGCCACAGCTGCCAGGCGGCCATCGACGAGTACACTCTCGACAAACAACTCGAACCCCTGCGCGACCTAACAGTCGACGACTTCAACGTCTGTGCGGACTGTGCGACAGTCGTTGCGGATGCGTGCGTGGTGTGCGGCGGCGCGGTGTACGTCCCCCGGAGCGAACCGGTCACCCCCGACTACTGTCCGGCGTGTCGGGCTGACCTCATCGAACGCACCGGTGACGACCCCGGATGGAACTGCAGCGTTCCGTCTGCCTGAACTGCATCCGGTTCACACGGTTTTCCACTCGTCCGGTACTAACTTGCGAACTCGTTCTATCAGCCGCTCCAACGTGCAGTGTAGCGAACTCAGAACAGCGCTTCGCTCTCGTCCAGAACGCGAGCGGGGCCGCCGACGCTCCAGACCCGGGTGTCGACGCCACAATCCGCGACGACTTCCTCCACGCGGTCCACGTACTCGGCGGTCGTGTTTACGTACACACTGGCACCAGTGTCCACGGAGTAATAGACCGGGACGCCCTCGTCGCGCAGCTCTTCGACGGCGTTGAAGATCTCGATGGTCCGGGGCTGCCAGTAGACCCAGCCGGCGGGGCCGGTCATCGTCGTCGCCGCGAGCGAAAGCGAGTCGTGCTCGGCCAGTTCGAAAGCGCGGTCGAAGTCCGCGTCGTAGAGGGCGTCCCGCATGTCGTGGAGCTGGGCGTGGACGTGGGCCATCCGGGCCTCGAACATGTGGCTGTCGGCCGCCTCGGCGTGTGCCTCCTCCGTTTCCTTGTAGGCGGGCACCATCCCCGCGACGATGCGCAGGTCCTCCTCGAAGTCCCCCGGCACGTCGATGCGCTCGGATCGACAGTCGCGGTCGTTCATCCCGGCGTAGAGGTGCGAGAAGGCGCCGGTGACGGCCCGGGCGGCCGACGACGAGCCCCGCCGGGCGACAGTCGAGATCTCGGGCCGGCTCATGTCCAGGCCGGCCGCCTCGACGAGTGCCATCGCCGCGGCGGCGAATCCGGAGGACGACGACCCGAATCCGATGTTCGTCGGGAAGGAGTTCTCCGACTCGAAGCGGACGCGGTGGTCGATATCGGCCAGGTCGCGGACGTGGTCGACGACGGCGCGGATGCGCTCGGCGCCGCGGCCCGAGACCTCCTCGCCGTCGACGACGTAGCGGTCCGCGTCGCGGTCGGGTTCGAACGCCGCCGTCGTCGTCGTGTTGCTCGGTGCGGTGCAGACGCTGATAGAGTCGTGGTAGGGGAGACGAAGTTCCTCGTCGCGCATCCCGTGGTACTTCACCAGGCCCTGGATGGGGTGCGCTCGTGCCGTCGCTTTCATACTGAGGCCGATTCGGGGACCACACTTGGCACTTTCTACACGGTACTGGCTCGTGCCGTCAGGCCTCGTCTTCGATCGCGGTCAACGCCTCTTCGCCCACGTGTAAACGCCGACGGCCCGTCTCGGCCTCGGTGATCAGGGCGCCCGGAGAGAAATCCGGCCGACCGTCGTCGAACAGTTCGTCCGGGACCGTCCCGATACGGACGGCGTCTTTGATCACGAGCATCGCTTCCCGGCGAGCGTCGGCCGGGTTACCGGCTGCGACGTCTAGGCGGTCGGGAGTTTCGTCGCGCCCGTCCAGTAGCTCGAGGATGGTCTCGACGTGTCGCGGCGTCGTTTCGGAATCGTAGACGAACGTCAGAACGCGCATTGCCGACTGTTGTCGTCGCACGACCAAGGAAGCTCGTGGTCTCGGGTGACGCTTCGAGTCGGGTTACGTTCGTGGGAAGTCCGACGTCCCGGACGGCGACGGAGGATATCGATGGCCGATTCAGCCGACCAGCGCGTCGGCGGCGGAGGTCGCCGTCTCGACCACCGGGCCGAACGCCGGCAGGAGCAGGACCGTCATGACCGCCGCGATGACGACCGCCACGTACAGCCCCGTCGGGTAGCTGTCGATCTCCAGGCCGTCGCCGTTGGGCTCTTCGATCCACATCGCCTTGACGACACGCGAGTAGTAGAACAGCGATAGCACGCTGTTCACGACGAGCGCGACCGCCAGCAGGGCGACGCCGCCGTTGATCGAGGCCATCAGCAGGTAGAACTTCGAGAGGAAGCCCCCGCCGAAGGGCAGGCCAGCCAGCGAGAACAGGAAGATCGTCATCGCGGCACAGGCCAGGGGCGCCTCCTTCGCGAGGCCGTTGTAGTCCTCGAAGGTCCGGCCGACGCCCCAGTACTCGACGAGCGCGACGAACAGGAAGGCGCCCGTGTTCATGAAGCCGTAGACGAGCAGGTGCGCCATCCCGGAGCCCAGCACGAAGCTCTGGTTGGCGTCGCTCGTGAGCGCCGCCAGGCCGATGAGCACGTAGCCCGCGTGGCCGATAGAGGAGTAGGCCAGCATCCGCTTGACCTTGTCCTGGGTCGCAGCCGCGAAGTTGCCGACCGTCATCGTCACGACGGCGAGCACCTGGAACGCCACGACCCAGTCGATGGTCCCCGCGACCGCAGACTGCGGGAACGCCTCCATGAAGATGCGGAAGGCCAGCACGAACCCGGCTGCCTTCGAGGCAGACGACAGGAACGCCGAGATGGGGGCCGGCGCGCCCTCGTAGGCCTCCGGCGCCCAGAAGTGGAACGGGACGCTGGCGGTCTTGTAGGCCAGCCCGCCGACCACCATCAGGATGCCGAAGCCGAGGACGCCGACCAGCTGGGTTCCCTCGATGGCCGCAGCGACTTCGCTAAACAGCAGCGACCCGCTCGCGGCGTACACCAGGCTGATGCCGTAGACGAACACGGCCGAGGACAGCGCGCCGACGAGGAAGTACTTCAGCCCGGCTTCGACGCTGCCACGGTTCTTCTTGAGGTACGCCACCAGGGCGAACGACGGCAGTGACGACAGTTCGAGGCTGACGAACGCAGTCGCGAAGCTGTTGGCAGAGGCCATCAGCGACATGCCCGTCGCAGCCAGCAGGACGAGCGTGTAGTACTCGGCCTGGTGGGGGTTGTCCGCGAGGTAGTCGTAACTCGCGATGACGACGAGCGTCAACACCGACGCGATGATGGCCGTGAAGAACAGGCTCATCCCGTCGACTACCAGCGCGTCG
>CAZGAX010000005.1:0-54413 GCA_964523745.1 uncultured Halobacteriales archaeon | reverse complement strand
GGTCGGGCATATCAGCAAATCAGGTCTGCCAGCGAATAAAAGGATTGTTGTCCGACGGCGACGCCGGGTTTCCAAACGCTCTCGCCCCTCGGTTTTCTCCCCCCCCCCCTCGGACGACCCGCCGATCAACCAACAAACAGGTGAGACCGGAGCTTACGACAGCAAAAACGACACTCGGCTTAAGAATTGTCGTCCGTTACGGTAGGTCATGGCTGAAACCGACAGCCGTGGCGTTCGTGAGTCGCTGACTCGCGGCGACCTCGGCTGGTGGCTACTGGGCGTCGTCCTGCTGGGCGTTCTCGTTCTGGTCGCCCTGGAGTTTCTCGCCTGGCTGGTGTTCGGCCTGTTCGTCTACTACGTCGCCCGCCCGGTCAGCCGCCGGCTCGAAGGCAAGACCGGCATGCCCGGCCTCTCGGCCGCAGTGACGCTGTTTCTCATCGTCGTCCCGCTCGTCGTCGCACTCGGCGCCCTCCTCCTGGTCGCACTCGGGCAGCTCGTCTCGCTGCTTGCCGACGCTCCAGTCGACCGGATCGTCGCTGCGTTGCCGTACGACGTCGGCGACCTCCCGGACAGTCCGAACGAAATCTACGAGACGTCAGTCTTCCTGATCCAGGACCCGACGGTCCAGTCCGTCGTCGGCCAGGTCGGCGCGCTGGTCGGGGCGATCGGCGCCACGCTGTTCAACTTCTTCGTATCGCTCCTCGTCGCGTTCTTCCTGCTCGTCAGTGACCGCCGTCTCGCCCGCTGGTTCGAGGCCGAAGTGCTCGGGGAGAATGGCACGCTGACGGGCTATCTCCGGTCGGTCGACGTCGGTCTGAAGTCGGTGTTTTTCGGCTACACCGTGACGATTTTCGTCGTCATGGTGGCCACGTCGGTGCTGTACGTGCTGTTCAACGCCGTGGCACCCGGCGGACTGGTCATCCCCTCGGCCGTCCTGCTGGGCGTGCTGACGGGCGTCCTGACGCTCCTGCCGCTCGTGGGTCGGTCGGTGGTCTACCTCTTCATCGCCGGCATCCTCACGCTCCAGGCCGTCCAGACCGACCCGCGGCTGGTCTGGGTCCCCGTCGGCTTTCTCGCCGTGATGATCGTCGTCTTCGACAACGTGATCCGGACCTACGTCCGGCCGGCCCTCTCGGGGCGAATCTTCGACGTGAGCCTCGTGGTGTTCGCATACGTGTTCGGCCCGCCGCTGTTCGGCTGGTACGGCATCTTCCTCGGACCGCTGCTGCTCGTGTTCATCGTCACGTTCGTCCGGCAGATCCTGCCGTTCCTGGCAAACCCGGGCCGAGAGCGCGAGTCGATGGCGGCCGACCACACGCTCGAGGAGTACGAAACGCGCCTCGGCCAACGGGGCGAACCGGGCGAACGGCCCCCTGCAGACAGGGACCGTGGCGACGTCGAACCGGGGTGATTCCATTACGTCCAACTACCAGCACACCGACGACGGCGACGACCTGCCGACCAGGCTCCGGTCAGTTCCCCTGCGAAGCGAACGGTCCCGGCGTCCGGCGACCGAACTGGCCGACTACCTCCGGACCATCGACTCGCTGGCCATCGTCTGTCACGACGACCCCGACCCGGACTGCCTGGCCAGCGCCGTCGCCCTCGCGGCGATCGCCCGGTGGTGTGGCGTCCCGACGGTGGGCTACTTCGACGGCCACCGGCTCTCCCATCCCCAGAACCGGGCGCTCGTCGACTACCTCGACATTCGACTCCAGCCCGTCGACGACGCGGCCCTGGCCGAGGCGGACGCCATCGCGCTAGTCGACCACGCTGTTCCGGGTGACCACGACAGCCTGCCGCCGGGCACGCCGGTCGACATCGTTCTCGACCACCACGAACACGACCGACCCATCGCCGGCGACGTCGTCGACCTCCGGCCGTCGTACGGGGCGACGGCGACGATCCTCGTCGAGTACCTCCTCGAACTCCGAGTCCCGGTATCAGTCCCGGTCGCGTCGGCGCTCCTCTTTGCCATCCACCGGGAGCGACTCGACCACGTACGCCATCCTACTCCCACGGACTACGCCGCGGCAACTGCGCTGGCACCCCTGGCCGATCCGCAGGCGATCGACCGATTCTATCGCTCCGGGACCACTACCGAGACGGTCGACGTTCTCGCGACGGCCATCGAGAACCGGACCATCGACGATTCCTGTCTCGTCTCGTGGGTCGGCCCGGTGACGGAGCGGGATGCGCTTCCCCAGGCCGCCGACTACCTGCTGAGTCTCCAGGAAGTCGACACCGTGCTCGTCCTCGGACTGGTCGACGGCGACCTCCAGATGAGCGCGCGGTCGGTCGATCTCGCGGTCGATCTCGGCGAGTTACTGCCACGCATCGTCGGCCCCGACGCCAGAGTCGGCGGCCACCGGGACATGGCTGGCGGCCTCATCCCGGCTACCAGCCTACCGCCGTCGTACGGAACTGATTCGGCCGACGCGGTCCCGCTGGTCGAAATTATTACCTCGCGGTTCTGTTCGGCCGTTTCCGCCGCCGAAAACCGGAACGCGAACCGCCCGTTGCCCGACGGTCACCGACCGAACGACCACCGACCGAACGACCACCGACCGAACGACCACCGACAGGGCAACCACCGGGAGGGCGGCCAGTGAGACTGACCACTGGCGTCCGCTGACGTCAGTCGTCGGCGCCTGCCGGCCGCTCGGCCCGGGACTCGGGGCTGGACCGGCCGTGGACGACCATCGCCACGCCGGTGAACACGAAGTTCACGCCCAGGAGGACTCCGGCCAACCACGTCGCCGACACGGGGAAGTCCGCCCAGAGCAAGGCCGCCAGAACCAGTGCGACGATGCCGCTGATGCCGAACCAGACCCGGTTGCCAGCGTCGCCGGTGACCGCCCAGAACAGCTGGACGACACCGCTTGCGAAGAAGAACGCGATGATCAGGAGGGTAATCGTCGCCAGGCCGAGGAGCGGATTCGTCAGCACGGCGAAGCCGGCGACGGCGTAGACGAGGGCCAGCAGAATCTGCCAGAGGTTAGCCCAGAAGCCACGGCCCGAGAACGCCGCCGCTGCGTGGATTACCGTGCCGACCGTCAGCGCGGCACCGAGGAGGATGGACAGCGCGATTCCGGTGACGAACGGGGAGAACAGTGCGAAGACGCCGAACAGGGCGAGTAGGATGCCACCGACGACGCCGCCGCGGGTCTGCCAGTCGGTCGTCTCGTCGACGGCCGTTGGTTCTGAAGCCATGGCTGTCACCAGTCTACCTGTAAGCCAATTGTAGCGAAAAGGGTTGTCTCGCGTTGGTGCCGTACTGCTTCCGGGCAACGTTCCGGGTAGCGTCAGTACCGCCTCCCCTCGCTGCCGGGTTTCTCACGGGTCGAATCTCGTTTGCTCGGGAATTTCGGGAGCCAGCCGAGGACGCTTCGAAACCACACGCTGGAGCAACGAGAGTTCCGCCGGATCGGGCTTTGCCACTTCATCGTACGCGACGTGGATACCGCCCTCGTCGGCAGCGGTGATCCGAAAGTAACTCAGCCGGAACGACGGGTAGAACACGGGCGGCAGTAGTCCCATCCTGGTCGGCGTTCGCGTGAACCGTTTCAGCCACGTGCCGGTGTTGACGACGGCACGGCCCTCGACCTCCGAGAGGGAGACGCGGTGGGTGTGGCCGTAGACGAACGCGGCGACGTCCGGGTGGCGCTCGAACACCTCCTCGGCCCGGTCGAGGTACGGGTCTTCCTGCTCGTCTTCTGCCGCCACGGCAAACAGGCCGAAGCGAGTGAGGGTCTCGCGGAGGTCGCGAACGAAGAAGTACATCGGGACAGCGATGACAGACAGCAAGACGATGACGACGATATTGACCGCAACGACTGCGTCGATAACCGAGCCGACGACGCCCAGGTCGAGCAGGATGCCGTGAACGAGGTCGAACGGGGTGGCCCAGACCCCGAGTACGTCGAGCAACACGAGTCCGAGGTAGGCCAGGCTCACGTAGAACAGCAGGAGAAACGGCAACACGGCGTAGCGCAAGAGCGGATTCATCTCGCGGTAGAAGTAGTTGGAAAGGAGCCACTCGGGAATCTGCTCCATCGGCGTCACCGACTGGACGTCCTTGAGCCAGTTGTACCGACCACGTTCCGAGAGCTGTCCGGCCTTGCTCGTGAAGTGGCGGTTGACGAAGTAGCCCAGCGGATTCGCGAACGGGTTCCCGAAGTCCGGAATCCGGTTGTTGTCGTCCTCCTGCATCCCGTGTTCGATCCAGACCTCGTGGTCACCCGCTTTTCTGGTAATGACCACGGACTGGTCGAGCCTGACGTTGTATTCCGCGAGGCGGTCGACGTACTCGTCGTATGCAGCGAGTTCGTAGTCGTGGTTCCCGGGGATGAACGTGATGTCGACGTCCTCGCCGGTGGCCCGGAGCTGCTCGAACAGTTCGGGATACCGCTCGACGAGGGCGTCGAACTTGGCCATGCCCTCGAGTTCGGTGAACTCCCAGAGCCCGAAGACGTCGCCGTTGACGATCAGTTCGACGTCCCCGTCCGCAGCAGTCTCCGCAAGGTCGGCCAGGAACGCAAGCAGTTCGTCCTCGAACTGGACGTCGCGAAGGGCTTCGTCGCCGCCCACGTGGAGGTCACTGACGAAATAGTACGTCGTCATCGTGCGAGGCGTAGCCACGACTGGACGGATGGTTGCAGCATGATGTCACCGGACTCGGTCGTGGATTCACCGTTGGCTGCCGGCGGCCAGGGGCTTCTCGGGGGAGCCTGGGAGACTGTGCTGGCAGCGGTTGTAACGAAAGTGGAACGACCACGGGGCGGGTCACGTGGAGTTCGGTTCCTGGAACGCACCGCCGGAGTGGACGGTCGTCCCCTCCCGTTCCGGTGGCCAGGTGCCACCGGAACGGGAAGGTGATGGGTCCAGACCGTCCGGGCCGAGCATCGTCTTCGGTGGCCCGCCAGCGTCCCTTGCAGTGGATTTGTCGAACTGATCCGGTGGCGGCGACGCCGTAGCCCCCTCGCCCGTCCGAGGTTCGGGGAGGTCGGCCTCGCCTTCCGCTATCCGGATGCTAGTCTCCTCGCCGTCGGTGTCGATTCGGACTTGCATTGTCAGCGGGTGAGCACGTATTTCGCTTCGAAGCCGGTCTGGACGTCACTGACGTTCTCGATGGTGAGGAAGTACGTCAGGTCCCCGTCCGGTTCTCGTTTGACGTCGACAGTCGTATCGAGGCGACCCTCGGGCGAACTCGGTCGGACCGACCAGTCGGCGACGTACTCCGACGGCCAGGAGTGAGTAAACCATCGCTGCGTCTCGCCGGGGTCGATCGTACTTTCGAACTGCGTCCCGGTGATGTGCAGGTCGTAGGGGTAGACCCGGTCCCGGTGCTCGACCGAGACGAGACGGTCGAGAGCGGCCGCCGCCTGGAGGACGCCCTGGCCGCTGTGGCGGTCCCAGCCCTCCGGTCCGAAATCCCTCGACGTCTCTTTCAGCGTGCTCTTCATCTCCGCCGGGCTCATCCGGTGGTCGGCCTGTTCCAGGAGTGCCGTCACCCCGGCCGCGACCGGCGTCGCGGCCGACGTGCCGGTGTCGCTGTTGAAGTAGCCCGTGAAGTGACTGACCGAGAGGACGTCCGGCTTGAACGGGTCGAGACTCGCGGGTCCCTGGCTGCTGTAGCCAACGAATTCGTCGTTCGTGTTGACGGCACCGACAGTGATGACCTGCGGGTGGCCGTTGGCACCCCAGATACTCTTTCCGGGGCCGTTGTCGGACCCGCACCGACCCGATGGACACGCCTCTCCGCAGTTTCCGGCGGCGAACAACACGGTGATCCCCTCGTTGATTGCCTGGGCGACTTTCCTCGTGAACGGGTGATTGATGTCGGTCGCGTAGTCAGGCGCCCAGCTCTTCTGGTAGACGCCCCAGCTGTTCGTGAGAATGTGCGGCCGACCCGTCCGCCGATGCTGGTCGATCGCCCAATTGTAGCCGGCAAGGGCGTCCGAGATGGTGCCCGGGGCAGACTGCGCGTCCGAGATGCGAAGGTCGTACAGCTCACACTCCGGTGCCATCCCCAGGGTGTCCGTGGCACACATGTTGCCGTGTTCGCCCCAGCGAGCGATGGTGCCCCAGTTATCTTCCGGCCAGCCGCCAGCCACGTTCGGAATGACGCCATCGGAGGTCCGACCCTGGGCGGCGAGGCCACCGTCGACCACACCGACGGTGACACCCGACCCCCTGTACCCTTGCTGCCAGACGTCGTCGACGCCGAGGAACGCACGGACCGCGGCAACGTCGCCCTTCGGCGTCGACGGACTACAGTCACACGGCGAGACCGGACACGTCCCCATTTCACCGGACGCGAGGTCGATGTCTGCCCCACGGTCGCGAACGGGTGGCGACGAGAGAGCCTGGAAGTCGGGATAGTCCGGTTCGGTTTCCGGTTCGAGTTCCGGTCGCGTTTCGACGGCGAATGGTTCGATCTGCGCATCCGTCGAAACCGACAGGACGTCGTCTTCCGCCTCCAGCGCCTCGATCTGGTCTCTCGGGATCGTGCCTCTGACGACCACCACCTCTTCCTCGTCGAGGTCTACCGAAGCGTCCTGTGACGCCTCCATCGGCACCGGGTCGTACGATTCGTCGAGGTCGAATTCGTCGACGTCGAACGACCGGGCCATCTCCATTCCGGCTCCCGCCTCTCCCCGTGGAACGCGTATTTCGACTAACACGCGTACCTCCTCCTCGTCCTCCTCACCAATATCGTCATCTGGTACCATGTAACAAACCCATGTAAGGGATCGATGACAGCGGAAAAATGTGTTTTGTCGAGAACGACTTGATAAGGGTCAGCGTAGGATGGAGATACTGACCTGCTACGTACAAATTACCGACAGATGCTGTGACGTACGTGTCAGAAACCACGCTCGTTCGGCGCGACCGGACGAATCGGTCCCCCTTTCCCCCCCCCCACTAGTCGTACGCCGGGCGTTCAGAACTCCCTGCGCCGCCCCTTGGGGACCTGCGACCGGAGTTCACCGTAGACGTAGAGCCCGACGCCGATGGGTTCGGGTTCACCGGCCAGGTCGTGGGTGGCGACCAGATACCCCCAGTCACCCTCCCAGTCGAGTTCCTGGTCCTCGCCGGCGAGGAACCGAGTCGCCTCGTCGGGCGCCAGGTGGATCACGTTCCGGTCGGCGTGGTGGCCGAATCGCTGGACCGCCTCGAGAGTGGGCTTCCAGTGCTCCTGTCGCGTCCGGAGTGCCGTCATCCCCAGGCCCTCGACGTCCACCGGTGAAGACAGGTCGGCGTCGTCGTGGAAGGCCCAGATCTTGCCCGCTCCCCGCTCCCAGAAGGAGTGGGCCTCGAAGACTGCCGGCTCGATGCCGAAGCGCTCGTCCCACCAGGAAAGGACTTCCTCGCGAGTGGCCCGACCCTCGACTTCCCGCTCGTCGGCCGTCGCCGGCAGGCGGTCGAACCGGTGCGACTCGTTTTCCTTCGAGGGCATTACCCCGTCACCTCCAGTTTCGCACAGAAGAATCCGCCAGTGTCGTTGTGGTGTGGGTAGATGCGCTTTGCCTGCTCGACGCTCGGGTCGAACTCCTGGCCGTTCCACTCCGTGACTCCCGACACGTGGTAAAGCGGCAGGTCGTAGTCGACGGTTCGGCAGGGTTCCTCGTCGAGAGCGTAATCGAGGACGGCCTCGTTTTCCTCCGGCGCGAAGGTACACGTCGAGTAGACGACGGTCCCGCCCTCTCTCGTGGTCTGGATGGCTCGCCTGAGGATGCCCTTCTGGACGCCGGCGATACCCCGGACGTGTTCCATCGTCCAGTCCTCGAGGGCGTCGGGGTTCTTCCTGACCGTTCCCTCACAGGAACACGGCACGTCGACCAGTGCCCGGTCGTACAGTTCGCCGTCGAAGGGTTTGAGCGAGTGGTTTCTGGCGTCTTCGTGGGTGACCGCGACGTTGGTGACGCCGAGGCGTTCGGCGTTCGACCGGAGGGCGGAGATGCGCCCGAGGTTGTTGTCGGAAGCGACCAGGAGGCCCGAATCGGCCATCAGGGCCGCCAGCTGAGTGGTCTTGCTTCCCGGCGCGGCACAGGCGTCCCAGACCCGCTCTCCATGCCGGGGGTCGAGGACGGTCGCCGGCACGGCCGAAACTTCCTCCTGCCCGTGGAGCCAGCCGTGGACGTAGGGCCAGTTGGTCCCCGGCTGGCTGTCGGGGAACCGGAGCATTTCCGGATGCCAGTCGGCCTGTTCGTAGGTAATGTCCTCGTCGTCGAGGGCCCGTTTGGCCCGGTCGACGGTCGTCTTGATGGTGTTGACCCGGACGGCCGAGGGGAGAGGTCGCTCGCAGGCTTCGCGGAAGGCCTCGTAGTCCTCGACGAGCGGCTCGTACCGGTCCAGCACCGACATTGGCCGGGATTGGCTGGGGGTGCGTTTGTCGGTTTCGACTTCTATGCTGTGGCTGGTTGTTACGCTGAAGCGGCCGTAACCGCAAACAGCTGAAAGCCCCGCACCGTTCGACTCCCGCGACTCGCTCACGGCTCACTTCGTTCGCCGTTCGCTGAAGTCGAGACGCTTCCTTCGGTCGCGTCTCGCACTCGCTGCGCTCCTCGTCGCTCGCTTCGCTCACTCCTGCGGTGCTTGCCTCGCCGGGGTTCGTCGAACGGCGCGCCCCTTTCAGTCCCACCCCGACGTTTGTGTGGAAGCCGATTCCCGGCGGCTGGTCGGGAAGCCGAATCGGGCCGACAGACCGGACGGCGTGTCAGCGGTACGATGGCTGGTGCGGGATGGTTTCGTGGAATTCCAGGCCACTGTTAAGTCGCTGGGACTCCGCGTCTCCGGTATGGCACGAGTAGAGGTCCACGTGGACGAACTGGCCCTCGAGTCCCCCATGCTCGCCGAGGGGCTCCCGGGGGTCGGCCTCGTCGGCAAACTGGCTACTGACCACCTGGTCCGGGAACTGGAGATGGACCACGTCGCCTCCTGTCGCTGCGAGGGGCTCCCCAGGGTGGCCATCTACGAGGAGGGTAAACAGACCGTCAAGCCGCCGGTCCGCATCTACGCCGACGAAGGGCGGGACCTGCTGGCACTCCAGAGCGACGTGCCGGTCTCACCCAGCGCCGCCGGGAACTTCGCCTCCTGTGTCACCGGCTGGTTCGACCAGCAGGGCATCACGCCCATCTACCTCGTCGGGATGGGGTCCGAGAAGGAAGACGTGCCCGAGATGTACGGCGTCGGGACTGCCGACGGACCGGCGCTACTGGCCGAGCACGACATTCCCGCCCCCGACGAGATGGGGATGGTCAGCGGCCCGACGGGCGCGCTCATCGCCGAGGCCGAGGACGAAGGGCTCGACAGCGTCGGACTCATCGTCGAGTCCAACCCGCAGTTCCCGGACCCCGAGGCGGCCAGGGTGCTCATTCGGGAGGGTATCGGCCCGATCACCGGCGTCGACGTGAACACCGACAAGCTCGTCGAACAGGCCGAGGAGATAGCCGACGCCCGCGACCAGCTCGCCCAGCGGATGCAACAGGCCGACGACGAGAGCAGCCAGGCCCAGCCGCTCGGCATGTACCAGTGAGCGGGGCTGGACCGCGACGGGCACGGCGATGAGCCTCGCACAGCTACTGACCACGGGAGTTGCCGGCGTCGTCTTCGGCCTGGCGCTGGCGGCACCACCGGGGCCGATGAACGCCGTCATCGCCGAAGAGAGCGTCGTCCGGGGCTGGTTGGCGGGCTTCCAGGCCGGCCTCGGCGCGATGACTGCCGACGCCTGCTTCCTGGTCCTCTCGCTCGCCGGCGCCGTCACCGCCATCCAGGCTCGGCCCCGCCTCCAGGCCGGCATCGTCCTCGTCGGCGGCCTGCTGATGTGGTACTTCGCCGTGGGTGCCATCAGGAGCGCCCGGGAGACGCTCGCACCGACCGGCGACGAGGTGGGCTCTGACGAGTCGAGCAAGGGCTTCCGGAAGGCGTTCGTCCTCGCCCTGACCAACCCCTACCAGATACTGTTCTGGCTTACGGTCGGCGTCGGCCTGCTTGCCCCGGGCAGCATCGACGTCCTGGCCCACACCCCCTACGTCGGCGACGACCTGGCCGGCCTGCTCGTCGTCAGGACCGGCAGCCCGGCGTTGCTCCTTGGCCTGTTCGGCGGCATCGCCGTCTGGATCACCGGCTTCCCGGCGGCACTCGTGGCTGCCGAGCGACGGATCGCGTCGCTCACGCCGGTCGTCGCCGGTCTCAGTGGCCTGGTCCTCGGGGGATTCGGTGCCCTCTTTCTCTGGGACGGGCTCTCGACGTTGCTCTAGATGCCGGCGACTTCGGTCTCGAGCCACTCCTGGAACCACTTGACGCGCTTGAGTCGCCGGTGAGCGATGTCCTGGGCGGTCTCGCTCTCGACGCGTTCCTTGGCGTCCTTGCCCCGCTCCAGGACTCTACCGACCATCTCGGCGGCGTCCATGTGGGTCCGGGACTCGTAGCCCATCCGGAGTAACATTAGCGCCGTGCCGTTCGCCCCGACCTTGTCGAGCAGGTCGGCCTCGATGAGACACCGGGTCTCCAGGGGCAGGTCCGAGAGCGGGCCCTGGTAGGAGTGTTCCCGGACCGCCTCACACACCTGGTCGACGAACGACTCGGGGTAGTCGCCGCGGTTGGTCAGGTACTCTCTGGCGATGCGAGCGCCCTCGTCGGCGTGGACGTCCTGGTCGACTTCCAGCTTGGCGATGTCGTGAAAGAGCGCGGCGACCCGGGTGACGTCGACGTTGGCTCCCTCGCGTTCGGCGATGGTTTCGGCGAGCGAAACGACGTTCCGGATGTGGTTGAACCGGTACTCGGCAGAGTGCCAGGGATACCACCGCATCCGGCCGCCTTCGTCCTCGCTCTCGACGCTGGCCGCGAGGTAGTCGTGGACGAACGACTCCATTTCCGCGAACTCCTCGGCCGAGACGGGCGACTCGCGTATCTCAACACCCACGCCACCACCTCCTCGGCCTGCGAACGTTAGTCATCTTACGTGCAGAAAGGCATGTTTGACTCTTTAGCGTTACGACACTCTTACGGTCCCGGCGGAACGTGCCGGTCCCGGGCACGGGACGACCGAATATTTGGGAACGAGCTGTATGTTTATTGCAATTGCGTTCGAACCGTTATCCATGGAAATACGAGAGGCCAGGCCGGCCGACCGTCCGGCGATCAGGGACGTCGCACGTCGGTCGCTACAGACGTCGTACTCGCTCGACCCGAAGGCTATCATCGGGGCGATCGAGGAGTGGTACGACGAGAACCGTCTGAAAGACATGCTCGGCGACCGGAACAAGCTTCTGCTCGTGGCCGTCGCCGACGAACAGGTCGTCGCGTTCTCGGACAGCGTCGTCACGGGGGACGGAACGGGGGAACTGCTCTGGCTCCACGTCGACCCGGACTACCGTGGCGAGGGCATCGCAGAGGACCTGTTCGAGGCGACCCGCGACCGCCTGGCCGACGTCGGGGCCGAGACGCTCCACGGTCGCGTCCTCGCCGACAACGCTGGCGGGAACACGTTCTACGAGCGACAGGGACTCTCGAAGGTCGGCGAGGAAGAAGTCGAGATCGACGGCACGCCCTACACGGAGAACGTCTACGCCGAGGTCAAACAGGACGACTTCCGGGCCGAGACGCTCGACGACGGTACGACGGTCTACGTCGACCTCGACACGCAGGAGACGGGTTCCATCGCGCCGTTCCACGTGGTCTACACCGGCAAATCGGCCGACGACATCTACGGCTACTGGTGTTCGAAGTGCGAAGTCCTGGCCAACGCGATGGACTCCATGGGCCGCATCCAGTGTGACACGTGTGGGAATTCTCGGAAACCCACTCGCTGGGACGCAGCGTACCTCTAACCGGTCGAGGGCCCGCCGCTCACTCCTCCGGTTCGAACGCGTCGGCAAGCTCCAGGTTTTCTTCCTCGACCTGAGCGCTGGTCTCTTCGTGGAGTTCTTCGAGTTCTCGCTCGTTCTCGGCCATCCCGGTCGTCACGAGCAGCCGGATCCCCCTGCTGACGCTCATGTCCAGTTCCGTCACCTGGTCGTCGGGCACGACCAGCAAGCGGCCCTGCGTCGGATTCGGACTCCCCGGCAGGTAGACGTTGACCGCGTCCCGGCCGATGGCCTCCGTCGCCGTTTTCGGGCTATCGGCGGTGACGAACCCGAAGGTGTACAGCCCCTTTCGGGGGTACTCGATCATCGCGACGCTCTCGTAGCGAGTCTGGCGCCGGGTCAGAGCGTTCGACACCTGGCGAACGCTCGAATAGATGACGCTGACGAGTGGCACGAGTCCCAGCGTGCGGTCGACGCCGCTGAAAAACCACGCCCCGACGGTCTTCTGTGCGAAATACCCGAGCAGCGCCACTGCCAGGAAGATGATGCCAAGGGCCAGGAATTCAGCGACGTACGGAAGCCCGCCGGTTAATTCCCCGAGGCGCGTCCCGGCGACGACGGGGTCGATGACCGCCGACAGCCAACTGAAGATGAGTCGCAGGGCGACGAGCGTGATTACCAGCGGTGCGATCAGCGCCACGCCGGCGATGAAGCTGTTCTTGAGCGTGTCCGAGGGTGCCATGTCGGCGCCTCCCCCGGAAACGCCAAAAACGTGCTGTCCGACCGACGGGCACCGGGCCGGAAATGTCTGCAAGCCGACGAATTCACCATCCAGCGTGGAGACGTGACCGCCATGGTAGATTCCGGCGCGCTGATGGAGCCAGGTGGAGAGAGCCCCACTGGCGAACGCCCACGTCGGAACCGGAGGTCGCCACCGACGAGACGACCGTCCACCGGGAGGACGTGGAACTCGACGCCATCGTCGACCCCGCGGCCGACTTCGACGCCGTCGACGTGGGCGAAACGGACCCGTCGATGGCCACCTTCGGCAATCCCCCTCCCCCGTCGTCCAGAGCGGTGGCCCGGCGATTGAGAGTGAATTGTAATTCTAACTTATTAAGTGAGCCACAACACCTAAGACACTGGCCCCTGGAAGTCGTACGAGTCACGCCACCAGCGTGGCAGAGCCAGGAGTGAGTTCGCATGGAGACACAGTTTGCCACAGGCGTCGCCCGCGGTGACGACGGCTTCGCGGTCGGTAGAGAGGCGGCAGGTGACGCACTGGCCGATTTCGACACAGACCGGGTGGACTTCTGTCAGGTGTTCAGTTCCGCACTGTACGACTACGAGGCAGTGCTCGACGGTATCCGCGACGTCGTCGGGCCGGGCGCGGCACTCATCGGCTGTTCGTCGGCCGGCGAGTTCACCGAGGACGGCTCCACCGCGAAGAGCGTCACCGTCAGCCTCGTCGCGAGCGACAGCCTGCAGTTCTTCACGAACCTCGGTACCGGGATGGACGAGACCCTCGAGGGCTGCGTCCGGGAGGCCGTCAGCGGTCTCCCCCGGCACGTCGACGGCTACCCCTACAAGGCAGCAATCACGCTCCACGACGGGCTCGCCGGCGTCGGCGAGACGACGGCCCGGCTGACCAAACAGAAGCTCGGTCCCCACATCCCGCTCGCCGGCGGGTCCGCTGGCGACGACCTCCAGCTCGAGGCCACCCACGTGTTCGAAGGCGATCGCGTCGCCCAGAACGCTATCGCCGTCGCGCTCGTCGCCTCGGAGTCCCGCATCCCGGTGACCGTCGACCACGGCCACCGCCCCATCTCGGACCCAGTCACCGTCACCCGGGCAGAGGGGAGTGTCGTGCACCAACTGGACGGCGAGCCCGCGTTCGAGGTCTGGCAGGACCTCGTCCGGGAGTCGGCCCAGGAGCGCTACGACGTCGACGTCGACGACCTCGAGGACGGGACAGAGACGCTCTCGGAGATGCTCACTCGCTACGAGTTCGGCATCGCCATCGACGACGAGTCGACGACCGGGGGCGGGTCCGGCATCGTCGAGACGGTCCGCCGCCTGCTCGGCGTGGCGACGGAGCCAGAGTACAAGATCCGGTGGCCAGGCCTGACCACCACGACCGACGGGCCCCTCCAGTTCGCCGTCGGCATCGACGAAGGCACCGAAATGCGGGCGATGCACAGCGGCGAGCGCGACCAGATCAGGTCTGTCCGCCAGGCAGCCAAGGCGGCGGTCGACTCCGGCGACGACATCGACGTCGCCGGCGCGTTCGTCTACGACTGCGTCTGCCGGGCGGCCATCCTCGAAGACCAGTTCGACCAGTCCGTCGAGGCCATCGACGACGAACTCGGTGCCCCCTTCGCGGGCTTCGAAACCTACGGTGAGGTCTGCATGCACATGGGTGACATGAGCGGCTACCACAACACGACGTCCGTCGTCATGGTGTTGCCGAAGTAACGATACTCTGCAGAACCTCTGACCGGCGGTCGGCCGGTCGCCGCGTCCCGAGCAATTCACGGACTCCGCGGCCACGAACTGTCCGGCGAGGCAGAGAAGGCGGTACCGACGTCGGTGGACCACGCCGAGGACCGGGAGTCTACGACCTGCTGGCCCGCTACCGGGCCGGCGTGTGGTGGCACGAACGTTCCAGAACCAGCCTCCGCGAGTGACCGGCAGGTGACCTGTGTCTGCTGACACGAATGAGCCAGGGACCGACGGATTCGTGGCCGCCATCACCGAAGGACGGATTTTCCGATCGATCGCTATATACAATATTCGTGATATAGGAATGCTTTCTTCCCCGGTCGTGCTACGGTCACACATGAAAGAGTTCGGACCGACGGACTTCGACGCCGTCGACATCGATTCGGTCGCGGTGGAGCCCGACTACTGCCATCGGTGTGGCACGGAACTCGGCACGTGTCTGTTCGAGGACGAGGAACACCCCTGGTGTCCGAAGTGCGAACTGATTCTCTCCCGAGACCCTGTTCCGGGGGTCCACGTGGTCGTCCACGACGACGAGGAGGTGCTCGTCCTCGACGAACCGGTTCCCCAGCACGACGGCCTCTGGAGCCTGCCCGGCGGCCACGCCCAGCCCGACGAAGGTCCGAGGGTCGCCGGCCTCCGGGAACTCGAAGAAGAAACCGGGCTCCGTGCGGACCCCGACGACCTCGAATTCCTGACCATCCTCCACGCCGAGTTTCCAGGTTACGCGCTGTACCTGGTTACCTACCGCCTGGACCGAGCCGACGCGTCCGGCGAGCTAACGCCGGAAGCCGACGGCTTCGAGGCGGCGTTCCGCCCGCTTTCGGAGATTCGGGCGTCGCCGGAGCGAATCCGCGATACGGACCTGGAGCGCATCGAGCAGGCGTTCGAGGAAGCACCGGGATAGTCCCGGTGTGGCCCTGAGTTCCGAGGGTGGAACCATCGGGTGTGGGACGGCCTCAGGCTGCTCGGTCAACAGCCCAAATAAGCAAAGTCGACTAAAAACGTGCCACACGTCTCGTCCCACCGACAACCGACAGGAACAGGAATGAGTCGCGAATTTGCTCGAACGACGTCGATCCGAGGAGAATCGGGCACCGTCAGCGGAGAGCCGGACACCGTCAGCGGAGCGCCAGTAGGGACGGACGGACAGACAGTTCTCACGCAACCATTGTGGCCCACCGTCCAACCGTCACGGCGGTGAACAGGACAACAGTAAGGACACTAACGGTCAACGGTGACAGGCTCACGTACCCCAGAAAGCCGGTCGTGGACACCGCGAGGAGGAAGAAACTGGCGGCAGCCGCTACCAGGTAGTCGAGCGAGTTTTCTTGCCAGCCGAATCGCTTACGCTCGTCTTCGTCTCCCTCGATGTAGGTGGTCACCTCCTGGCCGATCTCAGTGAGCCTGACATTCCCTCTGGACCTCTCGTACTCGACAATGCCGGCGTCGGCGAGTGTGTCGAGGTGAGACTGGTAGAGTGCGATGTATACCCGCTGGCGCTGGTCGGAACTCAACTGTTTGACGGTGGTGTCGTGTTCCCACGCAGCCACCTGCTCGGCGATGGCCCGCATCTCGACCGTATCCTCGGTGCCGTCCAGGTACCGAAGGACGGCCCGGCGGCGCTCGTTCTGGAGCACGTGAAATAGTTCGTCTTCCGGCAGCGGGTAGTTCTCCGCTCCTGTGTTTGCGTCGACGGCGAGGTCGTCCATCTGGTCGTCACCAAACGTGCTTCCGGCTGGGTTCTCACTGTAGGCGAGAACCGGCCCCCCGCGTATCTCTTTCAGTCGCCGCAGGTGTGTGCTGAGTGCCATCGGCCCTCACTGTGCATCTATATTCACCACTCTGAGTTAATAAAGTTGTGCCTTCCTGAAGAGCAGGTGGTACTATCGTTTGAAATAGCGGGCACCTCGGCTGATTTCGGGCAGAACTAACGCTATATCCTTAGAACCAGATCCCGATGACCTTGTCAGTAAAAGTGATATGTGAGATCGAATGACTCGTCAGTTGGGAGGCTGTTCCGTCACGAGACGGCCACGGTCGTCCGACGAAGTTCGAACGCGCCGTCCTCCCGCGCGACTTCGACTAACAGTTCCCACCCGGGATCGTGGGGAAGCACGTCGAGGTACCGACAGGTGGCAAACCGTTCGAGACCCACGGCAGAGGCAGTGGTGGGTGCAGAGAGCCACGGGCTGTCGGGACTGGTGTCGACGAACGCGGCGAGGTCGGTACTCACCGCCGTTCCAGTCCGGAGGTTCCACGTGTTCCCGTAGTCGGCGGTACCGCTCCCATCGTAGAAGGCGAGCCACACCGGCGCGTCAGGAGCCGGCAGCACCGCCGACAGACGGGTGTGGTGGTCGTGCCAGCCAGCCCGAGAGAGGATAGGGTTTGCCGGGGACCGGGACCAGTTCTCGCCGTCGACACTCGTCGCGAGGTGGGCCTGTTCCGATTGGCCGTCGTGGCCCGCATAGAACATGTAGTACCGGCCGCCGACCACGACGACGTACGGGTCCTTCACGGTCTCCTCGTCCGTCGTCCCCGCTTGGGGCACGAGGACGTCGTTGGCGGTCGCCGGGTCGAACGCCGTCGGCCTGTCAACGTCTGCGAGTCGCTGGATAGTCCAGTCGTTCTCGCCGTGTTCGACCGGGAGATACAGTTTCAACGCGCCGCTGGCCGGGTCGGTGACCAGCGACGGTCGCTCGAGGCTGACCGCGCCGACGTCCTCGGCTCGGAGCTCGACGACCCGTTCGAACTCCGCCTCCGGCCACCCGTCACTGTCGGCCGCCTCGCGTTCGTAGAGTTCGATGGCGTATCCCCGCCGGTCGGGGTCGCGCCGCCGGAGCGCCAGGTACGTCCGGTCGCCGTGCCGGTGGACACAGGGTGCGCCCACCCAGTGACCCTCGCCGGACCCCGAGGGAGTTGCCAGTACCTCGGCGTCTGCGAGGTCGATCGCGGGGAGGTTGCCGTAGGCAGGCATCGGTCAGTCCTCCCCGCTTCCGGACCGGGTGGTGTCACTGGACCCCGCGACCCTGGAATTCTCCGTGGCGGAACCGACTGCCGCCGGCTCGCCCTCCCGGGTGGCGAAGCGGTCGCCAGACACCGGGTCGAACAGGTGAACGTCCCGTGGAGAAACGGCAACGGTAGCCGTCTCACCTTCGTCGGGGCCGCTGTCCTGTAGCCGGCACGTGATCTCTGGGAGCGACGCCGCGTCCAGGTAGACGATCCGCTCTGCCCCCTGGAACTTGCTGAGGGAGACCTCGCCGGTACAGAGCGGCAGTGAGTCGTCCGCCCCGTCGGCCGGGTCGATCCTGAGGTGTTCCGGACGGACACCCACGACGACGTTTGCGCCGTCGGCGACGTCGAGAGTGGCCGGAACCGCGAACCGTTCGGTGACCTGGACGGCCTCGCGGTCGGCGTCGTAGTGGCCCTCGAAGCAGTTCATGGTCGGCCGGCCGACGAACTGTGCGACGAACATGGTCGCCGGGCGGCCGTAGACGGTTTCCGGAGTCCCGACCTGCTCGACGCGGCCGTCGTGCATGACGGCGACGCGGTCGCCGAGCGTCAGCGCCTCCGTCTGGTCGTGGGTGACGTAGACGGTCGTGACGTCGAGTTCTCGCTGGAGCTGGAGCAGTTCCGTCTGCATCCCCTCCCGGAGATTCGCGTCGAGGTTGGCGAGCGGTTCGTCAAGGAGGAAGGCCCGGGGTTCCGAGGCGATGGCCCGGCCCAGCGCGACGCGCTGCTTTTGCCCGCCCGACAGTCCGTCGATGGACCTGTCCACGAGGTCCGAAATTTCCAGCAGTTCGGTGGTCCGCCTGACGCGCTCGTCGACGTCGTCGTAGTCTCCGCGCATCCGGAGGTTGAACGAGACGTTTTCCCGGACGGTCATGTGCGGAAACAGGGCGAAGTCCTCGAAGACCATCCCCACGTCGCGCTCCCTGGCCGGACGATCCGTCACTCGCTCCGCTCCGATGTCCACGTCGCCCTCGTCGGGTCGGTCCAGGCCGGCGATCAGGCGGAGTAGTGTCGTTTTTCCGCAGCCGGACGGCCCGACGACGGCCAGCAACTCCCCGGAGCGGACGGTGAGCGAGACGTCGGAGACGGCGGCCGTCTCGCCGAACCGTTTGGTGACGCCGTCGAGTAGGATCGTACTCACTGTTTCATCCCCCCACCGGTGAGACCCGTTACGAGGTGGCGCTGGAACGCCAGGTACAACACCACGACTGGCACCATCGCCAGGACGCTCGCGGCGCCGAGTAGCCCCCACTCGACGACGCCCCGGCGCGAGATGAACCCGTAGAGGCCGACCGGGAACGTCCACTTCGACTCGGAGAAGACGAAGGTGAGCGGGATGACGAACTGGTTCCAGGACTGGACGAACGCGAACAGGGCGGCGGCCCCGACGGCCGGTCTGGCGAGGGGGAGAAGCGTCCGGAACGTGCGCCATTCGGTGGCGCCGCCGACGCGGGCAGCCTCCTCCAGCGCCGGAGGCAGCGTGTCGAAGTAGCCTTTCAACAGCCACGTCGCCACCGGGACGACGAGGATCGTGTCGGTCAGTGCGACCACCGCCAGCGTGTTTAGCAGACCGACGAACGCGAACAGCTCGAACAGAGGGAGGATCATCGCCAGGATCGGGACCATCTGCACGCCGAGGAGGGCGGTCATGAGGTACGGTTCGTAGGGGAACCGGTAGCGGGATAGCGCGTAGCCGGCCGGGACGGCGAGGAGGAGCGTGGCGACGACCGTCGCGGTCGACACCAGCACGCTGTTGGCCAGGTACGTCACGAAGGACGTCTCGGCCAGGACCGCCCGGAAGTTTGCCACGCCGACGTGCGATGGGAACAGCGCCGGTGGCACGGATACCGTCTCCGGCGACCTGAACGCTGCCGAAAACAGCCAGTAGAGCGGGGTAAGAAACGCGATGGCGCTCACCGTCAGGACCGCGACGGCTCCGGCGCGCTTCGGCAGGCGTCGCCGGAGTCGCGTCAGTCCTGGCAGTCTGTTCCGGACCCGGCTGGCGACCCCGCTCCCTGTCACTGCCGGGCACCTCCGCGGACGAAGAGGTAGAGGCCGACCATCGCCAGATTGAGCGTCATGAGGACGACTGCGACGGCGTTCGCACGGCCGAACCGGCCGAGTTCGAACGCCGTGTCGAACATGTACAGCGAGAGCACCTCGGTCGACCGGAGCGGACCACCGCCGGTCAGGACGTACACGACGTCGAAGACGTTGACGGTGAACAGGACGACGAGTACCACGTTCATGGCGACGAACGGTGCCAGCAACGGGAGGGTAACGTGCCGGAGCGTCTGTAACCGGGACGCACCGCCGGCGGCGGCTGCCTCGTACAGCGACGGCCGGATGCTGTTGAGGCCACTCGTCTGGAATACCAAGGAGAACGGGACGCCACGCCAGACGTTGGCGACGATCAGGGCGACCATCGCCCACTCGACGCTCTGGAGCCACACTGGCGGATTCGCGACGCCGACCCAGCGCAACAGCCCGTTGACGAGCCCCAACCGGTCGTCGAAGACGAACTGCCAGGAGTAGGCGACGATGACGCCGGTCGTCGCCCACGGCAACAGGAAGGCGGCGCGGAACGCGCCGGTCGCCCGGTCCGGAAGCCACTTGCCTTCGAGTACCAGGGCGAGACCGAGGCCGATCGCGACCTGTCCCAGGACGCTCGCGCCGACGAAGACGACCGTGTTCCCGACGACCTGGTAGAAGAACGGGTCCGTAAATATCGCGTGGTAGTTCGCCAGTCCCACGAAGGAACCGGCACTCACGTCGGCGGTCGGAACCCGAAAGAGACTGAGCTTGACGGCCTGGACCACCGGGTAGACGAGGAGGCCGACGACCAGGACGAACGCAGGAGCGACCAGAAGATACGGCAGATACCGGTCTACCCGCTCGTGAAGCCGCTCTCGCATTGGCGCCCTTTCAGCATCGACGCTCTTTGATGTTGCCATCGCGTCTCACACTCACGAGAGGGTCTCCCGGACGGTCGTCGCTGCGTCGGTGAGAGCCGCTTTCGGGGACGCCCGGTCGAAGGCGACGCGCTGGAGCGCCGGGTCGAGCGCGTTGGCGACGACCGACCAGTTCCGAACGGGGCGGGTCCGGGTCGACGCGAGGAGTTCCCTGACGGTGTCACTGTACAGCATCGGCTCCCAGATGGCGTCGTCGTCCTGCAGCGACTCGCGGGTCGGGATTCCGCCCGTCTCGATTGCGAGGTGGCGCTTGAACTCCCGGCCGCCCGCGATTCTGAGGAAGTCGCGGACGACGTCCGGGTGGTCGGTGCCCTCGAACCCGACCCAGGTGAAGCCGCCGCTCATCGTGGCCCGGGTGCCGTCGGGTGACGGCGTCGGTGCGAAGCCGAATTTCGCTTCCATCTCGGCGGGGTCGTGGCCGAGGTTTCGCCAGAAGAAGTCCAACCACGAGCCCTCCACGACCGTCATGGCGTGCTGGCCGTCGAGGAACTCGCGAGCCACCTGCGCTCCGTTCTGGTACGGCGGTTCGGGTGGCCCGACGTCGTGCGTGTTGTAGAGGTCGTCGAGGAACCGGGCCGCCTGGACACCGGGGTCCGCCTGGAACCGGGGGTCCGTCCCCGCCTCGTTCATAACGCTACCACCGGCGGCGAACAGTGACGTCGTCCAGCGGCCCCCGACGACGAAGTAGACCGAACCGTAGCACGTCGGGGGGTCGTGGACCTGCGTTGCGACGTCGAAAAATTCCTCGTAGGTACGGGGCGGGGACTCCGGGTCGAGTCCGGCGTCCGCGAACACCTGTTTGTTCCAGTAGAGGCCCCGGACGTCGGTGGAGACGGGGAGGCCGTAGACGCGGCCGTCCTCCAGGACCGGCTCCCGGAACGCCGGGAGATAGTCGTCGAAGTCGATCCGGTCTGTGACGTCGTCCAGCGGCATCAACCGACCGCTGTCGATGAACGAGCCGAGCCATATCTGGTCGACCGCCCCGACGTCCGGTGGATCCTTCCCGCCTATCCTGGTCAAGAGCTGGCGTTTCATGTTCCCGTAGGGAAGCGACAGGTAGTCGAGTTCGATAGTCCGGTCGTGCCGGCGATTGAGTTCTCGGACGACCGGCGCGAACGTCTCGGCGGAGCGATTGCCGCGAACGTCGACGTACTCCAGCGTGACGTGGTCGGCGGTCGCCCTCCCGCCTCCGGTCGTGCCGTTCGGCCCGAACGCACACCCCGAAACGAGTGCCGTCGCAGCCGTAGTGCCGAATTTTCCCAGGACGGCGCGGCGGCTGGTTCCCCGGTGGTCGTCCCGTCCGATGGTATCAGGACCCAGCCCCATAGCCACCCTGTCCAGTGGAGGAGCCAGCAAAATAGCGTTGTGACACCATTCGCAGTGGTGTTTTTTGAGCTTAGAATCAAAACATCCCACCTTCGCTGTCCAGGAATCGAGTACTTTACCACTAACAGTGGTTAAAAGAAAACTCCTTTTAGTGATGGGTCCGTTCCACAGTACGATGAAGACGCTCGTCGATGGCCAGACGTGTTTTCTCGGCCGCTCGAACGGGGAAATGACGGCTGTCGATGGCCTCTACCACCTCGATACGCGGTACCTCTCGTCGCTCGGTGTTGCGTTCGACGGTCTCGAGCTGGACCCCGTCGGGCGTGACGACGCCGCCGCGGCAAGCCGAACCCTGCTCTACCTGGACCGGGAATCGCACTCGAACGTGACGGCGGTCCCGGACGGGAGTCCGCGACGAGCGGGTAACGTCGTTCTCGTCCGGGAGCAACAGGTCGTCGAAGGCGGATTCCTCGAGCAAATTACGCTCCGTAACCACTCGACTCGCCAGGTTTCCGGAACGCTCACCGTTTCGTTCGACGTCGACTTCGCCGACATCTTCGAGGTCCGGGGCGTCGAAAGCGGTATCGACCGAGCCGTGGTGGCCGACGTGGCCGACCGTGCTGTGACCTACCGATACGACTACCGGGACGCCGATGACGAGGGGGTGGACCTCGTCTCGACTGTCAGGTTCGGGCAGCCGCCCGACACGCTGTCCCCCGGTCGAGCCACCTTCTCGACGACCCTCGGAGCCCAGGAATCGACGACGTATTCGGTTGCGGTCCATCCGGGCGACGAGGCTGCCGCCTCGGAACCAGCCGCCGTAGACGCCGACGCGGGCATCGAGCACGAACACGAACTGCGGACTGTCGACGTGGAACCGCTCGGCATTACCACGGGGGATGCCCGGTTCGACCGGACGTTCGAGACGGCGTTCGAAGATTTGCACGCCCTGACGACCGAGACGGAGCACGGACCGGTGCTCGTCACGGGCGTCCCGTGGTTCGCGACCGTCTTCGGCCGAGACGCCCTCGTCTCGGCGTACCAGACGCTCCCCGTCGCGCCATCGTTGGCCAGGGGAACGCTACGGTATCTCGCCGCCAACCAGGGGACCGAGGCCGACGAGTACCGGGACGAACAGCCCGGAAAGATGCTCCACGAGGTCCGGCGGGGCGAACTGGCCCGCCGGAATATGATCCCGCACACGCCGTACTACGGGAGCGTCGACGCGACGCCGTTGTGGATCATTCTCCTCGAAGAGACCTATCGATGGGTCGACGACGAGGAACTGGTCGACGACCTCTGGGACAACCTCGAACGAGCACTCGAGTGGATCGACCGCGCTGTCGATAGGATTGGCGACGACCCCTTCCTCTACTATCGCGCCAGCAGCGACGATGGCCTCTCGCACAAGGCCTGGCGCGACACCGAGGGAAGCGTCCAGTTTGCAGACGGCGAACGCGCCGAAGCGCCGCTCGCCAGCGTCGAGGTGCAGGGGTACGTCTACGACGCGCTCTGCCGCGCTGCATCGCTCTACCAGGAGGTCCGCGACGACCAGGAGCGCGCCGCTACACTGGAAAGCCGAGCCGATCGACTCCGGGAACAGTTCGACGACGCCTACTGGCTCCCCGACCGGGAGTACTACGGGGCGGCCCTGACCGAAGACGGCCGGGTCGTCGACTCGCTGACGTCGAACGTCGGGCAGTGCCTCTGGACCGGCATCGTCCCCGAGCGACGCGCCGACGCGGTCGTCGACCGGTTGCTCTCGCCGGAACTGTTCTCGGGCTGGGGCATCCGGACGACGAGCACGACCGACCAGGGGTACGGGCCGCTCTCGTATCACGTCGGCAGCGTCTGGCCCCACGATACCTCGCTGATCGCCCTGGGGCTCGCCCGCTACGGCTACTTCGACGCCGTCGAGACCGTCGCGACCGGACTGCTAACCGCGACCACGCAGTTCGAACACAACCGGGTGCCGGAACTGTTCGGCGGCTTCGACGACTCGCTCCCGCCGATATCCTACGACGCGTCCTGCTCGATCCAGGCCTGGGCTGCGGGATCGCCGTTCGCCCTCCTGCGAGCGCTGTTCGAAGCCGGCCCCGAGGCGGCCGGCGTGACGGTGGACAGAGAGCCGTCGGTCGTCGCGAGCGATGCCATCGAGCCGGTCGTGCAGGCCTGGACGGACGCCGATGCGGCAGGCCTTTGGGACCCCGGCGCGGAATCCTCTCCAACCGAACCCAGATGAGGCCCATGGTTTCGAGCCGACCGGCACCGAACGAGGGTGACCGGCCATGACCGACGACGCCCTCGTGGACGAACTCGAGAGCATCGGGCTCACCGAGTACCAGTCGCGGGCCTATCTCGCCGCCGTCGGGCTCGGCACCACGTCGTTTACCGACCTCGCCGACGAGGCGGACATCCCCCAGCAGCGCATCTACGACGTCGTCTACGACCTCGACGAGATCGGCCTGCTGGAAGTCCACGAGGCTGGCCGCGGCAAGGAGGCGGTGGCGCCGCCCCCGGAGACCGCCTTGCAGGAACTCAAACGGCGACGGATCGAGGAGTTTTCCTCGACGTTCGACTCCCTGGTCAACGACCTCCAGCGCCAGTACCAGGACACGGACGCCTCGACCGGTGGGTTCGTCACTGTCGTCAGTCACGAGTCGTCGGTGAAACGGCACGTGAGTACGGCAGTCGAGCGGGCCGACTGGTGGCTCTTCGTCTCCGTGTCGGCGGAAATGTACGAGGAACTGGCCGAGGAGATCGACGCCGCAGTCGAGCGTGACGTGACCGTTCGGGTGTTGGTCCAGTCCGGGGAGGCCGACGCGCCGGTCGACAGGTCGGCGTTTCCGGAGGGAACGCTCGTCCGACGCCGCCCCGCCGCCGACATGCTAGTCGCCGCCGACCGGGAGTACGGCGTCTTCCGCGGCATCTCTGCTCCTGCGGTGACCAGGCCGGCGCTCGTCACCCGCGACAAGAACATCGTCGAGATGCTCCAGCGCTACAGCGAGCAGTTCTGGGCGGCCTCGGAAACGGTCAGAGACCGGTCCGGCTTCCCGCGACGCTACCTCACGCCGTGGCAAGCCATCGTCGACCTCGAACGCGAATCTCTCGACACCGAACCGACCGCCTACGTCGAGGGCCACGAAACGGACACCGGTCGCGATGGCGCCTGGGAGGGGCGGGTGGTCGACCACGAACTTCGGGCGTCCTCATCGTCGGACTTCTCGGTCGTGCTCCCGGAAGTCGCCCGCCTCACGCTGGAAACCGACGACGGCACCATCACCGTCGGCGGCTGGGACGCGACGCTCGAGGACGTCGCGGCCCACGCCCTGGAACTCCGTCGGTAACGGCTGCCAGACCCGGGCGACTGAACCCCGGGACCGACGAGAGTAACGGGTCAACCGCTGTGACGGGTGGCGGCTACCGCCGCTGTATCAGCGTATCGGCGTTCTGTCAGTCATCGGCGGGATTGGGCTGCTTTGGATCGTCGGGTCGTTCGTCTGTGACTTCGTGGAGCGCGTTCGTGACCGTCCCGTGCTCGGACGCGTGGGGTCGACCGGGGGCGTCGTCGTAGCCGTAGTCGAAGATTCGGTTCCGATTGAGACAGAGTTTCGTGAACTCGGGTTGGAGCAGGTCGAACAGCTCGAATCGCTCCTCGAGTTCGGGGAACTGTGCCTGATACTCGAGAACGGTGTTCCGGGCGTGCGCCCAGAACTCCTCCTCCGGGTAGTCCCCGTATTCTACGAGGACGTCCGCGACGTACCGGAGGACACAGACGAACAGCCCACAGAAGATGAACTGACAGAGTCCCTCGGGGGGCTCCTTCCGCAGCACGTCGTGCATCTCGTCGGGGAGCGCCTCGAGTTCCGGAAGCGGCTGGTCACTTACGTTCACGTCGTCTACGAAGTCCTTGACCGCCAGGCGCGTGGGGATCCCATCTTCGACGACGAGGATAGTGTTCTGGCCGTGCGGGGAGAACACCGTCCCGTACCGGTAGAGGAAGTGCAGAAGGGGTGGAAGCACGGTGTCGAAGAACTCCGCCAGCCACTCGTCGAGCGTGAGCCCCGACCGTTCGACGAGGCGCAAGAGGTAGGGTTCGCCGTCGCCGTCCACGTGCATCAGCGACGAGAGCGTTATCGCTCGCTCGTCGTCCTCCAGGAAGGTGTAGATAGACTCGCGCCAGACCGCCCCCAGTAGCTCGTGGTACTGGTACGGCGAGCCGTCGACGTCGGTGAAGTCGGAGTGGTCGTAGTTGACGCCCGCTATCTCGCCCGGGAGGACGAGTCCCTGTTCCTGGAGGAAGTCGTCGCGCTCGTAGATCCCCTTGATGTACTCGGTGACCGTCGGGGCGAGTTCCGTCCGATCGCCCGGGAGACCCCGCCAGACGAGCGTATTGAGGATACGCATCGGCACCTTCACGTGGTGTTTCTCCTCGTCGTCCACGTTGACGAACGTGCGCACCGACTGCTGGGGGAGGTACTCGTCCGGGCCGTCTCCCAGCGGTACGACGTCGTCGGCGGCGATATCGGCGGGAAACAGCGGGACGATGCTGTTCTCCCACTGCCAGTCGTGGACGGGCAGGAGATAGTATGCGTCGGGGTCGAGGCCCTGCGCGGTGAGTCGGTCGCGAAACGTCCCGTAGTGGACACCGAGTTCGCTCTGGACGAGCGAATCGTGGTCGACGTCCTCGGTGGCGACGAACGTTGCCTTCTCTTTGCGAACGGCGACCCACGAGAGCGTCACGGGTTCTTTTTGCTCGGGGGCGTACTGCTTGTAGTCGTCGTAGCCCCACCCGAGGCGACCCTTGTTGTAGGTGATCCACGGGTGGCCGTCCATCTCACCTTCGAGGTGAGCGTAGTCGAGATCC
Organism: uncultured Halobacteriales archaeon; assembly: GCA_964523745.1. Taxonomy (GTDB): domain Archaea; phylum Halobacteriota; class Halobacteria; order Halobacteriales; family Haloarculaceae; genus CAZGAX01. Next base: position 27,921 of record CAZGAX010000005.1, on the reverse strand, counting down.
AGCGGAGCGAAGTCCTCACGATTCCGCCGGCGGGCCTCGATGTGGGCGTCGGCGAGGAGCGTTCGCTTGTACTCGCGGACGAGGTTGCCTTCGGCTAGCCCGTCGAGGTCCGTCGTCTCGCCGATGTCACGCAGAAGGCAAAGCGGGTCGTCGTGGTCCTCCCAGCCACCGTCGACACACCGTTCGACGGTATCCTCGTGTACGTGGAGGCTATCCATCAGCCGTTCGGCGGCCTCGAAGCGATACGCCGCCTCTCCGAGGTCGAAGCGGTAGGTAGCCCGATCGTCGCCGTCCGCGACCTTCCGCGGCGTAACTATTTCTTCGTAGGCGAACTCTTCGACCATCTTCGTCAGGAGACGGCGCTCGACTGTCTCCCAGATCTCTGCGTCCAGCGCGTTCTGCAGCGTCGTGTCGTTCGGATTCATGTTAGTCGTCGTGCGTTGGCGTAGGGGTCAGTTCACTCCCGTGCCGACGGGAGGCGCCGGGTGCGCGTTCGACGAACCGTTCGACTGAGAAGTCCTGATAGACGGTGTCGGTGTCCTCGGGGTAGGCCTCGCGACCCACGAGCCGGTTGACGAACTTCGCGTTGCGGTAACAACCCAGGCCGAGGTCGGGGACGCCGACGCCGTGCGTGTGGAGTTCGGCGTTCTGGAGGAAGACGTCGCCCGTCGCGTCGATGCTGAGGCGGTGGTCTTCGGTCACCTCGAACCGGCCGCGTTCGTCCCGGTTGATGGCGTCCTCGAGTGGCTCGAGGAAGTCGGGGTTCGGTCGTTCGTAGCCCGTCCCGAGGACGACGACCTCGCTTTCGTGAACGAACGATTCCTCGGCCTGCCACTGGTGACAGTCGAGGGCGTACGCGTCACCCACGGATTCGATATCCTGTACTTCGGTCATGGCGAAGAGGCCGACGTCGGGCACCCTGTCGCCGATCGACCGCCGGTAAAGCATGTCGTAGATTCCTGCACTCGTCCCGGGGTCGACGCCCTTGTAGAGCAGGTCCTGGTCCGGGATGAACTCGTCTTTGACCTCCTGGGGGAGGTCGTAGACGTACTGGTCGTACTCCGGCGTGAAGTGCTGGAGTCCGAGCTTCGAGTACTCCATCGGGAAGAACCCGTCCGACCTGGTCAGCCAGTCGAGGCGGTAGTCGTGGTTCGTCTGGCGCTCCAGCAGGTCCTGGAACACTTCGGCGGCGCTCTGTCCGGAGCCGACGACTGTGACCGAGTCCGCCTCTAGCACTCGGTCGCGATTGTAGCGGTACTTCGCCGTGTGGAACACGTCGTCCCCGGAGTGGCCCTGGAGGTGGTCGGGAACGTGCGGTCGGGAGCCGATGCCCAGGGCGAGATTCTCACCGCGGTACTCGAACCGGTCGCCGGTGTCCGGATGCCGTGCGGTGACCACGTAGTGCTCGTAGTCGGCGTCCCAGCGGACTTCGGTGACTTCCCGACCGAACCGACAACTGTCGAGGTTCTCCGTGACCCACCGGAGGTAGTCGTTGTACTCCCGACGTGGCACCTGGAACGTCTCGTAGAAGTAGAACTCGTAGATGCGACCAGTCTCCCGCAGGTAGTTGAGGTAGCTGTGGGGGTTCGTCGGGTCTGCGAGCGTCACGAGGTCTGCGAGGAACGGCACTTCGAGGGTCGTCCCCTCCAGCAGCATCCCTTCGTGCCAGTTGAACTCGGCCTCACGTTCCAGGAACGCGGCGTCAGTGTCCTCCTCGACTCCGTCGAGCATCGCCGCGAGACCGAGGTTGAACGGCCCGATCCCGACGCCGACGACGTTGTAGACGTCGTCAGTCACCGGCACTCACCTCCCGAGCCGGTGCCACGGGGCCGTCGAGCACTTCGCTCTCGAATCGTTCGCGCTCGCAGACGAGCAACAGGGCGTCCTTCTCGGCCTCGTCGAAGTAGAATTCCGTCCGCGGCTCGAACCCACACTGCTCGAAGACGTGGATGACGCGCTCGTTGCGGCTGTCAGGTTCTGCAACCACTCGGTCGGTTTCGGGGTGCCGGAACTGCATGGCGACGACAGCCCGCAGCAGCGGGAGCGCGTAGCCGTGGCCGAGGTACTCCTCGGGCCCGATGAGCAGGTGGACGCCCTGGTCTGTCGGCTCGGCCTGGTAGTGGTTGGCGAGGTCGTCGTCCGCCGCCCAGTAACACTCCCAGTAGCTCATCGGCACGTGGTCGAGACAGCCGACGTACGGCGTGAGGTGGTCGTCCGCGAGCTTCTCGACGAGGCGGTCGCGGAACGCGGGCAGCGGCAGGTCGAGCCGCCAGTACGGTTTCACGTGCTCGCTCCCCAGCCACGTGTGGAGGCGACCAAGGTCGCGCTCCAGCGATGCCTGGCGAACCGAGACGGTCTGTTCGATGCTCCGGTCGTACGTCTGGTAGTCGTACTCCGTCGCGATAGTCGCGTCTGGCCCTGTCATGCGTCGAGTTCGGTGACGAGCGGATTCTTCACGTCCACGTAGACGGACTGGTTCTCCAGGTCGTTCTCCAGTTCGTCCAGCCCCCGGAAGCGAGTGAGCAGGTTCGCCTTGCAAGGGACGGTCGGCGACTCCAGGAGCGGGTCGAGGAACGTCGACGACGGTCTGTCGTACCGTTCCCGGGCACGTTCGAGTTCGTCCCGGAGGAGGTCCAGGAGGTGCCGTTCCTCGACGAGGTCGGCGCATCCGAACGCGTTGACCACGTCCAGGGCGTTGTTGAGAACGACGTAGTAGCGGAGGCGCTCGTCGGCGACGGCGTCCGAGCAGACGGTGTCCGCGCGTTCGCCGACGCCGAGAAGGTACGCCTCGACCCCGGAATAGACCGATTCGGGGAAGTAAAAGCCCTGGTTGTCGCGATACCGGAATTTCGCGGGGTATCCCTCGTCGTCGAGCGTGAGTACCGAGTTCTGCTGGTGGGCCTCGAGACCGACGCCCTGCACGAGGTAGAGCCAGAGCACCGGTCGCACCGAGATCCGGAGGTAGCGGCGGAACCAGTCGGCGCTCACCGCGTCGGTCGGTCGGCCCTCTCGGTCGGCGATAGATTGGACGATCCGACCGAGACGAGACCGGCCCTCGATAGCGTCCTGACAGAGCGAGACCAGCGGAGTGGCGTTCTCCGCGGCCTCGCCCCGGAACGGATTCGCCCGCAGTACCGTCTCCAGCCCCGACTCAGGCTGCTCACCGATGTCGAGCGCGAGGTACGCTGGATCACGCACGATGTCGAAGGCGGGGAACGCCTCTTCCAGTTCGGCGCCGAATTCGGTATCCAGCAGTTCGGCGACGGCGACGCCTCGCTCCAGTTCCGGACGTTTGTTCGTGCGGACGGAGTTGGTAATCGTCACGTTCAGCGACGACTTCACCATGAACGGGGCGTCCTCGCTGTAGAGGGTGCGGACCGATGCCGTCGGGGAGAACTCCCGACCAACGGCGCCGACGTGTTCGAGCCCATCGCCGAGGTGGCGCCGGACGTGGTCCTGTTCGAGGAGGTACTCGGCCTGCCACGGGTGGACGGGCAGGAGGACGTCGTCGCTCTCGACGTACTCTGCGACGAACGAACCGGGTACCTCCGGGTCCTCCCGGAGGGCGTCTTTCACCCACGTCGCGGCACTGCGGTCGAGCGCCGAGTCGGCCGAGACGAGGTCGGGCGCCGCACGGAAGTAGTGGAGCGGAAACGACCCGCGTAATTCCGGAGCGTACGTCGACCGATGCTGTGCCCCGATGCCCCGTCGACTCTTCGGCGTCGGATGGCGGTGGTGGCCGAAGACGAGCGCCTGCTCGGCGTCGCAAAACGACAGGCGTTCGGCGTAGAGCCGGTCCTCGTCGTCGGCGCGTGCCGCGACGAACGATTCGACGCTCCGTTTGCTGCGGAGGACGCGTTCGAGGAGTTCGTCCGGGACGGCTTCGCCGTCACTCGTGAGCGTGAGGTCCTTCACCACGAGCGACGCGAGTGTCGTCGCGTCGACCGGATGCACCGAGTCGTCGGCGACCCGGTACTGGACCGGACGCTCGAACAGGTGGCGTTCCGTCGGCGACCGGTGCTCGAGTGGTGCCAGCAGCTCGATACCCTGTGCGGGTAGCGTTTTGCGCAAGAGCCCGTCGGGACCGGGATCGACGCCTGCGACGGCCTCGTCGTCGACGACGTATTCGCCGGTCTCTCGCAAGTAGCAGTTGAGAAACGCGTGCAGGGTGGCGTCGTCGGCCCGGGCCGCAGGGTCGAGGCCCGGACGTTCGCACCGTTCGGCGCCGACGCTCATACTGCCACCTCGCGGTCGTCGACGACCGTGGACCCCGCTTCGCGGACGACGTCCAGCATCGCGGCGACGTCGTCGAGCGTCGCAGTCGGGTTCAGCAGCGTAAACTTCAGGCTGGTCACGCCGTCGACGTCGGTCCGGGCCACGACCGCCCGACCGTCGGCGAGGAGGTCCCGACGAACGGCGGCGTTCAGGCGACTCACGGCCCTGTCGTCGACTTCGCCCCGGGGCCGGTAGCGGAAGACGACGGCGTTCAACGTCGGCTCGTGCAGGAGTTCGAAGTCCTCGGCCGCGTCCACGAGCGCCGCTGCTTCGTCGGCCAGTTCGAGCGTCCGCTCGACGAGTTCGGCCAGTCCTGTCCGTCCGAGCGCGCGGAAGGCGACGTAGGGCTTCAGCGCGTCGAAGCGGCGGGTCGTCTGGACGGACTTCGCCACGAGGTTCGGGACGCCGACTTCGTCGTGTGCTTCGGGGTTGAGGTACGCGGCGTTGCGTGCCATCCACTCGAAGTCGTCGCCGTCGCGGAGCAGGAACGCGCCGCAACTGATGGGCTGGTAGAACAGTTTGTGGAAGTCGACGGCGACGGAGTCCGCACGCTCGATGCCGCCAAGGAGTTGGTCGTACTCGTCGCTCAACGCGAGGGCTCCGCCGTAGGCCGCGTCGACGTGGAACCAGAGGTCGTGGTCGTCGGCCCGGTCCGCGAGGGCTGCGAGCGGGTCGACGCTCCCGAAATCGGTGGTACCCGCCGTGCCGACGAGCGCGAACGGTTCGGCGTCCTGGCTTTCGAGATCCGTCAGCGTCGCGTCGACCGCGTCCGGGTCCATCCGACGGTCGCCGTCGGTCGGCACCGTAACCACCGAGCGTTCCCCGAGTCCGAGGTGGTGAGCGGCCTGTTTCGTGGTGAAGTGGGCCTCCTCCGAGCAGAGAATACGAAGCGACGCCGCCTCCGGCGGCAGGCCACCGGCCTGGGCGTCCCGCCCGAAGTGGCGGTCACAGTAGCGGTCCCGGGCGAGCAGCAGAGCCTGGAAGTTCGACTGCGTACCGCCGCTCGTGAAGACGCCGTCCGCGTCCGCTGGCAGGTCGAACAGCCCACAGAGCGCGTCGACGACTCGCTCTTCGAGGACCGTCGCGGCGGGCGCCTGGTCGAAGGAGTCGAGCGACTGGTTTGCGGCGGTGAGAAGAGTCTCTGCGACCAGCCCCGGGACCATCGGCGGGCACTGGAGGTGGGCCGCACATCGGGGGTTCGACGCGTCGACGGAGTGTGCGAGGACTCGCTCGGCCACTTCGTCTATCGTCGCGTCGAGACCCCGGCCGTCTTCGGGAACGACCGGCTCGTCGAACCGGGCGGCGAGAGCGTCCGGTGACAGTCCCGAGTACGGGTCTCCGCCGTCGGCGAACGCGGCGAGCACGACGTCGACCGCCCGTCCCATCGCCTCGCGGTACGTAGCGGCGCCTCGGTCGGTCCCGAGGAACAGTTCGTCAGCGCTCATGCGGTCACCTCCTGCGTCCGGCGTCGTTCGTTTACGACAGCCCCGACGGCTTCGTCGAAAATCGCTGCGACGTCGTCCACTTGCTCCGTCGAGATGATCAACGGCGGAAGGAAGCGGACGGTTGCACTGTCCCGCCCGCCGAGTTCGACGATGAGGCCGCGGTCGAAGCACGCTGCCTGGACGGCCTCGGCGAGGTCGCCGTCCGGTGCGTGCGGGCCTGCCCCCTGCCAGTCGGCGTCAGTGTCGACGAACTCGACGCCGAGCATGAGGCCGCGACCGCGAACGTCACCGATGGCGTCGAATCGGTCGGCGGTGGATTCGAGACGGTCTCGCAAGTCCGCGCCGACCTCGGCGGCGTGGTCGTCCAGGTCGTTCTCCAGAACGTAGTCGATGGTCGCCTCGCCGGCTGCCATGGCAAGCTGATTCCCCCGGAAGGTACCGGCGTGGGCGCCCGGCTCCCAGACGTCAAGCGATTCGTCGTAGACGACGACCGCGAGCGGGAGGCTGCCCCCGACGGCCTTCGAGAGCGTGACGACGTCGGGCGTGACGTCGGCGTGTTCGAAGGCGTACATCTCGCCAGTTCGACCGAATCCCGTCTGGATCTCGTCCAGGACCAGGGGGATGTCGCGTTCGCGGGTGATTCGTGGTATCTCCCGAAGCCACTCGTCGGGTGCCGGCACCGCGCCGGCCTCGCCCTGAATCGGTTCGAGGATCATCCCCGCGGGCTCCGTGATACCGCTCTCGGGGTCGTCGAGGAGGTTTTCGACGTATCGGCTAGCGAGTCGGTGACCCTCCTCGCCGCCGACGTCGAAGGGACAGCGGTAGTCGTAGGGATACGGAAGGTGGTGAACGTCGTTCATCAGCCCGGGGACGGGTTCCTTGGCGTCGGTGTCACCCATCAGGCCGAGCGCTCCGTTCGACATCCCGTGGTACGCACCCTGAAAACCCAGCACACTTCGGTTACCCGTCGCCGTCTTGACGAGCTTCAGGGCCGCTTCGACGGCGTCGGTCCCCGCAGGGCTACAGAACTGGACCTTCGCGGAGCCGGAAAACGCCGACGGAAGGCTGTCGAACAGCGAGTCGACGAAGCGTTCCTTCGCGGGCGTGGAGATGTCGAGCGTGTGGAGTGGACGGCCCCCGTCCAGGACGCTCTCCATCGCTTCGACGACTCTCGGGTGATTGTGACCGAGGGCCAGCGTGCCAGCGCCGGCCAGGCAGTCGTAGTACTCGTTCCCGTCCATGTCGGTCACGGTCACGCCGTGTGCCTCCCGGATGGCCAACGGAAGGTGACGGGGATACGTTCGCGCGTTGGACTCTCGCTCGGTCTGTTGTGCGAGAATCGCGTCGTTTCCTCGTTCGAGGTAGTTCACGGCTCCTCACCGCCGAAGTCCGCTGCTTCCACCGCGCGACGCCGATGGTTTCGTCTGTAAATCTGGTGCATGCAATATTTTAGGCTCGCCTAAACCAATGTAAAGGTGTCGAATTTTAGGCCGCCCTAAAATATATGGGAGTCACCCACGTATCACCGCTCGTTCCGCAACCGGGACCGATTGCTCGCGCCATCGAACTCCACAGTCAGACGTACCAATACGTGTGGACAGGTCGACGACGTACGTGCCGACAGCTCTGTCCCCAACTGACTCCGGAAATGGTGTCGATGCTCTACACTACCTAACAGACGTACTGGACGTGTTTCGGGTGTCCTCGTGATGTGTGCCGCGCGAAGGAGAATTAATGTAAGATATATTTCATAGTCCCGGGCGGATTCGAACCGGAGGAAGACGGTCCGGGTCGCTCGCTACGCTCACTTCCCGGGCTGCGTCTTCCAGGGCTCGAATCCTTTCGGGGACTATCCGCTCGTCACGTCCGTTCCTCGCAGGATAGTCCCGGGCGGATTCGAACCGCCGTCATAGGCTCCAAAGGCCCATATGATTGGCCACTACACCACGGGACTGCAACTCCGGATTATCCACGGGCGAAGGAAAGCGTTTCTCTCGACACCGGGCCTGCCGGTAGTCAGTCCGCCGCGTCGACCGGCATCTCCAGCAGTTCGCAGACGTCTTCTTCGGCGCTGAAACAGTCCGGACACTGGGGCTCGCGGTCGATGATCGTGTCCAGGCGTTCGGCCACCGTCTCGTCGATGACCGGTTCGAGCTGATTCGCCTCTTCGCGGAAGTTTTCGACTTCGAGGACTTCGATGAGGAAGCGCTCGATGATGCAGTAGTTCTGGAGGGCGTCCCTGGCACGGACGATTCCGTCCTCGGTGAGGTCGACGCCCTTGTACTTCTCGTGGCTGGCGAGGCCCTGGTCTTCGAGCTTGCCGATCATCTCGTTGGCGCTGGCGGGGCTGACGTCGAGCGAGTCGGCGATGGCCCCCGTCGCTGCCGGTCCGTCCTCGGCCTCCTGGATCAGGTAGATGGCCTTCAGGTACTGGTCTGCCGTGTTCACGCGTCTCCCTCCCGGGTGCTGCACCGCAGTAGTTCCGAGGTCATTCCCGGCCCTCCATCAGCGCCGTGACTTCCTCGACGCCCTCTTCCTCTTCGGAGCGGATCTCCCGTAGCACGGCGAGGAGGTGCTCGCGGTCGACGCCGAAGCTGGCGTCCGACTCCTCGATGGCACCTATCAGGTCGTCGTAGAACTTGTAGGCCGTCTCCTCGTTACACAGCTGGTCGTACAACACGCCGTCGAAGTCCTGCTCTGCCTCGTACTGTTGTTCGACGAGCGTCTGGATCTCCTCGAAGGGGATCGTCTCGGCCTCCAGGTCGTCGATGAGGGCCTCGATGCGCTCCCTGTGGGTCTCTGACTCTTCGGCAGCCTCCTCCAGAAACGCCCGGAGTTCGTCGTCGACGTCGTCGGACTCCCGGGCGTTTTTGGCCGCCCGGGCCTCGACGACCTCCTCCAGGACGACGCCGATCTGGAGGAGCCGGGCGAGCTGGTGGTCCGACCCGACCGGGGACTGGAGGCTCACGCCCACCGCCCCCGGCCGGCGTCGCTCGCTACTGGCATGGTCTCAGTTCCGAGAGGCGGGGACTTAAGCCGTTCCCTGCGCCGCCAGGGTCGTCGCTGGCGGAGGCTGGCCCACCTTAGTCGTCGCACAGCCAGTCGACCGCCGCCAGGAACCCGTCGGCGTAATCTTCTGCCGTCACGTGGTCGGCGGCAGCCCTGGCGCTCCCGTCGGCGTTGGCCACGGCGACGGACCGACCGACCCGCTCGAACAGCGGTGCGTCGTTCTCCGAGTCGCCGATGGCGACGAAGTCCTCGGGATCCAGATCCAGCGCCGGGGCCAGCGCCTCGATACCCGTTCCCTTGTTCAGGTTGGGCGACTTGACGTGGTAGGCGAAGCCGGTGTCGACGACCTCGAGACCGTGGGATTCGGCGATTTCGGCCAGCGGCTCCAGCGGCGAGTCGAGACTCACGGCAATTTCGGTCTCCCGCCAGCGATTGACGAGGTCGGCCTCGCCCCAGCCGAGGGAATAGCCCCGGTCGAGGTACTCCTCGGCGACGGCGTTGGCCGCCTCCCGGTCACCCTCGATCCCGATCGGTCCGTCGTGGCCCGCCAGGACGACGCCGCCGTTTTCCGCGATGACGTTCGGATCGAGCGAGAGAAACTCACAGAGCGCGACCGGGTAGGGCATCGCCTTCCCGGTGGCGACGACGACTGGTGCCGGCCATCCCCGCAGGACCGGAATGACTCTGGGGTCGATAGCCCGCATCTCGTCGGTGAGCGTCCCGTCGATGTCGACGGCCAGCGGCGGCGCGGAGTCGGGAACCGACGGCTCGGTCATACCCGCCTGTGGCACCGCGACCGGTTTGGTGCTTGCGCTTCGGTCGGGGAGCCGTTCGCCGTCGGAATTCAGTCCGAGAGTCGCTCGTCGTATGGATTCAGTCGGAGAGCCGCTCGTAGGCCTTCTGAACCCGGCGGAACGTCTCCTCGTCGCCACCTTCGGTGTCGGGGTGGACTTCCTTGATGCGGTCCCGGTAGGCCGACTTCACGGTGGACTCGTCGGCCCCGGGCTCGACGCCGAGAATCCGGGCGGCCTGGCGAACCGAGAGACCGGTCTGCTGAGGGGGGCCCGACTGGCGCTGGCGGCGTTGCTGTCGTTGTCGCCCGAACGGTCCGGTTCCCTGGCGACGCTGGCCCCGCTGGCCTCGCCGCGGCCCGGTCCAGTCCTCTTTGGGGCCGGCGCCGAAGCCGCCACGGCCCTGCTCCGCCCGGCGTCGCTCCCGGCGGGTTTGCCTCGTCCCTCGATCCGTCGTTGCCGCCTGCTGTTCGACGCGGCGATAGACGCGACTGGCCAGCCGTCCCGAGGCCTGGTACCAGAGCAGGCCCGTGACGAGGGCGAACACGGCAGCGAGGACCAGGCCGATGGGATTGGCGATGACTCCCACCGCAAAGAGAGCGGCAGTCATTATCGCGAAGGCTACCGTCAGCCCCGTCACCAGTCGCCGTCTGTGCACACCGGCGATTCGGTCGCTACTCACGTAAGCCTCTCGGGAAATGAGGTTCGTCGGAGGTGCGTCGTCGTGCCAGCCGCAGAGAACAGCCAGAAAGCCCCGACTGTCTCCGGTCGGGGGACTCGCTGCGCTCCTCGCCCTTCGGGCTGCGGTGGCCGCAGACCACATCTGCGGCACTAGCGAGAGCTTAGCTCTCGCGTCGCTTACTTCGTCCACCTTCCCGGAGACTGGGCGGCGGGCGGAGCCCGCCGCCTTATAACGTGGCGGCGAAGCCGCCACGCTTGTCGCCCCTTTCAGTCCCACCCATGTCGGCTGTTCTGCCAAGCTAGGTGGATGGGATAGAAAGGGGCCGGTCGCTGCGGGGCTCTGACTCGTTGCGCGCTTCGCTCCCTCTGGCCGCTCCAGTGCTTACTTCGTCGGACCCCCGCAGCGACCGGGGGCTTTCTGGCTGTTTGCGGTCTCAGTAACAACAGTCACAGAAACTCCAGAATCGTATAGCGGCGAAGCATCCAAAGGGGCTGGCGTGCTACGTCATCACATGAGCGTCTCCAGCCCGTGTGAAATCTGCCAGCGGGCGGACGTCGAGAACACCTGCGACCGGTGTGGCAAACTGGTCTGTGGGCGCCACTACGACGAGGAGTTCGGCTACTGCGTCGAGTGTGCGGCCGACGTCGGGGGGAGCGACCGAAGCAGAGTCCCAGACCCCGAAGACATGCCCGACGGCGTCGACACCTACCGGTTCTAATCCTGGTTTCGGTGCCTGTTCAGCCGTTCCTTGAGTCGCTTTGCCGCCTGGCCGGCCGCGCCGAAGTAGGCGTCCTCGTCGTGACCAGCTCCTCGCTCGCCGGCCTCCTCGCCGGCGAAGATGATGCCCCGCGAAGAGTTGACGAGGCCGACTCCGCTTGCAAGTCCGTACTCGACGGCCGCCTCCGCGTCGCCGCCCTGGGCGCCGACGCCAGGAACGAGGAAGGGAATGTCGGGCACGATCTCCCTGACCTCTTCGAGCTCCTCGGGAGCCGTCGCACCAACCACGAGTCCGACGTTGCCGTTGGCGTTCCAGAGGTCGGCCAGGGCGGCGACTCGTTCGTAGAGGCGGTCGCCGTCGGCCAGTTCGAGGTCCTGGAGGTCCGCGCCGCCGGGGTTCGAGGTCCGACAGAGGACGAAGACGCCCTTGTCCTCGCGCTGGAGGAACGGTTCGAGCGAGTCCCGGCCGAGGTAGGGATTGACGGTGATGGCGTCGGCGTCGTCGAGCAGGGAGGCGTACTGACGGGCCGTATTCCCAATGTCGCCCCGCTTCGCGTCGAGGAGGACCGGGACGTCCTTGCCGTGAGCGTAGGCGATCGTCTCCTCCAGAGCGCGCCAGCCGTCGGGGTCCTCGTAGAAGGCGACGTTAGGCTTGTAGCAGGCGGCGTGGTCGTGGGTCGCGTCGATGAGTCGCCTGTTGAACGCCCAGCGGGGCAGGTCCGCGTCGGCAACGGCCTCGGGAAGGCGGGCCGGGTCGGGGTCGAGACCGACCGAAACGACGCTGTCGACGGCGTCGATCCGGTCGCGTAGCCTGTGGAAGAACGTCATCTGTCTCCCGGTGGTTGGCGGGGGGAGATAAAACTACAGTTCGGCGTCCGCGAGTTCGTCGGCGAGGCTCTGGACCGTCTCGTCGAGTTCGGCCACGGTCGCCGACTGCTCTTCGGTGGTCGCGGCAATTTCGCCGACGCGCTCCGAGACGTCCGCCGTCCGCTCGGCGAAGGTGTCGACGTCGCCCTGGAGGTTCTGGATCTTGTGGGACTGCGTGTCGACGGACTCGGCGACAGCCGTCATCTCTTCGAGGACGTTCCGGACGTGCTCCGTGATGGCCGCCTGGGTCTCTGCGAGGTCGTGTGACTCGTCGACGGCGCCGTCGAGCTGGGACTGGAGGCGCTGGATGCCCTCGACCGTCTCCTCGACGTTGTCCTGGATGGCCTGGACCCGCTTGCGGACCTTGCCGACCTCGTCCTGGGACTGGGTGGCCAGGGCCTTGACCTCCTCGGCGACGACCTCGAAGCCGTGAGCGGTTCCGCCGCCGGTCCCGCTGCCGGCTCTGGCTGCCTCGATGTTCGCGTTGAGTGCCAGGAGGTTGGTCTGTTCGGCGATGTCGGCGATGGTCTTGGTGACCTGGGTAATCTCCTCGGCCTGGTGAGCCAGGTCGTCCGCCACGTCTTCGACTGTCTCACCGACCTCGGCAGCGTCCTCGATGGTGTTGACGACCGATTCGACGGCATCCTCGGAGTCAGTGATGTCGTCCTGAAGCTGTTCGCCACGGTCCTGGATCAGTTGCGCCCGCTGGGCGACCTCCTCGCTCTCCCGGCTGACCTCCGTCAGTTCGGTCCGGATTTCGTCGATCGTCTCGGTCTGGTCTTCGGTGGTTGCGGTGATGGCGCTTGCGTGGTCGGCCGTGTCGCTGAGCGAGGCGTTGAGGTCCTGGGTCGCCGTGGCCACTTCGTCCGTCATCTGGCTCTGGACGTCCGATAGCCGTCGGTTCCGCTCCACGATGTCGGTGACGACTGTGTTGATCTGGAACGCCCCGACGACGTCACCCTCGAGGTCGGTCAAGGGAAAGCCGGCGGCCTGGATGGCCCAGAAGTCCCCGTCGGCCGTCTCGCCGACTCTCGGTTCGTCTTCCTCGATGGCCTCGCCCAGGCGGGCGACCTGCTCCGAGAGGACCTCGTTTTCGGTCCCGACAGCGTCCGACCCCGACGTGCCGATTGCCTCCTCGGCGGGGACGTCGACGAGCGACGCTAACTGCTCGTTCCAGCCCGTTACGATACCTTCGTCGTCGACCACGCCAACCGGATGCGGGAACGCCTCGACCACCGTCTCGAGCAAGTGCTGGTAGAAATCGCGCTGCCGACGCAATCCCTCCGGCGAGTCGTCGTCGGCGATCTCCGCCGGCAACAGTCGCTCTGTCTCCATCGAGTCCGGATAATCGGGGTCAGTAGTAGTGTTTTGCTCCCCGATTACAAATGTTAATAACGACCGATCGCCCGACGTTCCGGGTCGCCAACGCTCAAATGGTCCGGGTACGTACGCCGAGGCGATGGAACCGGCCGCCGTCGTCTTCGACCTGGATTACACGCTCGTCGTCCCCGACCGGGACCGCCAAACGCTACTCGACGAGGCGACGGCCGAGGCCGGCGTCCGCCACATCGACCGCCAGGAGTACCTCGACGCCCACGGCGCCGACCTGGCCAGCGAGACCCGGGCACCCATCTTCGACGCCCTCCTCGACGACGGCGACCCTGGGACCGTTGCGGCGGCCTACCGCGACGCCATCGAGGAGTCACTGGTCCCGCTCCCCGGCGTCGAAGACCTTCTGGAAGACCTGGGAGAGCGCTACCGGCTCGGCGTCCTGACCGACGGCCCGACGCGGGCCCAGTACGGCAAACTGGAGACGCTCGGCTGGCGAGACCTCTTCGACGCCGTCGTCGTGACGGGCGAGCTTCCAGCTGGAAAGCCGGACCCCCGAACGTTTACCGCCATCCTCGACGCGCTGGGCGTCGAGCCGTCCGAGACAGTCTTCGTCGGTGACCATCCACGGGCCGACGTCGAAGGAGCGTCTGCAGCCGGCATGACCACTGTCCAGGTGGTCACCGACCGCTTCGAGCCGTCGGCGGAGGCCGACGCGACCGTCGACCAGGAGTCGGTCGCCGAGGAACTCCGGGAGTTGCTACTGACGCAGACTCGGCTCCCCTGAATTATTTCATTTCCGGCCAGACTGGCCATCCTCGCCCAGGACCGCCCGGAGCACGTCGACCGCAGCCTTCACCGCCGCCCCGTTGTCGACGTCGACGCGGACCGGCACTTCGCCGTCCCCGGGGTCGTCGACCAGGGACAGTCCCGGGTGACCGACGTCCTCGACGGCGCTCGCCAGGTCTACAGACTCGACCGGGTCCTCCTCGAAGGCGACGCTGGCCGCCGACGGCGTGACGAAGACGGAGCCGACGACGAGTCCTTCGTGAGAAATCCGGTACGCCAGGGCCCCATCGGCCGTCGGTTCGACGGCCGGGTCGGCGTCGGTGACGGACACCGCGGAGAGGGGACCGACGTCCAGCCCGGTGAGTTCTGACGAGAGCAATTCCGCGATACGCTTGCCGTCGGAGACGTGATCCTCGACCATGTTTCCTTCGTAGGTTATTACCTTCGCGGGTTATAGCTCGTCCTTCGCCCGGCGGGCGACGTCGGCCACCTCGACGTCCCGGCGGCGGGCGTAGACGACGGCGGCGGCTTCGACGGTGACGCCGAGGTCGGCCTGAAGGCGGTTGATGTCCGCGACGGCGGTCTGTTTCTGGACGCCGGCGTCGAGCAGATCGTCGAGCACTCGCTCGAAGGTAGACCGTTCCTGGAGGACGTCCTCGTCTGGGACGAAATCTTCCGGGACGTCGACACTGCTGGGGTCGAAGCACGTCTCCAGGTCGTCGCCGTCGCGTTCGAGGAGGCCCTCGCCGAGCGCGACGTCGACGAGGCGTTTGGCCTGGTCGGGCGAGAACCAGTCTCTGTCGAGGGACAGCGCGACGACGAATTCGCTCTCGGCCATCGACTGGACGCCCTGCTGGCCGAACGGCGCTGCGACTGCCCGTCGGAGACTCATCGTCGATGCCCGCGTCTGGGTCGGTGGTAAATCTACCGAGGTCTAGCTATGGAAGGTGGTCAGTTCTGTGCGGACTGCTGACACTGCGAACGGCCAGAAAGCCCCCGGTCGCTCCTGGACTGCGACTCGCTGCGCGCTTCGGCTCGCTGCTCGCGGCTGCGCCGCTCGCTCCGCTCGCCTCCAGTGCTTGCGTCGTCTCGAACCAGGAGCGACCGGCCCCTTTCAGTCCCACCCGCGAAGCTTGGCCAATCAGCCGTCGCGGGTGGAACTGAAAGGGGCGACGTTCTCGACTAAGGCGGACGCTGCAAGCGACGCGAGAGCTTCGCTCTCGCTAGTGCCGCAGATGTGGTCTGCGGCCACCACAGAGGAGTGAGCGAAGCGAGCGACGAGGAGCGCAGCAAGTCCACCGAGTCGAGAACGTCGGGGCATTCTGGCCGTTCGCGGTGGCCGTAGAGCAGGCAATGGCGGACTCGACACAATTCCGGTTATCATCGAGAGCTTCAAGTATGCGCTGGGGCTTTCACCGGGTATGAAAGACCAGGGACGCTCCCCACGCAAGCGGACCGGCGGCCGACGCCGGCGATTCCGCAAGAAGAAAAAGCACGAACTCGGCGAGGAATCCACGGAAACCCAGGTCGGCGATCCCCGCCACAAGGACGTCGACACCCGGGGCAACACCGAGAAGACGCGGGCCATCACGGTCGACACCGCCAGCGTCGCCGTGGGTGGCGAGACTGTCGCCGCCGAGATCGAAAACGTCGCCGAGAACCCTTCGAACCCCAACTACGCCCGCCGGAACATCGTCACCAAGGGCGCCATCCTCGAAACCAGCGAGGGCCGCGCCAAGGTCACGTCCCGCCCCGGCCAGGACGGCCAGGTCAACGCCGTCCTCGTCGACGAGGACTAGCGGCCGGATTCTCCGGTCGTTTATCAGTTACCCACTTGACTCCCCTAGCTACTCGTAATCACGTTGCAAGGTGGATAAACGGGTAGATGGGAGACGGGAAGCATCGTCGACGGCTCACCGACGCCATCCCCGCGCTGGGACGGTCCCCCGAACCCCTCACGCGAACCAAACTGCACTCCCCCGAGGACAGCTCCCGGCTGGCTCGCGTCACCGCGACGAAACGTAGGTGGACCCTGTGACGCCGAACGCTCTGGCAGGGAGCCAAGGCTCGACTCGTGGAACCGGTGTCATCCCGGGTCGAACCGGGCGGGTGCAGGCTGACACCGGGGTGGGGTTTTCGACGTAGCGGTGCGAACGGACCGGCTGGAGGTACCGTCCGGACGTACGAGGAAATCGAACGGACTGGAACCGGGGGCAGGCAAGCCCGGCGGTGGAAGCTCGTGAGTGACCGCGTTTGTTTCCTCGCACGTCGTCAGACTGGTGGCCGGCGTGGTCCTTAACGCTCGCTAAGAGGCGACTATAGGGCTACCGAGAGGAGGATAGCCGACAGTTTGGTGCTGCAAAGAAGCTGGAGACGTAGTGACTGTTTGACGAACGGTCGGCGGCAAAAGGTGGTGGCCGGTGGCCAGGAGCTCAGAGGCCACCGGGCGTGCGTTCGCGGCGAAACCGAAGCCCGACGAGGCTTGCATCACTCGGAGGCGCGAGCACGCCATCAGAGCGGTGTTGCGACTACTGGTTAAACGGTGCTATGAGGCATACAATCGGATACAAAGTTCTCAGGAGGGCTCGGTACGGGTCCCGGGTGCCGGGACGGTGGAGAGAGTTGAAACCGGATGTTCCGAGACTCAGGGCTGCGGCGCGGCCTTCTGGAGGGCGGCTTCGGCGATGTTGCCGCCGTAGTCGGCCGTCCGGGACAGCGAGTCGACGACGAGGCCGAGCACCTGTGCCGTCTGTGGCTCGAACTGGTGGATCTCCTTGTCGACCTCGCGAACCAGGTCGTCGACAGCCTGGATCTGCTCGCGGGCATCGGTCGCGAGTTCGACCGCCTCGTCGGAATCGTCCGCGAGGAGGGCGTCCATCGACGTTTCCGCGACCTCGTTTGCTTCGACGAGCAGTTTGTCGAGCAGTTCGTCTGCGACGTCGGGAATGTCGTCGACTTCGAGCGCGAGTTCGGCCACCTTCGTGGCGTGGTCTGCGATCCGTTCGAGCTGGCGGGCTGCCGACTGAAAGTCGAAGCAGTCCTCGCGGGAGAAGCCGACCTCGCTCGCTGCCGTCGGGTCCCGGAGCACCGTCCGGAAGACCCGCGAAACCATGTACCAGAGCCGGTCGACGTCGTCGTCGCGCTCGACGACGTCCTGGGCCAGTTCGTCGTCGTCTTCGAGAAGCGCTTCCAGGGCGTCCTCGAGCATCGTCAGCGAGACGAGTCGCATCCGGGTGATGGCGTTGTGAATCGATAGTTCGGACGAGTCCAGCAGGTCCTGGAGGACGACGCGGTCCGACGTCTCCTCGATGACCTCCAGACCGACGAGACCCTGGGTCGCGTCGCGGATGATGCGACGCTGGCCGGCGGTGATCCGACTGGTCTCCAGCGTGATGACGTCGAAGCCGCTGACGTACATCGTCATTACGGCGCGGGTGAGCTGGTCCTCGTCGGTGAGTCCGGTGATGTCCAGGCTGCCCTCCGTGTTGTCGCCATCGGCCGTCCGGGGCGAGAGCAATAGCAGGTCGTCCTCGGCGTGGAACTCGACGACGCTACCTGCGCTGACGTCGTTGTTGGTGGCCCAGTCCTTGGGGAGCGACACCGTGTACGTCGAACCGCCCGTCACCTGCACCTTGCGCGTCTCCATACCGGTCGTCTGGCCCCCAGCGCAATAAATCAATCCAAATCTATATACTACAGTTGAAACGACGGTACCCGACCCGATACCAGGAGAGATGACGGGAGACGTACGGGAAACCACTGGACTTCAGACCGGAGATGGCGAAGTACGCCGGTCGTGGCGCGACCGGAGAGCCAACGTCCGCCGTCCGACCAGAATCGCCGTAGAGAACGGGAGTTTGCGGCCCTGTCGCCCGGTATGGAAGTCTTACTGTCGGCACAGCTACCGACTATTTTCCATTGTGATATATAGACAATGGTGCCATCTAATAGAAAACATAGTAGGGTATTTACTTTACCCAGGGCACCGTTCGGGTGATGTCAGGTGAGAGCACTCGTGGAGTGTCGCGGCGGAAATTCCTGATCGGTACCGGAGCGACCGGGGCGATCGCCCTGGCCGGTTGTACTGAAAGCGGTGGCGGGGACGGCGGCGGTGATGGTGGCGGCGACGGCGGAAGCGACGGTGGCTCGACCGACGGTGGGTCCGGTCAGCTTTCTGGAGATATCACCATCTCCGGTAGTAGTACTGTGTTCCCACTCGCGGTGGCGGTGGCCCGGGAGTTCCAGTCCAACCATTCCAAGGTCAACATCAACGTGCTGAAGACCGGGTCGGGCGCTGGTTTCAGCAACCACTTCTGCAAGGGGAACACGGCGATGAACAACGCGTCGCGTCCCATCCAGCCGAGCGAGAAACAGCTCTGCAAGGACAACGACATCGAGTGGCACGAGGTCAAGGTCGCCACCGACGCCCTGACGGTCATCGTCAACAAGAAAAACGACTGGGTCGACTGCATGACCCCCGACGAACTCGCCAAAATCTGGAGGGAAGACCCCGTCCAGAAGTGGAGCGATCTCGATTCGAGCTACCCGGACGAGAAGATAGAGCGATTCGGCGCTGCGGACACCTCGGGTACGTTCGACTACTTCAAGGAGACCATCCTCGGCGAGGACGCGAACCACACCACGCAGTACGAAGCCACCGAGAAGGACAACCTCATCCTCCAGGGCGTCACGAAGGACAAGTACGCCATCGGCTACTTCGGCTTCGCGTATTACAAGGGCAACAAGGACGCAGTCAAGGCACTCGCCATCGACAACGGCGACGGCTGTGTGAAACCGTCCCTGGAGGCAGCGAAGTCCGGCGAGTACGCACCCCTTGCTCGGCCGCTGTTCACCTACCCCAAGAAGAGCGCGCTGAAGCGCCCGGAAGTCGCCGAGTTCGCCCGCTTCTTCACCAAGAAGAGCGCGGACGAATCGCTCGTCGCGGACAAAATCGGCTACGTCCCCAACTCCCAGTCGGAGATGGAAAAACAGCTCTCCCAACTCAACGACGTCATCGAATCCGTCCAGTAGACGAATCTCGGGGTATTTAATAGGTACCCACTCCGCACCTACCAAAAATGAACAGCGAGGAACAAACGGTCGACCTCACCCGCGACGATGGGCTCCTCGGGATCCGCGAGTCCGTGTACAAGGCCGTCTTCTTCCTCTGTGGCGCACTGTCCATTTTGACGACTATCGGGATCGTCGCCATCCTCCTCCTGAACTCGTTGGCGTTTTTCTCGGACTACTCGGTAGTGCAGTTCCTCACCGGTACCAGGTGGATCGTCACCCGGGGCGTCTACGGTGTCCTCCCCCTCGTCGTCGCGACACTCCTCATCACTATCGGATCGGCCGTGATAGCCCTCCCGCTGGGAGTGCTGACGGCGATATATCTCAGTGAGTACGCCAGTCCACGCACCCGGTCGGTCTTGAAACCCCTGCTCGAAATCCTGGCTGGAATTCCGACAGTCGTGTACGGATACTTCGCCCTCGTGTACATCACGCCGGCTCTCAACGTCGTCATCGACTGGCTCAACTGGGGAGTCGCTCCGATCATTCGGGTGTTTATCGACGGCTTCCAGTTCAAGACGCTGGGGCTGTTCAACGCAGTATCGGCCTCCATGGTCGTCGGCATCCTCATCATCCCGATGGTGTCCTCGATTAGCGAGGACGCGATGTCTGCGGTCCCGGATTCGCTCCGCCAGGCAGGATACGGGCTCGGGGCGACCAAGTTCGAAGTATCGACGAACATCGTCGTCCCCGCAGCCATCTCCGGAATCGCCTCCTCGTTCATCCTGGCGATCTCGCGAGCAGTCGGCGAGACGATGGCCGTCACGCTCGCCGCCGGGACCAGCCCGCTCGACCTGCCGGCAAGCGAATCGATATTCGGGATACCGTACGTGCCGCCCGGAGAGATTCTCGCTCTCTACTCCGAAGGTGCTGCCACGATGACAGCGACGATGGTCAGCATCGCGACCGGCGAGCTGTCCGGTGGCAGCATTGCCTACGACGCCATGTTCGCTATCGGGCTCACGCTATTTGCCATCACGTTGACGATGAACGTCATCAGTGACCGAATCGCCGCTCGCTACCGGGAGGAATACGAATAATGGCGACGAAGACCAAACACAGTGACGGATTCGGGCAGGTGAGTCGGGTCAAAGGAGTCGTATTCCGGTATCTCGCGCTCGGTGCCTCGACCGTCGGCATTCTCGCCCTCGCCGTACTTCTCGGGTACGTCTTCTGGGACGCGTTCGGCCTGTGGGCGGCTGGACTCGGCTGGTACGGCACCTTCGGCCTGACTATTGTCCTCCCCTTAATCGCATTTTTCCTGTACGCTAGTCGCAACCCAGCCGCCGGTGCGGCCGGGCTCGAACTCGTCACGTCGGTCCTCGGCGGTCTGATGCTCGGTATCGCACTGGTCATCCTTCTACTCATCATCACCGGAGGTCCGGTCTGGTTCGCGTACTTCCTGACCCTCGTCGCACCTGCCGTGGCCCTCTGGGCATATGGCCGGTACAACCGTGAAGCGACCTGGACCGGCATCGGAATCCTTGGTGTTCTAATCGCCGGTTCGATCGTCGGAACGGTATTCCTCGGGCCGATATCGAACGTCGGCCGATTGCTAGGCGATCCGGGAGTTATTTTCGCCTCGGTCGTGATACCGGGCGCAGCCACGCTCTGGTACGTCCTCTCGGCTCGCTACGAATACGGCCGCCGATTTTCGGTCGGAGCTGCCGTCGGGCTCCCGATAGTCGCGATTCTCGGAGTTCCGCTGGTCGACCAGTTCGGCGTCGTCAGTCGCGCTGTCTGGCTCGTCCTTCTCGTAACGATAGTAGTCCCGGTGGTCGTGGCGGTCGCAAACACCGCCAGGGACCGTGACCGGTGGGGTGGATTTCTGCTTCTCGCGATAGCCATCGTCGGATTCCTCCTTGGAAGGGCCATCGTGTCTGGACTCGGTTTTTCGCGCCCCGAACCGTGGCTCGACTGGCAGTTCCTTACCAGCATTCCGGCGCTCACTAACGCTGAAGTTGCAGGCATCTATCCCGCCATCATCGGGTCAGTATTCCTCATCGCCCTGGTCGCACTCCTGACGTTTGCACTCGGTGTCGGAGCAGCACTCTTTCTGGAGGAGTACTCACCCTCCGGTCCCGTTGCAGGACCGATTACCCGCGGCATTCGGGTCAACATCTCTAACCTGGCCGGCGTGCCTTCGGTGGTATACGGACTCCTCGGTCTAGGCATCTTCGTCAATCTCGAGTTCGGTTTCCACAGACTCGGAATCTCGTTCACCTATGCCGGGATCGGGCTCGGAACGGTGCTGACGGCGGCGTTCACCCTCTCGTTGCTCATCCTACCCATCGTCATCATCTCTGCCCAGGAAGCCATCAGGTCGGTTCCTGATTCGATGCGGCAGGCGTCGTACGGAATGGGAGCCACGAAGTGGCAGACCATCCGGAACGTCGTCCTCCCCCGTTCACTGCCGGGAATACTGACGGGGACGATCCTGGCGCTCGGTCGGGCAATCGGCGAGACTGCGCCGCTACTCATGATCGGTGTAGCGGACGTTCGGTTCAGCCCTCCGGACGGACTGTTCAGCAAGTTGAGCGCACTCCCCCAGATGATCTACTCCATGGCGTTCCTGCCGGGAGACGCGTATCAGCGTGGTGTCACCGCCGCCGGCGTCGTCACGCTGCTCGTCGTCCTGCTGACGATGAACTCGGTGGCGATCCTGCTCAGGAACAAGTTCGAAACGGAGGCCTGACCCATGTCACAAGAGAATCCAACCACGACCGACGCGGAAGCGGACGAACAGACCGACAGCGACCAACTGATTTCGACGGACCCCGGGCGCGGAGGGCTCGACGAGCAGACGAACGAACAGGCCGTACACGAGGCCCGCACTGTCATCGAGACAAAAGACCTTGACGTGTTCTACGGCGAGACCCAGGCCCTCCAGAGCGTCGACATCGAGATTCCTGCCAATCGCGTGACGGCGATGATCGGCCCGTCGGGCTGTGGCAAGTCGACGTTCCTGCGGTGTATCAACCGCATGAACGACCTGATCGACACCGCCCGCATCGAGGGCGACCTGCTGTTCGAGGGCAAGAACGTCTACGATACGGACGTCGACCCGGTGGCGCTCCGGCGGAAGATCGGCATGGTGTTCCAGCACCCCAACCCCTTCCCCAAAAGCATCTACGACAACGTCGCCTACGGCCTCCGCGTCCAGGACAAGACCGAGGACATGGACGAGACGGTCGAGCAGGCCCTGAAGCGCGCCGCTCTCTGGAACGAAGTGAGCGACCGCCTCGACGAGTCGGCGCTCGACCTCTCCGGCGGGCAACAGCAACGCCTCTGTATCGCCCGGGCCATCGCCGTCGACCCGGACGTCATCCTGATGGACGAACCCGCATCGGCGCTGGACCCCATCGCCACCTCCCAGATCGAGGATCTCATCGACGAACTGGCCGAGGAGTACACGGTCGTCATCGTCACCCACAACATGCAACAGGCCGCCCGCATCTCCGACAAGACGGCCGTCTTCCTCACCGGTGGCGAACTGGTGGAGTTCGACGACACCGAGAAGATCTTCGAGAACCCTGAGCACCAGCGCGTCGAGGACTACATCACCGGCAAGTTCGGGTGATCCCGGTGCGGGAAGATCCAGCCGAAATTCGTCCGGCCCCAAAGCTACTAGTTTCCCGAGAGCGCAGAGGTGAACAGTAATGCCACGAGAGGGATATCAGGAGAAGCTCGAGGGGCTTCGCGACGACGTCCTCTACATGAGCGAGGTCGTCCTCGAACGCCTCCGGATGGGACTCGACGCCCTGGAACAGAAAGACGAGGACATGGCCTGGGAGGTCATCGAAGGTGACCACGAGGTCAACGAACTGTACCTCGAGCTCGAACAGGACTGCATCGACCTGCTGGCCCTCCAGCAGCCGGTCGCCGGCGACCTCCGGTTCATCGCCGCCTCGTTCAAGATCATCACCGACCTCGAGCGGATCGGCGACCTCGCGACCAATCTCGGGGACTACACGCTCGACGCCGAGCACGACGTCTTCCCCGACGTCGACGTCCAGGAGGTCGGCGACGCCACCATCGCGATGATCGAAGACGCGATGGACGCCTACGCCGACCAGGACCCCGAGGCCTGCTACGAAATTGCGGACCGGGACGACGAGGTCGACGCGATGTGTGAACGGGCCTCGGAGATCGTGGTTCGGGACCTCATCGAGCGCGAGGACCTGGGCTCGGACGTGGGAGTTGAGGAGGTCATGCAGGACGTCTACCGCCTCCTACTGACGATTCGGGACCTGGAGCGGGTGGGCGACCACGCGGTCAACATCGCCGCCCGCACTCTCTACATGGTCGAGAGCGACGACGACCTGCTGTACTGATTTTACGGCGACGAGCCGACTACGTGCGAACCGGCGTCCAACCGCTCAATTTTTGTTATATTTGATATACGAACGGTCGCGATTCGGTGTTGGAAGTAATCGACGTCACCCGGTTCGGGCGTAGATACAAGTGGTGTCACGGAGTAGATGTGTACATGGCTGTCTGTCCCCGCTGTGAGGAAGACATCACCGACTGGGCAGAGCGAATCGAGGCTGCGACGCACCCGCCGAGCACGCCGAAGGTGTGGACGTGTCCGGAGTGTGACGTGGTGCTCGGAATCTCGGACTGGGGGTCGAGAGAAGACTGACCGCGGTTACCGTCGTTGCCCGGCTGCCAGCCCACTCTCCGTAATCGAAAACTGCGCCTTCCCCCCGACCTCCTTGGCCTGGTGTTTTTCCAGCGTCGCCCGCCGATTGCCACCCCGAAAGCGGTCCAGCCGCAGAATGGCCGCCGACCAGTGATTCAACGTGTGGCCACCCAGCGCCCGGCTCTTCTCCGATTCGGGATCGGTGTAGACCTGATTAGTAAAGGCGACGGCGAGGTCGTGTTTCCTGGCCAGCGAGAGGAGGTGGGTGATCTGTCGGGCGACGGACCGGAGCGCCTCGCCTTCCTCCTGTTCGGTGCGTTTCAACCGATAGAACCCCGTCGCGCTGTCGAGGACTATCAGGTCGACCTGCTCGGCGAACTCGGCGGCGTCCTGGACGGCCTCCTGCTGTTCCTCGAACGTCAGGGCGTCCGTGATGACGATGCGCCCCGCGAGGTCGGCGGTGTCCATCCCGGCTTGCTCGGCTCTCGCACTGGCGACCTGGTCCATCCGGTCGGGCGAGAGGCCCTCGGTGTCGACGTAGAGGGCGGAGTTCCCGTGTGCAGCGGTCTCGACGGCCGCCGAGAGGACGAGATTCGTCTTCCCGGCAGCCGGCGGGCCGTAGACCTGGGTGACGGCGCCGCGGTCGAACCCCCCGTCGAGCAGGTCGTCGACGGGGTCACAGCCGGTGGGGACGGGATCGCTCACTGTGGGTGGAGTTTGGCGGGACCGTAATAAAAGGACTCGTACTCAGCGTCGGTCCAGGTGGGCGTCGAGGGCCGCCGTGACGCCATCGGGGTCGTCGATCTGGTCGCGGGCACAGCGGATGGCCGGCCGCCAGACCGCTCGCCAGCGGACGACTATCGTCTCGTCGGTGACCTCGAAGCCGTCGAAGGCGTCCCAGCCGTAGATCGACCGGGAGGCCTGGTTGCTCCGCTCCAGTCCGGCCCGGGTAACCCGATAGGTACGATCGGCACCCACGTTGATCAGCGTGACGCCGCCGACGAGCGAGGCGGAGTAGGGGAGCCAGAGCCAGTCCGCGTCCCAGACGAACTGCCCGAGCAAGGAGAGGACCGAGACGGCCATCAGGAGGACGCCCGAGACGACGACGAGCCGGCGGTGGCGGTCAGGCCACCCGGCCGTCCACTCGGCCTCGACGCCCGCCTCGTCCACGACGGCGGCCGTGTACCGCGTCCGGCTCATGGAGCCGAGAATCAAACCCAATCCGACGGCCCCGGCCGAACCGATCATTCCGACGAAGGCGACACTATCGTGGAACGGGACAGCGCCGTCACTCGCGAGAACGAACAGGTAGAGGCCGGCGACCGGAACCGCCAGGACGGCGAACCCGAACTGGAGCCACGAACCGCCGATCCGCTCTGGGAGTCCCTTCGACCGCCGGACGAGCCAGGTCACGGCCACGACAGTAGCAGTCGCCGCCGTGACGTACCCGACGTAGACCACGCCGGGACCCGCAGCGGTCGCCGGGACGCCGACGAGAGCGGGGGTGACGAGGAGCGTGACGTAAATACCGACGACGAGGGCGTACAGCGTGTCTGGCCTGTCCGCGGCGTCGGGCCGGACGCTGGGAGCCGGGTGAAGGGCTGCCATCGGTTACAGTGTCGAACCGACGCCACAAAGACGTACAGGTGCCGTGGACCGAGTTGTGTAAGTTCCCGCCCCGCCAAGAGAAGGTGTGATAGTCGTCACGACGGCGGATTTCGAGGTCTACCACGAGGTCGTCACTGCGCTCCGGGACCGTGGCGTCACGTTCACGACGACCGAACCCGGCGACGACCTGCCCGACGAGACGACGCTCGTCGTAACCGGGTCCGGCGAATCGCCCGAGGTCCCCGTCGACGTCGAGGTCGTCCAGGCAGACCCCGGCGAGCCCCGGCGTGCCGTCGAGGAAGCGCTGGCGCTGCTACGTAGCGGCGACGGCCGGACGGTCGTCGGCATCGATCCCGGAGATCGGCCCGGTATCGCCGTCCTCGTGGGCGATACCGTCGTGGCGACGTTCCAGGTGCCGGCCGAACAGGTCGGTGAGGTCGTCCGGGAGGAACTCGACGGCGCCGTCGACCCGCTCGTTCGGATCGGCGACGGCGCCCGACTCGTGGGGTCTCGGATCGTCGACGACCTCGAGGACGTCCCCGTCGAACTGGTCGACGAAACCGGGACGACGCCCTACGCGGGAACCGGAACTCGTGGCATGGGCGACGTTCTCGCGGCGGTCAACATCGCCCGCCTCGACGGCGAGCGGATCGAGGAACGCGACGTCCAGCCGACGGCGGGCGAACTCCAGCGCATCAAGGACCGCTCCCGTGAAGCGGGAGAGACCAACCGCGCCATCGACGAGACGCTTGCCCGCCGGGTTGCTAACGGCGACCTCACCATCAGCGAGGCACTCGACGAACACCGTGCGGAGTGATAACAAACTCCATTCCCGTTGTTCGTAAGTTTCCAAACTTTAATTGTTAATTAAATCGTCTTTGATGGCAGAATGGTGGGGAACCATTCCGATTCATCGACAGGTGCACGTATCGACCGACGAACGTTCCTGCGGGGCAGCGTGGCGGCTGGCGTCACAGCGCTGGGCGTCGGCGGCGTGGGGACCGCAGCGGCCTTTTCGGGTGACGACGGCGACATCACCGGGCCGGCGGACTTCCCGCGAGCGACGACCAGAGACCACTTCGACATCACGTGGTACGACGACGTCTACCTGACCGACGGTCACACGGCCTCCGACTACGACACGGTGGGTTCCATTCCCGGGTGGAACGGCGCGGACCCGGCGGAAGTCGTCATCTCGGTCCACGGCTGGTTGACGTCGGCCGACGCCGCGCCGGACCACTTCGCGACGGTGAGTCACTCGCTGTCTCGCAACGGACACGACGCGCCGGTCGTGGGGTTCAGCTACGACGCCGACACCGGGATGACGAACTGGTGGCCGGCCGTCGAGATAGCCAAGCGAAACGGCACAAAGCTGGCGAACTTCCTGACGGACTACGCCGCCCGGAGCCCCGGCACGACCTTCCGGATCATCGGACACTCGCTGGGCGCCGCCGTCACCGTCGAGACAATCACGTCGCTGAACAACTGGGGCTACCGAGATCTCCTCGCCTCGGGGACACTCCTCGGCGGGGCGGTGGACAACGACGCCGTCTCTACGGGCGGCGAATACGGCGACGACATCGGGTCGGCCGTCGGGCAGTTCGACAACTTCTGGAAGGACGGCGACGACGTGCTGAACTGGGCGTACACGACGGCCGAATTCGACAGCGCCGTCGGCGAGGAGGGCTGTGAGGGAACCGAACCCTGGAACTACACCGACCACAACGTGAACTACGTGCCGGACCACTTCTCGTACTACGAACCGGGCGACGGCTGTATGCCGGACGTAGTGGCAGCCTGGTAGGACGGGTCGGCCGCCGTTCTCCGGGGGCCTCAGTCGTCCTGGGCCGCCGCTTCGGCTCGCCGCATGACCTCGCGCACTGCCAGCCCGGTCTCGTCGGCGACAGCCAGCGCGTCGTCGAACTCCGCGCTGACGTCGTAGACTTCGCCGTCGGCGTCGCTCGCAACCTTGACGTCAACCGCGAACTCCTCGCCGTCGACTTCGATGGCTGCTGACACCACTTTGCGGTCGGCAATCCACCGGTGTCCGGCGCCGTGTTCCCGGATGCCCAGCGTGCCGGTCTCCTCGGCCAGCCGCTGGGCCACGGCCCTGGCGTTCTCGGGTTTGCAGATGACCTTCACGAGGTGGCCCGGCCGGGACTTTTTCATCGTCGTCGGGACGACGGTCACGTCCCTGGCTCCGGCCGAGGCGAGTGTCCCCTGAAGTCCGCCGAGAATTTCGGGCGAGACGTCGTCAACGTTCGTTTCGAGGACCGTGATGGAGTCGCGCCGGAGGCCACCCCCGCCGTCGCCGACGATGGCCCGGAGGACGTTCGGGTGGTCCTCGACGTCCATCGACCCCGCCCCGTATCCCGAGGTTTCGACGTCGAGAGACGGCACCGACTCGACGCCCTCGGCGACGTGGGCGAGGATGGCGGCGCCGGTCGGCGTGAGCAGTTCGACGTCGATGGGGCCGCCCCGGAGGGACCAGTCGGCTCGTTCCGCTATCTCGACGACCGCCGGCGTCGGAACGGGATAGGTGCCGTGGCTCATCTCGACCTCGCCGCCACCCGCCGCGAGTGGCGTCGTGACCACTCGCTCGGGGTCGACGTCCGCCAGCAACGAGCAGACGCCCACCACGTCGGCGATGGCGTCGTCGGCCCCGACCTCGTGGAAGTGAGTCGATTCGAGGTCGGT